>NZ_JBWQEV010000002.1:0-558809 GCF_056640955.1 Parabacteroides sp. KHUB-02 | reverse complement strand
CATCCTCGCACTGCTGCGGTATTTTTACCGAAAACCTTGCAGGTGGAGGCGTTTCACATCCAAGCCCACGAAATCGGGAACGACTGTTCCCACTAAATAATATAGGATATGAAAACAAATGACCCAATCGTAAGAAAGAGAATAAAGTGGATAGGTATGATACTCTTAGCCGTAGTAGCAGCATTAGGTTTCAGCTATCTCTATACAAGAGGTGTATCACCCGTATGGGCTGCGGTAGCCATCGTATGTTTCCCCGGCTTCTTCCGATTCATATACAAGATTGCCTGTATCGTAATGGCAGCACTAATACTGTTTGCTATCCTCAGTTTCTTGGTCTTCTGAATCTACAGATAATGAAAAGGTCTCTACAACAATATAAACCATACATATCCTTAAGTAAGAATATGGAACATTGGAGCTGTCCTTCTCGGACGGCTCTTTTTATACCAGCCATTGGCAAGCCGATGAACTACAGGGCAAAGTTGGCCAATGCTTCTTATCGGACAGCAAGGTCGGGCCACAGGTGGTTTCGGAGAAAATCATCCTCGCTGTGCTGCGGTATTTTCCCCGAAAACCTTGCCTTACCGGAAGCATTAGCCGTAACGCCCTCGTAGTTCAACGGACTGCCAAAGTCCGAGTATTAACCATATAATAAAAGATAAAGCTATGAATCAAGCAATCATCGCAAGTGTACCGATGGCACCGATGCAGATGCCTGTGGTACGTAGAAGAAGAGTAAAGGTCACTGAACCTGAAATCAAGTTGCCGCCAAGAGGCTCACGAGGTCCAGTACATATATCGGAGCTGCTCAATCCCATTCTGGAGATAAGCAAGCATCCTGACCGTAACAGACTGCTTGCAGAGTTCTTCAACCAGTGAACATCACAAGAAAATAATTCAGTATTAACATTAAATCATAAAGTTATGTTTTTCACATCAATTTCACAGATGATGACCGAGAGCGTAGATCTTACGCTCGTCATCCGCAAAGCGAACGGACAACTTACTGTATCAACACTGCCGAAGGCCAACGGACTGAAAGATGAAGCCCAGAACCACATCGTTCCGCTGACACTAACGGGCACTCCCGAAGAGATGGATGCAGAGTTCCTGCAACACATCATGCAGCCTATACGCAAGGCTACGGGACTTATCTCCAATTTGATGGAGTTCGAGAAACAGGCAGACAAGGCTGCCGCCAACAGCAAGGCGGCAAAGGATGCCAAGGCTAAGGAGACCAAAGAGGAGAAGGAGAAGCGTGAGAAGTACGAGAAGCATATGAAGAAGGCAGAGGAGCTGATCACTGCCAAGAATCATAAGGATGCCATCACCGCACTCCAACAGGCTCGTATGTATGCCACTGCCGACAAGCAGAAGGAGGTAGATGATAAGATTGCCGCACAGAAGAAGGCGATGAACCAAGGCTCGCTCTTTGAGATGATGGAAGAGACTCCAGCACCTGCTCCACAAGTGGTACAACCGCAGAATGTGGCATCGCAACCTGCACAGCAGACTATCCAGCCGCAGGCTGCACCACGACAGATGCCGCCACAGCCTCAGCAGACGGTAATGCGTCCCGTGCAGCAGCCTATGCAACGACCTGTTCAGCAACCAGCACAGCCTCAGTATGGCGGGCAGCCTATGTTCACCGCACCACAAGGCGGTTATCCACCTCAAAATGTAGGACAGCAGCATCCTCACTATCCGCAGGGTGAGATTCCGATGTTCCCACACCAGGAGGAGCCTCCTATGCCCGAGGATTACGAACAGGCATATATGCACGAAGGCCCTGCATATCGCCCCGAGGATTATGAGGAATATCCCGACTTCCCTCAGTCAATGTTAGAAAATCATTATTCACAGGCATACGCCCAAACAGTTTAAGATTATGGCACTTTTAAGAAACGAAATGCAGCGATCATTCACCTTCAAGAAAGGTACAGAGATGATTACACTTCCTGATCCTAATCCGAACGACTCTCCGGAGAGTGTTATGAGCTTCTACTCGAACATCTATCCAGAACTGACCACAGCAACCGTACACGGCCCGACCATCAAGGATGACAAGGCTGTATATGAGTTCAAGACAACCATCGGAACAAAAGGATGAGAACTATGAGTAAGGACACTAAAAAGAAGAAGTCATGCAGACCATTGGACGAACATCAGTCGGAACAGCTCGCGAGGATGATAATCGCATCGACCAAGCGGGAGGTACGATACGGTGTGACAAGAGTAGAGAGAGTTACGGCGCCAACGGGTGCCGTAATTCTTTTCTAAAGACACCTATTCTCCCCATAGCACCACAGACTATTATGAGGGAGAGCTATAGCGGAAACAGTTATAACCTAATCACGCAGGAGAATTACGAATACCTGCGTGATTCTTATTTCCGCTATGCCGAACTTATGAATGTAAAGGCGGAGCATACGCCAGGCAGAACTATTGGTGAAGGTATTGTCAATCTCTACAATGAGATGAACGACCTCGTAAATAAAAGCGGCATGTATCTCAACCTTGAGGATGACAATGGCTGTCTATACTTCAATGTGTGGAACACACATACTTGGGGTGAGTACACACTGTATTACTTCCCTGTAAAGTTTGTGGAGGAACTGAATCCCACACTCAGACGCATTGTCATCACATTCTATCATAATTTCATGAAAGAGAACGGTATAACCACTATCAACGATGAGTCAGATATGGACTGGGCTATTGATATGCTGACTGAAGGCTGCTATGAGGATGAAGATGCCAAAGAGAGGCGAGCGAGGGAAAAGCTCGTGAAATCATACAAGGATGGTAGAGCATATAAACTCCTCGACAGGGTGTGGCGAAAGTCCTACTACAAGAACCTGCCGAAAGCTATAGAAGAATATGAGTGTAAGAATGGCTTTGAACAAGGTCTTATCGAACTGCTGAGAAGAGGACTTGAGTTCATAAAGACGGAGAAAGCCATCATGTACTATGGCTATGACCCGTTCTACGATGAGGAGCCCGATTATCTGCCGATGACACTCGAACAGCAGATAAGGGTTGTCTATGATAGCGATGATATAATGACGGAACACCTTATCGACTTCTATAATTCCTCCCGTCAGGAGTCATACGATATTATTCCTGCATCAACCTTTGCCGTCTCTCCAACGACCGACAAGGTTTTTACACTTGAAGATACCTACCCCGAAAGGTTTTTCAAGTGGGCAGATGATTTTATTCACTACATACGATAATCACTATGGATACCAACAAACTTACCAAGCAGATAAATACGATGCTGCGCCCCCGTGCGGCATTGATAGCATACTCCACAGATGGAGGAGATACATACTTCCTTGAAGTACGGAACATAGATAATGAGGGTGTTATGAGCGAAGGCCGTCCCGTAACGGTGGACTTCATCAACGAACTCATCAAGGGATATTCCGAAAGGCACAGCAGCACACCGCATGGTCGCATCCCAACAAATATGCTATGGAGTGATACCCGCAAGGGCTACGAGAAATATATCTGGTACAACCCGCCACAAAAGCGTATGATGTTCTTCAAGGAGTCGCTACATATTGAGAATGCCGAGTACAACCTGCCCGGTGTCATCTATGAGGTGCGTGATGAGCGTATGAATATCTACGCATACATAGACAAGGAGCTGAAGCCTGAAACAGAACTCTACGCGGCTCCGTTCTTCAATGTCACGGGGTCAAGCGTCTGTCTTGGCTCGGCAAAGATTGACAAGCCGACAGAGATTACCTACGACAAATTACTTGAGTATTGGGAAAAGAAGTTCTGGCTCACGGAGTTCTCACACCTCGGAGGTAACGGAAATCCCACAAAGAGCAACCTTGTACTCGTAACAAAGGCAGCAAAGGATGCTCCCTTCAACCTCGAAGAGTTAAAGCCTCTAAAGAATTTGAAACTTAAAGATATACTACGATGAAAAGAGTACATTATACCGACAGCTATCTGCTCAATCCACAACACCCCGTAACGGTAAACCTTATAGGTGGTGGAGGTACAGGCTCGCAAGTATTGACAAACCTTGCACGATTGGATGTAACACTTCGTGCCCTCGGACATCCGGGACTATTCGTAACGCTATACGATCCTGATATTGTAACTGAAGCCAACATAGGACGACAACTCTTCGGATATTCCGACTTGGGACTGAATAAGGCGAATTGCCTGATAACACGCATCAACAACTTCTTCGGGAATGACTGGAAGGCTATGCCGGCGTTCTATCCCTCCAATATGAAAGATGTACGACAGGAACATCTTGCCAATATAACCATAACCTGTACGGACAATATAAAGTCGAGAATAGACCTCTGGAATGTACTCAAAGCATTGCCACAGTATAATTATACAAACTATCAGACACCACTGTATTGGCTTGACTTCGGCAATACGCAAACATCGGGACAGGTTGTATTGGGCAGTATCCCAAAGAAGATAAAGCAACCTACTTCTCAAATCTACCAGACCGTACCATCGTTGAAGGTCATCACAAAGTTGGTAAAGTATGCCCGAATCAAGGAAGAGGACTCCGGTCCGAGCTGTTCGCTTGCCGAGGCTTTGGAGAAGCAGGACTTGTTCATCAACTCCACATTGGCACAGCTTGGCTGCAATATCCTCTGGAAGATGTTCCGACACGGTATGATAGAGCATCACGGACTCTATCTCAACCTTACGACAATGAAGGTCAATCCCATAATGGTATAACCGTAATAGACAGCTGTCATATTCTTAACGAGTATGATGGCTTTTTTTATGCTATCGCTCCATATTTATTACAATATCTTCATCATTTATAGCGTTTTATATTAAAAATGCCTTGAAATGCTATTAAAAAATGATAAAGCAACATTAATTTTTTGCTTTATTAGTAATTTTGCACATTAGGCATATATGATAAACAGTTCGGACTAACCCGACTTAAATATAGGACGCAATGAAAATAGAAAGGAAGATAGCCATTGGCTATACTATTATTGTCGCCCTAATTGGTGGTATCGTATATACGTACCTGCACGAATGGCGACAAATGAACAGATTGGAGCGTGAAGTGAAAGAGATTCACCGTCTCCGGCAAAGTGTGCATGAGGCATATGTACATATGCTCGACCTTACTATGTTCGGTGAAACCATTCTCGAATGGGAAAGAGCCGACACAACTCTCTATCGTGCCAAACGCCTCAAGGTGGATAGCATCCTTTGTGAGTTCAAGGATTACTATTCCGGTGAACGGATAGATAGCCTACGGGTGTTGATGGCAGAGAAAGAAATCCAACTCTTCAATATCTCCAAGCTGTTTGAAAAGCAGGTAGAACTCGGCGAAGAACTTGCCGAGCGTGTTCCCGTCATAGCATATGAGAGTACGCAGGAAGCTGAGAAGAAGAGTGGTTTCCTGGGTCTCTTCAAGAAGAAGGATAAACCGCAATCCACGACAACCACAAAACTTTATACCCTTAATCGGGATGTTATCAAGAAGCAGTCCGAGCAGAGCCGTCAACTCTCTGAAACGGCAGACAGCCTTGCTCATCGCAATTATGTAATCAACCAGCAATTGAAGGACCTTATTGCTGCAATGGACGGGCGTGTAACGGAGGATCTTCAAGCAAGGGAACAACAGATTATTAAGACTCGCGAGAGAACAAAGGTTTATTTAGGAAGCATTACGGCTTTTATTTTCATTGCTCTTATAGCCTCGTATTTTGTCATTATGCGTGACTATGGCAAGAAAGAGCGTGGCCGACGCAAGTTAGAGGAGAGTAACCGCAAGAACGCTGAGTTACTTGAAATGCGTAATAAGATTATCCTTACCATCTCACATGATATACGAGGGCCACTCAACAACATTATCGGTTATACAGATCTGGCCATGGACACACGGGAGAAGAAGAAACGCAATCTGCAACTGAAAAAGGTATTAGGTCGCAGCAAGCATATACTGCACCTTGTAAACAACCTGCTCGATGTCTATCGTCTTAATCAAGCGAAAGAGACTATGCACCCTGTGCCATTCCGAATTTCCGATTTACTGAATCGTGTGGTGGACGGTGCCACACAGCCTATCAATGATAAAGGGCTTCTCTTTGAGCATGAGTTCATAGGTGTTGATACAGTAGTCAAAGGCGATGTCGATAGAATAGAGCAAATCATCAACAACCTTATTGCCAATGCCGTCAAGTTCACTTCCGCAGGACATATCGGATTCAATGTAACCTATATGGACGGCACATTCACAATGAAAGTCAGCGATACGGGTATGGGTATGACCGAAGAGATGATGAAGCGTATCTATTTGCCATTCGAGCGTGCCGCAAATGCAGAGAACTCGGATGGTTATGGTCTTGGTCTGCCAATCGCCCACGGAATAGTAACAATGCTTGGCGGAACAATCAATGTAGAGAGTGAATTGAATAAAGGCACGACATTTACAGTTACTTTACCTCTACCTGTTACCAATGAGCCTATAGAAGAGGAAAGCGTTTCGTTTGACGCATCTCTGCACCTACCGAAGAATGTCATCGCCATCGATGATGATATGCTGCAACTTGAACTTGTAAAGGAGATGTTGGAGCGTAATGGAGTATCGTGTACAATATGCAGCAAGGTAGATAAACTGACCGAGGAACTGCGTAAGAAGAACTACGACCTGCTTTTGAGCGATATTCAGATGCCGAATACCGATGGATTCAAGTTGCTTGAATTGCTCCGCAAATCACGCATCGGTAACTCTAAGGATATTCCGATAGTGGCAATGACAGCACGAAGCGAAAGTGAGCGTGAAGCACTTCTTGAGGCTGGATTTGACGGTTGCATCTTCAAGCCGTTCTCCATGAATGAACTGTTGAAGGTCATTGCTTCAGTAGTCAAGGGCCGCGAACCAGGCAGTGATACGGACTTCTCAATGATACTTGCCAATGTATCGGACAAGAAGAAAATATTGAGAACGATGATAGAGTCCTGCGAGAAGGATATTGTCGATCTGAAGATTGCAATGACAGCCGAGAACAGGGAGTCGATGCGAAGCATAGCACATCGTATGTTCCCGATGTGGGAGATGGTCTCGATGGATGAGATTCTGCTTGCTTACCGCAATGTCCTGAAGGATACGGAGTGTGATACTCAAACCGTGTTAAACCACATTATCCAAACCAAAATATTATCCCAACTTGACTTTTTATTGTATTGAATATCAGTAAATTGTTATATTTTAGTAGCAGATAATAAAGAGTGATTGTTCCATTATTCAAGAACAGTCACTCATTTATTACTAAGTATTATCTCAATCCAAGAACTGTTGCTAATGAATCTTTATTTCTGATTTTCTTATATTTCTTTTCAACGCCTAAAGTCAGATTGTCTTCCATAGAGCATAAAGCTTGTACCATTTGTTCTGATGAAACTCCTACGTATTTCATTGTCGTTTCGATGCTCTCATGCCCCAATAGTTTTTGTATCTGCGCCAAGTTTACACCGTCTTCCAACCAATGGGTAGCCCGTGCATGCCGAAAACTATGGCAATGAAAATCCGCAGGAATTTCAAGTAGCCCCTGAGACGCAATTCTAACATACATTTTCAACCGCTTGCTAATCGCTTCTGAAGTGATTTTTTTGTTTGCATGGCCATATATGGGGAAAAATACAAAATCAGAAGGTAACGGATTGGCCGGATGGAACAACTTCACATAATGTTTCAGTATTTTTACCATGCTGTTCAACAAATAAATGGTACGTTGTTTATTCCCTTTACCCAAAACAAGAATGTAACTTTTCGTTTCATCCAGGTGCAGTGCCGACAGCCTTAATGATAATATTTCATCTATTCTTGTTCCGGTACTATATAAAAGATTGAACAAGGCAAAATCCCTCTTACCTATCAATGTCCGTGTATTGATGCTTGCAAAAATCCGTTTGATTGTATCTTTTGTGATTACTTCCACTTGTTTTTTAGGTTGCTGCATTCTTTTTATTTCAGCGGCATCACAATCATATTTTATGAATTGGATTTTCTTGTGCGCAAGGAAACGGAGGAAATTTTTCAATATGGAGAGACGATGATTGCATGTTTGCGGGCTGCATTTTCTTACTTCTTTCAGCCATGCAATCCATTCTTCAATCCAGTCCTTACGGAAGCATTCCCCACAAATGGTATTTGATGTGACTCCCTTCGAGGATTCAAGGAAATCTATATAGATTCCCATTCCCTCTCCGTATGATTTTAAAGCGTTATGGCTCAGATTCCTTATACACGGAAGATAAACCGTATGCCACTCATGGATGGCATCGGCGATAATTGAATGTTCTGCTTTAGTCTTCATATTCAAAATAGTCGTTTAAATCAGGTAAAAGTTCTTCATACCCACCTCCTGTCAGATTTTCCAACTGGTGTGCAAACAGCGGTACAAGCCTGTAATAATATAATGTGTTTTGAATGTAACGGTGTCCCATGGAACGGCTGAGATATAAGAGTTTGTCCATCCATTCAATGCCGCAGTGATCCCAACCGTTTATGTTCACGACCGCATAGTGACTGCGAAAATCATATGCTCTTGCGTGTGCCGTACTGACTTTCTTCCATACTTTCTTAAAACTTGCCGTTACCCATTCTCCGGAATATGGTTTGTCGTACTCGTTAGGAAAGAATATCTTTCTTCCGGGCATGAGATTTTCCATTTTGACATTATACATCTGCAATAGCGACCACATGGATTCGTGCAAGGCAGCCCGATGTTCATCTATGCTCTTTGTGTATCTTATATTTATAACACCGGATTGCAAGTCCACGTCTTCTACTCTGAGCAGACGGGCTTCTGTTGTACGCATCCCTGTACTGTACAAAAGTCGGAAAAAGACCGGAACTTCCACTTTCATAAGCGCAGCCCTCATGTCACGGCAATTTATTGGAGGTTCGAGATTGTCCGCTTCATTAAAGAATCTTGCAAGCTCTTCTGGAGTAAACGGATGTGGTTCGAATGATGTGACATTGACTCTTGGAATGGTGGATGGAAGAGGAATATTTACGAAACCACGGCTATTCGCATATTTCAGAAATCCTCTGACACCTACAATTCTGTTATTGCATGACTTTGCGGATTCCGTTTTTTTCTTCTTGCAATAATCAAGGACAATTTCTTCTGTAAGAGCTTCGGCTGACGGATAATTTTGGGCGCAGAAGTCATTGAAACGGCGAATCTTGTCCATTGTCCGCCTACTGAATTTTCCAGAGGCTCTTTTGTAAAGTTCATATTTCTTGACTATATGGGATATTGCGGAATAAGAGTATGGCTGTTCTGAAACAAGAGTACGCTTTGGCTTAGGTGTGTATTTTATGTCCGGAGGATATGATGGCAATTTGAACGGTGCCCCATATTTCGACCGGATATAACGGATGAAGCGCCTCAAAATAATGCATCGGTTACGGTTTGTATAATAGCTTTCCTTATCTGTCCTTGATGCCCATCCGGAGATAATATCATCCGACAGCACTCCGCCATGATTCATACAGTACTTGGCGAAAGAGTTCAGGTATATGCGGGTTATATAGTCACATTTTCCGATACCAGAGATGAAATTGACATATTCAGACATCAAATCTGCAAATTGGGGTAGATGTGAATCTGTTTTCATTCGAACAACTCCTTTCTTATTGGATAACATTCAATATTGATTCCGCATTCTCTCAGATGAGGGATGTCAGCATCTATATATGGGACTATAGATGAAGAACAGATATGTCCTAAAATATGGCTGATGACCCTAATCTCGGTACCTTTACCAAGTAATTTAGAGGCGAGGTTGTGCCGAAATACGCTGACTCCACGCCCGGATTCACCTTTTCTAAGGTTTAGTTTCTCAAAGACTGTATTGACAATGGTGCCGATACTTTTGTTCTCCAACCTTTCTGTCGCATTCTTCTTGTTGGGAAACAGATACACGGATCCGGCCTCATTGTCCCGTTCATTACGTATGTAATCAAACAATGAGTTTCCAACATGAGGAAGAAGGGGCAACACTATCGGATTACCAGTCTTTTCCTGGACGAAGCTGACTCGTTCCTTCTTCCAATCTATGTCTGTCAATTTCAAGTTGGCAATGTCGCATCCTCTTATGCCAGTATATAAGGCCAATGAAACTATAGCTTTTTCCCTGAAAGTCAAAATATTGTTAGAGTCTGACAAAGCATTTTTTATCACATTGATTTCATCATCCTTAAGATAGTTGAAGTTTTTCCTTTCATATTTCAAATCAGGGAAATAACCTAATACTTTTTTCATGTCGTATAAATCCCCCAACTCTTTAAGGGCTGACGCTATGTGACCGCAATATGTCCTTGAACGCTTTTGCTGTTCTTCTTTAAGGAAAAAGGACAAAACATGTTCTTCTTTGATTTCATCCAATGAAGAGACGTGGAACTTTTGCATCTCAAAAAGGAACATTGTAACGGCATCGGTTTCCATTTTTACTGTGGACTTCTTTTTATGTTCTGCGGCACGTTTCCGGTAAATGTCTATAACTTTCTGAAAACTGGGGTTAAGCATATTATACCTGGAAGGATAGCATAACGGAACAAAGGACTTCTTGTCCGGGTAGTGCCCAAATTCATCATATGCTTGGATAGTACGTAAATGCATCATCCTAAGATCCAATGTCGCTTTTGTATATCCCCTTGTACGGATAAACTTTTCTGCAAATTGTTCATACGAATGAAAACATCCTTCATGTTCAAAAAGAAGTCTTAAAACAAATTTTACTCCTTTGATGTACTGAATGTCATAACCACGGGAAACGAGGTTGTCCAGTAACTTCTTCTGGCTTAATTTTAACTGTGCTATATTCATATTCTTCCTATTGGCTTTAGTGCCATTAGCAAAGATATAGGAATGTATTATCCAAACCTATTCATCCTATAACAGAATGATTTACAGAATAAAAAACTGTATTTTTAGGATAATGCTGGGGTTTGGATAACTGCTATTATCCGAAATTTCGGATAATAGCAGCGAGTCTTGTGGATAAAAATGAAATCTTGATACAACGTTATAGTCGTGAGATGTCGCACATCAAGGAGCAATTGGAAGCGAAGGAGAAATGTTTGAAGGAATACCAGCATGCGGCTCAGTGGAAAGCGCATCGTGACGTGGAATCCTTGATCAAGGAAAAGGAGCGTTTGGCGAAGTGTTTGCTGGAACAGTTGGATACGTTCAAGAAGCTGAAGATACTTTCTAAATCGGAAACGATATTGCCGGATTCAGATTGGAGAAACTTGATCGAGATCGTAAATACTCTTTATGATGATTTTATAAGTCGTTTACGTGTCGCTTATCCGGATTTGACGGAGGATGCCATTCGTTTTTGTTGCTTGATCAAATTGCGGCTAACCTCGGCGGAGCTGATGTCAGTCTTGAATGTGACGAAGGACGCTATCTATAAACGCAAATTTCGTTTGAAAAAAGAATTGATGCCAGATGATGATACTCGTTCCCTCGACGATTTCTTGGGAAGCTATTAGATCTGAACGAATAGTTTTCTTGTTAATAACTATGTTTTAGGGCATGATTTCGTTAAATCGAGTTAAGTGAATGAATTTTGCAAATAATTCAGTATGCTACATAACATAAAATCGCCTATATTTGCACTGTGTTTTTCATGGTATTAGATTTAAGGTTAACAATTGAGATTGGCTGTCCGTGACGGATAGCCTTTTTTTGTATAGAGGCATGAATACACGAATTTTTGAGAACACTGCTTAAGCGCCCCTTTCCGAGGGTAACATCCATACTTTCAAAGTAAGCTAATTTCATCGGCAAAGTAAGTTAACTTGCTTTGGTATTTCAGCTAACTTACTTTGTCAATGAAGCTAATTGTATTTTTATGATCTTTTTCGGTTATTCTTTGTCTGTTTCGATTTTGTATACAATTGATGTGTTTTTGTACGCTTTTAGTTTAGTTATGCATTTAATAGTCAATTTTTTATTATATAATTTTGTCTTGTGTTTTTTTATGATTTCCTTGGTTAGCTGTTAGCACCAATTGATATATAAGGTTTGATGGCTAATAGAAGAGGGGGTAAGGAAAGAAAAATATCAAACGAATATACTTGGGACCTTAACGGACAGAACAAAATATAATATTATTCTGTTGATTGTTGTTGGAGGTAAGATTTCGTATTCCCTTAATTTATAAGAGTATATGCAAGAGAATAGGTATAATACATGTGATCGTTTTTTAGGCGGATTAGAAAAAGACTTTATTATTACGGAACAGATTGAAGATAGTCCATTGACTTCAGAGCCTTCTTTTTTGGATTACGGGATAATAGCAGTATGTAATAGAGGTAGTGCGATCATTCATTTGCTTGAAAATAAGCATGTATGGAATAAGAATGAATTGATTTTCTTATTTCCGAGACAGTTATGCTCAATGCGGAACGTGAGTGAGGACTTCTCGGCGAAGTTTATCATCATACCACATGTACTACATGGGGATGTATTAAGTTCCTTACGTCATTTTGATCCGGGATTTCATTTTTTCGTGAAGGATCATTTTTACTATAATATAGAGGATAATAATGGTATTGAGCGTTTTCAATCATTTTGCAAATTGATAGAGAATGAGCTTGAGCGGTATCGGGGTAATGGGCTTCTGAGGGAGCGGATTATATGTTACTTGGGGATTTTTTACATGGATGTTTACGACTATTATGTGAAAGTGCGTAAGAAAATCCCTTTCAGGACTAGTTTGAGAAAAGAGCAATTGATCTATGATTTCTGTAGTCTCGTGGCAGAGAATTTCAAGAATCACAAGAATGTCGGATTTTATGCGGATAAATTGAATATAACGACAACTTATTTAAGTGCGATCATGAATGAAAGGTGTGGCATTTCAGCCAAGGAGTTTTTATCTATCTATATAGTGTTAGAGGTAAAGTCGTTGCTACGTGACTCTCGATTAAATATACAGGAGATCGCTATATTGACTAATTTTCCGTCTCAATCGACATTGAATCGCTTTTTTCGTCAACGGACGGGAATGACTCTTTCTCAATATCGAAAACATATATTCTCAACATGATTATGTTTGATTTTCATATTATTTCTATAACTTTAAACTTCTGCTGCAATCGTTATTATCGTTCATTTGTTGTATAAATAACAGAGGAGATTGCTTGATTGATTTAAAGTAGGGAATTAGTGGTTATAATTTAATATGACGATGGGACAATGTAATAAAATGCTAGAGGAAATGAGCTTTAATGCCCTATTCCAGAAATTACCTGTTGGAATTGAAGTTTATGACGAGAGGGGGCAGCTAGTGGATCTCAATAGGACGGACGAGAATTTGTTCGCTATAAGCCGGAAGGATATTATGGGAATAAATCTTTTCGAGAATCCTAATTTTCCAGAGGACAAGATCGCTCGTCTGAAACAGGGAGAAATGGTTGTGTTCGATTGTAATTATGAATTTGATAATATACAAACGAATGAGTACTATAACATAGACCCAAAAAAGGAAGGTACAAATTTACGTCTGTCTATTAAATGTGTGCCGTTGAAAGGAGAGGCTGAAGATATCTGTGGATATGTACTAATGTTTACGGATGAGACGGAAGAATATCAAAAGTCGGAGAAAGTAGAGGAACTGTTCACGAAGTTGAAAACGGTTATGCGTTGCAGTGATTCCTTGCTGTGGGAATATGATGTTAAAACCGATAAGATGCATATCGATCTGGATTTACGTGTTTTAGGTAATAAATCCAGATTGAGAGCAAGTAACTTGACAACGAAAAAAGATTTTTGTGAGATCGTACATCCGGAAGATCGGGAAAGGGTACTTGTACAAGGCTTTGAAAAGATTGTTACGGGTGAGATCGGTGAATATAGTATTCAATACCGACAGCTTTTTGAGGGGCAATATGTTTGGGTGAGAGCGTATGCGTACCCTTATAAATATGATGAGGCGGGAAGACCAGCGAAAATCCTTTATTACTTGATGGACATAACGGATGAGATCGCCATGCAAGATAAATTGCGCTGGGTGGAACGAGAGCGTCAACGGAAAGAATATGAGTTAGCTAAGGCTAAAGAGGCGAATCGGCTTAAGTCTATGTTCTTGGCGAATATGAGTCATGAGATCCGTACGCCTTTAAATGCTATTGTTGGTTTCGCGAATATACTGGCAGAGACCAAGGAGATAGAGGAGGAGGAACGAGAGTTTTATGTGGATATCATTGACAAGAATAGTGAATTGCTTCTGCAATTGATTGAGGATATCCTTGATTTCTCAAAGATTGAGGCGGGAACCTTTGACATTACGAAGAGAAATTTTGATTTTAAGGAGATCTGTGAGGAAACCTATGCGGTACATGCCTTGAAGATTCCGAAAAACGTTCGATTTGTTTTCGATCGGGGCTCACAACCCGTGACTGTTTTCTCAGATCCGAAACGAGTCGTACAGGTTATTTCTAATTTCTTGACAAATGCGATTAAGTTTACTTCGGAAGGTGAGATCAAATTAGCCTATAAGGTATCGAATGATGAAATACGAGTTTCGGTCTCGGATACGGGAATGGGAATCTCGGAGGAAGATTGTAGAACTATATTCGATCGCTTTGTTAAGTTGAACGCTTGCAAACAAGGTACCGGATTAGGATTGGCGATTTGCAAAAATATTATCGAGAAACTAGGGGGACGAATCGGGGTAGAATCTACATTGGGAGTAGGTTCCACTTTTTGGTTTACCTTGCCTTTGAAGGAGATTAAAGAGAATGAACCTAAGTTCTAAGGGGATATATATTATTTTACGGATATGTTTTAAAGCATGGTTTTTGTTAAATCTGGTTAAGGATATGAGATTTGCAAATAAAATATTATGCTACATAACATAAAATCTCTATATTTGCACTGTGTTTTTCATGGTATTAGATTTAAGGTTAACAATTGAGATTGGCTGTCCGTGATGGATAGCCTTTTTTGTTTCAAAAAATCATAACCATGAGATTTTAGGAGTGTAGCTGAAGGTTTTTTCGTAAATTTGCGCTCCGTTTGTAATACTAGATCCTGTATTTAAGTGTATGAAAAGAGTATTCTGTCCAAAATGTGATAATCAGTTGTCTTTTGATGAGACCAAATATCCGGAAGGGAAGGTATTAGCCTTCGTCTGTCCGCAGTGTGGAGCGCAATTTAAGATTAAATTGGGCCGAAAGGTGGTGAAGACGGCTACCGGTGAGGAAAAAGAGGTGAAGGAACCGGATTTCTCTTGTGGTTATATTACCATTATCGAGAATGGTTTTGCTTTTAAGCAAGATCTACCATTAGTGATGGGAGATAATGTGATTGGTCGCCGTAATAAGGATACGGAAGGTGTAGATGTCCCTATTATCACGAGCGATCCAAGTATGGGGCGTAAGCATTGTGTGATTAATGTAAAGAAAGACACTAATGGCAAGTTCGTTTATATGGTGCGTGACTTTCCTAGCTTGACCGGGACTTTTGTGAAAAATGTATTGGTCGGTAAAAAAGAACAAGTACGTATCGGGGAAGGTTCGATCGTAACGATTGGCGCTACTACTTTTATCTTACATTCGGCGAACGAGGGAGAAGAAGAGGAATAAATATAAAAAACTTCAGAGGCTGTTCCCGTTAATGATCTCGATCTTTAACTTCGGGTCGGAATGATGGCAGATAAGGGATTTTGGCGTTTGTTTTGGGAGTGAGTTATAAGATATATGCTCATTCCGGGATACAGCTCTGAAGTATCACTGAGAAAACAAGGCTCATAGGTATTAAGATTAAGCCGATTAACATAAAGAAATGAAAAGAACCGAAAGAATAGTTGTATTAACTATGGTTAAAATAGGCTCTTAGGGTTTGTTTTTCTAGAAATTAGCTAACTTTTTGTGTGGTTTTTGAAATGTTAATGAGCACGAGGTTAAATAGAAATATGGACAGTCATGGAGCAGGTTCCTAAACAACAGCCGGTAAATAAAACAGCATTCCGGGTATTGGTGGCGTTAAGTGTTACGCATTGTTTGAATGATTCGTTGCAATCCGTAATCTCGGCGGTTTATCCACTTTTCAAGGATGATTTAGCGTTGAGCTTCGCCCAAATCGGGTTGATTACGCTTGTTTATCAATTATCCGCTTCTGTTTTCCAGCCTATAACCGGTTTGGTTTTTGATAAGCGTCCCGTGGCTTGGTCGTTACCTATTGGTATGAGTTTTACGTTGGTCGGCTTGTTGAATCTCGCTTTTTCCTCTACGCTCCATTGGGTCTTGATCTCCGTATTCTTGATAGGTATCGGGTCTTCGGTTTTGCATCCGGAAGCGTCCCGGATCACCTCGCTAGCGTCGGGAGGGCGTAGGGGATTGGCGCAATCGCTTTTTCAAGTGGGTGGTAATTTGGGCGGATCGTTAGGTCCGCTACTGGTTGCTCTATTGGTGGCGCCTTATGGACGGACTCATATCGCTTTGTTTTCTATACTAGCATTCGTCGCTATTTTGGTGATGATTCCTATCTGCCGTTGGTATAAGGCGTATTTGAGTCGGGTGAAATGGCAGAAGAAGTCGGGTGAGACGCATGTGGAGATGCCTCTTTCTTTGGGAAAAACAGTCTTTTCGATCTCGATATTGCTGACCTTGATTTTCTCTAAATATATCTATATGGCTAGTTTGAATAGCTACTATACCTTTTACTTGATCCATAAATTCGGGGTGAGTGTACAGACTTCGCAGATCTGTTTGTTCGTCTTCCTGATCGCTACGGCCATGGGAACCTTGGCGGGTGGTCCTATCGGTGATAAGATAGGACGGAAATATGTGATTTGGGGATCGATTCTAGGGGCAGCCCCATTTAGCTTGTTGATGCCGCATGTGGGATTCGCTTGGACGATCGTGCTTAGTTTTTGCGTGGGTTTGGTCTTATCATCGGCGTTCCCGGCTATTTTGTTGTATGCGCAAGAGTTGCTTCCTTATAAATTAGGTCTTATCTCGGGACTTTTCTTTGGATTTGCTTTCGGTGTGGCGGGTATAGCCTCGGCCGTATTAGGAAATATGGCGGATCATTATGGAATAGAGGCTGTCTACAACGTATGTGGCTTCATGCCTCTTTTAGGACTGGTTACTTGGTTCCTTCCCAACTTGAAAAAGAAGTAAAAACAATCCTCCCTTTTTCGCTGTTATTACTCCAACTGAACGTCAATTACTAAATGAGTTTATGGTGAGTAATATAGTATCTTACAGTATTCTTTTGCTGTATCTTCTTCCATGCGCTTCATGGAGCCAAGGGAACGATGTGGATTTAAGCTTGGAACAATCTCTCGACCTGCTTCATAAGGAAAATAAAAGCTTGAAAATAGCAGGGAAAGAAGTGGAATGGGCTCGGAATGAGCATCAAAAGCTAAACGCTTTTTGGTATCCGTCGGTGAACGCCGCGGGTGCTTTCGTACATATGTCGAATCCGATAGAGGTACGGCAGTCGCTGAGTAAATATACGGAACCGGCGAAGGAGTTTGTCCATAATTATATCCCGGATAATGAGCTGATCATGTCGGTATTGGATAAGATCGGGCAAGGTACTTTCTCGCTTCCGCTGATCTCCCAAAACATCACTTCTATAGACGCTACGGTGACGTGGCCTGTTTTCACGGGAGGAAAACGTATCTATGCGAACAAGATCGGAAAGACGATGGTCTCTATAGCGGAGGTGAATAGGAGCCAAGTGGATGCTAACCAACAATCCTTATTGATCGAGGCTTATTTCGGGCTTCGTTTGGGACAAAGCGTGGTGGACGTAAAAACAGAAGTGTACAATTCTTTGAAAACCCATTATGACCAAGCCCTTAAATTAGAGCAAAACGGGATGATCAATCGGGCCGAGCGTCTGTTCGCTCAGGTGAGTATGGACGAGGCGAAACGAGAACTGGAATCGGCCCGTAAGGATTTAGCGGTCGCCCAACAGGCGTTTAAAAGCTTGATTAATATGGAGGAGGGGAGCGACGTACGTACCACGACTCCTTTATTTATTAATGAGGCGCTTCCTCCGGTCCAATACTTCAAGGATCTGGTTCCGATGAATAATTATATAGTCAATCAATTGAAATTGCAGCAGGTTGTAGCCGATAATCAACTAAAGATCGGCCGGTCCGCTTATGTCCCGAATATCGCTTTATTCGGCAAACAGACTTTGTACGCTGATGGACTGGATAAATATTTGTTGCCTCGTACGATGGTAGGAGTTGGTTTTACGTGGAATATTTTTGATGGCTTGAACCGGGAGAAAACCATCCGGCAGGCAAAGATCGCTAGTCAGTCGCTTCGTTTGGGTAAGGAGAAGGCGATTACGGATCTGGAGGTCGGTATCGATAAATTCTACAGCCAGCTACAAAATGCCTTGGACAATGTAAAAGCTTTGGATACGACGATCGAGATGAGCCGGGAACTGGTCCGGGTGCGGAAGAAATCTTTCCAAGAGGGAATGGCTACTTCTACGGAGGTAGTCGATGCTGAGGTTATGCTGGCGAAGGTGAAGACCGCTTTTCTTTTGGCTTATTATCAGTATGATGTAGCCTTGATTAATCTGCTGTCTGTCTGCGGTACGCCGGAGCAGTTCCACCAATACAAGATGGAGGGAAAGACCGAGGAGCTTTTGGGGAATTGAAAATTGAGAATTGAAAATTGAAAATTGAAAATTTAGGAGTTATGGATAAAACTAAGAGATATTTGAGTGTGGCCTTCGTCGCAGTCTTGGCGATTGTTATAGTTGTCTCGTTGATCGGGATGATCTTGTTGAAAAAGAAGCCGGTGATCTTGCAAGGGCAGATCGAGGCAACGGAAATACGTATCTCCGGTAAGTTACCGGGGCGTATCGATACCTTTCTGGTAAAAGAGGGACAGAATGTACGCCAAGGCGATACCTTGGTAGTCATCAATAGTCCGGAGGCGTTGGCTAAATATCAACAGGTGAACGCCATGGAGAACATAGCGAAGTATCAGCACCAGAAAGTGGATGAGGGTACACGAAAGCAAATCATCGCTTCCTTGCAACAATTGTGGAATAAATCCAAATCGGATTTACAATTGGCGAAGATTACCTATGATCGGGTGAATGCCTTGTATAAAGATAGCGTGGTAACCTCACAGCGTAAAGATGAGGTGGAGGCCATGTATAAAGCGGCTGAGGCCGCCGAACGTGCCGCTTATAGCCAATATCAAATGGCGGTAGACGGGGCGCAGATACAAGATAAGGAGAGCGCCCGCTCGTTGGTGACGGCGGCGCAAGGAACCGTGGAGGAGGTGGCGGCTCTCTTACAGGACGCTCGGTTGACGGCTCCGGAATCGGGACAAATCTCCGCTATCTTCCCGAAACGGGGAGAGTTGGTTGGGGCCGGGATGCCAATCATGAACTTAGTCGTATTAGATGACGTGCATGTGGTATTGAACGTACGTGAGGATCGTTTGCCTTTATTTAAGATGGGAGGAACGTTTGTCGCCGATGTACCGGCGATCGATAAGAAGGATATTGAGTTCAAGATCAATTATATCAGTCCGTTGGGCAGTTTCGCTACTTGGAAATCTACCAAGCAGACAGGTAGCTATGACTTGCGGACCTTCGAGATACATGCCTTACCGGTGGAGAAGGTGGAGGGATTGCGTCCCGGTATGTCCGTACTCTATCAACTCCCTTGATACTATCCAGTTGTAGAGACGGGGCACGCCCCCGTCTCTACAACTAAATAATTTATTGTCGCTATGCTAAAGAAGAGTCCTTTCTATATGGTTTTACGTCGGGAACTGGATCGCATGGTTTCCCGGAGATTATATTTCGGGGTGTGTATCGTGTTGCCTTTGTTCTGTATATTCTTCATGTCTACGATTTTCGGAAGCGGGCAGATGGAGAACATACCGATAGCGGTAGTGGACCAAGACAACACCTCCATGTCTCGGGAGGTCATCCGGCAGGTAGAGGCGGTACCGACTTTCCGGGTAACCCGGCATTATACGGACCAAGAGACCGCTCGCCATGCTACCCAAGCAAAAGAAATCTACGGTTATCTAGTGATCCCCAATCAGTTTGAGGCGGATGCCACGGCGGGGCGTGACGCTACTTTATCGTATTATTACCACTATGCCTTGTTGAGCGTGGGCGGTGAGGTACGTGGGGCCTTCGAGACCCTGCTGCGTACGCTTTCGCTCGCCCCGGTGGTTGTGCAAGCTACGGCGATGGGGGTGGGGGAGAATCAGATAACCACCTTCCTATTACCGGTACGATCCAGTAGCCACCCGCTGTTCAACCCGGATCTGGATTATTCCGTTTATCTGAGCAATCCTTTTTTCTTTGTCTTTTTCCAAGTGATCATTTTGCTGGTTACGGTGTACGCTATCGGTAGCGAGATCAAGTTCCGGACAGGCGGTGGGTGGCTGGAGGCGGCACGGATGAACATGTTCGTGGCGGTGGTGGGCAAACTGCTCCCTTATACGATTATCTTTTGTATCATGAGCGTCTTCGCTAACTATATCATGTTCGGGGTCATGCATATTCCTTTCGCTTGCGGTTTCTGGCCATTGAACTTGACGGCGATCTTATTCGTGGTCGCTACGCAAGCGTTGGCGGTATTCCTGTTCTCGTTGTTTCCCGCTATAGCGATCGTGATTAGCGTGGTGTCGATGGTCGGTTCGCTGGGGGCTACTTTATGCGGCGTTACTTTCCCGGTCGATTCCATGTACGCTCCCGTACATTTCGCCTCGTACCTGTTTCCGGTACGGCATTTCGTGGAGATCAACCAGAACTTATTGTATGGCGATTACGGATTCCCTTATACATGGGTAAACGTAAGTTCGTTGTTTGCGTTTATGTTATTGGCATTGGCACTATTGCCACATTTGAAAACCGCTATTTTAAGTCATAAATATGAGAACATCCGATAATATGAAAGGAACCTTGGCGGATATCGCTTCCTTGGTCAAGGACGAGTTTAAGACGATCTCCACGAGCTACGCTATCTTGCTCGTCTTGGTAGGAGGTATATTTCTCTATGGCCTGCTGTATAATTATATGTATGCCCCGGATCTGGTGCGTAACGCCCCGGTGGTAGTCGTCGATGACTCAAAGACCGACTTGAGCCGGGAGTACATCCGTTTGCTGAACGCCACTCCGCAAGTCTCGGTAATCGCCGATGGTTTGGATTACGCCGAGGCGCAGGAGTGGATGAAGGAGGGGGATGCCGTAGGTATCTTGTATCTTCCCTCTGATTTCGAGACCCGGGTGGCACGAGGGAATGAGTCCCTGTTTATCATGTACCAGACGACAAGCGCCTTCCTATATTATATGGCGATGCAGGAGGCGTCCAGCGGTGCCATGTTGGCGTTGAACGATCGGTATCGTCCGGAGATGTTGGTGTTCTTGCCCCAGCAAGACGCTTCCAAGATCGTTTCGGCGCAACCCATATCAGTGGTCGGGACGGCGTTGTATAATTTTACGGAAGGATATGGAACCTATTTGATCCCGGCGGTATTGATCGTCATTATGTTCCAGACCTTGTTGATGGTGATCGGTATGATAAGCGGGGAAGAGCGGGATTCGGGTACCATCGTTCGTTTCGCCTCCGAGGGATTATCCTTTGGCCGGATCGCTAGGGTGATAATCAGCAAGACCTTTGTGTATTGCGTATTGTATACGATTTTCGCTTTGTTCTTGTTGGGCTTGATACCGCTATTGTTTGGCCTGCCGGATATCGGTAATTATCTGAACACCTTGATCCTGCTGATACCTTTCTTGCTGGCTACCAGCTTCTTTGGGCTGGCCGCCTCTTATTTCTTTACGGACTCGGAGGCTCCGTTATTGATGATCGCCTTCTTCTCGGTAGGCTTGATCTTCCTTTCCGGAGTCTCTTATCCCTTGGAATTGATGCCTTGGTATTGGCAAATGGCCCATTATATCATTCCGGCGGCTCCCGCTACGCTGGCCTATGTACAGCTCAACTCGATGGGAGCGTCGATTGAGCAAGTCGGTGTGGAGTACGTGACGTTGTGGGTGCAATGTGTCGTTTATTTCCTCTTGGCTTGCTGGGTGTACCGGCGGAATATCTTAAAGGCGAGCCGTGCCTTGTCGTCATTGTAGCTCCCGTATCCTCACGTCGATACCGCTACCTTTCAAGGCATCTTTCAACTCGCCGATCTTCGTATCCCCGTAATGGTAAGGGTATAGGATTTTAGGCGAGAACATCTTGGCCGCTTTCGCCGCTTGCGGGACGGTCATGGTATAAGGCTGGTTGACGGGAAGGAAAGCGATATCGATGTCTTTCAGGTCTTTCATCTCCGGGATGTCTTCCGTATCACCGGCTATATAGACTCTTAGTCCGTCGAACGTGAGGATATAGCCATTATCCCGGTGGCGGGGATGATATTTATCCCGGCCGGGCGTGGTGTTATAGGCGGGGACGGCCTCTATCTTCATATAGCTGATGGAGGTATCCGTATCGCCGTTTTTTAGGACCTTCCCTTTTCCCAGCTTCTTTTGGCTGTTCTCGTTGGCGATGATTTCCGTACCGCTTTTCTCGACGGCTTGTATCGCTTTCGGGTCCAGATGGTCGCCATGCTCGTGGGTGATCAAGATGATATCGGCTTTCGGGAAAGTCGTATAATCGGCGTATTCGGAGACAGGATCTACCTGTATCGAATGATTGTCGTACGTAAGCATCAAGCTGCCGTGCTTGATGAACGTGATGATCAGTTCTTTTCCGCTCTTGGTCTTGAAAGAATCCGAGGCGAAGTTACTAGCGGAGGCTAAGCTCGCCATGAATAAACTACACATAAGCATACATGATTTTAGTCTCATAATCTCGCGGTTTTTTATAAGTGTTTCCGCGAATATACTCATAATAGATTAATTCCCTAATTTGTTCGCCTATCCGGTATAAATATTTACATTTGCGACGTATATTCTGATAACATGAAAACGAAATGAGAAGAATTGTTCTGTTGATTACGATTTGTTGCCAAGTATTTTGGGTGGCGGCGCAAAAGAAAGCGCCCAAATGGATGGATAAGCAACGAAAGGCGGTGGTTACCGTCACTACTTATGGAAAAGATAACCAGAAGAAAGCGTCTGGTACGGGATTTTTCATTACCGAGACCGGTGAGGCGTTGTCCGGCTATTCCTTGTTTAAGGACGCGGCGAGGGCGACCGTGACCGACGCCGACGGTAAAGAATATCCGGTAAGCCGCATCTTGGGGGCTGATGAATTATATGATGTGATCAAGTTCAAGGTAGAGGTTCCGAAGAAAGCTGTGTTCTTGCCGATCGCCCGTGAGCCGATCTCGCAAGGAGTTACCGCTTATCTGATGCCTTACTCGACCGGTAAGATCACGAAGTTCGGGGAAGGACCGGTCTCGGAGGTCAGTAAGTTGAAGGAGCCGTTCAGCTATTATAAATTGTCGATGGCGCTGGAGAGCGGGCAGGTAAACGCTCCTGTATTGACGGCGGACGGCGAGGTGTTCGGCTTGGCGCAGGAAGACGCGTCGGGGAAGAAAGAAGATTCCTACGCGGTCTCGGCGGGATACGCGAATAGCTTGACGATTCAGTCGGCGGACGCCTTTAATTCCACCTATAGCCGGATTGGTATCCGGAAGGCGTGGCCGTCGGACGCAAGCCAAGCGCAGGTCTCCTTATACTTGATGGCAAACTCGCAAGACCCGAAGACGTATCTGGCTACCTTGAATGATTTTATCGCCACTTTCCCGGATTCTCCCGACGGGTATTTGAACCGTGCCAATCATTACGCTTACCACCGTGCGGATCTGGCTCCTACGGAGGCCGAGCAGGGGGCTTATCTGGATAAGGCGTTGGAAGATATAAACACGGCTTCCCGCTTCAGCGAGCGGAAAGGGGATATCTGGTTCAACCGAGCCAAGCTGATCTACGGCGTGGCCGCCGCGGATACGACCTTGAATAAGGAGCAGTGGACCGTCGATGCCGCTACCGAGGCGATACAAAAAGCGATCGGGGAGGAGGACTTGCCGGTCTATCGCCAATTGGAAGGGGACATCCATTTTTATAAAGGAGATTTCGAGCAGGCGTTCGATGATTATATGAAGGTGAACGATAGCGATATGGCATCTTCTACCTCTTGGTATTGGGCGGCGAAGGCGAAGGCGAATATCCGGGGCGCTAACTTCGGGGATATCATCGCCTTGCTGGATAGCGCCATCGCCAAATGCGGCAACCCGCCAACGAACGAGGCCGCTCCCTATATCTTGGAACGGGTGGATCTCCGCTTGAAACTGATGCAATACAAGGAGGCCGTGGACGATTATGATTTATACTACGATCTCTTGAAAGGACAGGTCGGCGACCGCTTCTTCTATTACCGCGAGCAAGCGAAGTTCCGCATGAACGATTTCCCCGGCGCCTTGGCCGATATCCAATCCGCGATCCGCTTGAATCCGGGCGACCCGACTTATCCGGCGGAGGAAGCGTCCGTATATATCCGTATGGAAAACTATGATCAGGCGTTGAGGAGCTTAGAGAATGCCTTGCGGATCGCTCCGGATTTCGCCTCTTGCTACCGTCTGCGAGGCATCTGCTACGTCCGTCAGGGTAAGAAGGCGGAAGCGTGCGAGGCTTTCAACAAGGCGAAGGAGTTGGGTGATCCTGTCGTGGACAAATTAATAAAGGAACATTGTAAGTGACGAGATATCCGGGCAGGTATGCACGTCCGTATCTACCCAGTTGTACGTCCGTATCTGTCCGGTTGCAGGTCCGTATCTGTCCGGTTGCAGGTACGTATCTGCACGGATGCACGTCCGTATCTACCCCGCTGCAGGTCCGTATCTACGCGGTTGCAGGAATGTATCTGCCCGGATGTAAGGCACCGCTTATCTCCCTATGAACTTCTTGAACGCCTCTACCTTGTCGTTCAATATCAATTCCTCCGGAAATCGTGTCTCTTGCAATAACTCATAGATATGATCGTACCGGGCTATATCGAAAGATATATGCGCGTCGCTACCTAAAATCACAGGAACCTCGTATTTCTTGCATAGGCGCAAGATCGTGAGGTTATTATCCCGGGCGGTGAGTTTCTTGCGGACCGGGTTGAGAGAGCTGTTGTTGATCTCCAGCAACGTGTGATGCTCTTTGGACGCTAATACGATAGGCTCGAAATCCACCTCGGCCGTGCCGTCTCCCGGGTGGCTGATGATGTGGACATGCGGGTTGCGGATCGCCCCGATCATCGCCTCCGTGTTCTGCTCGACCGTTCCCGGTTTGTAGCAAAGCGAGTGGATGCCCGCTATCCGGATATCCAGCATCGGGAAGTACTCCTCGCCCAGATCGATCGTACCCTTATAGTCGATGATGTTCAATTCCGCCCCGAGCAATAACTCGACACCGTATATCCGGCGGGGAACCACGTGCAGATTGCGGAAGTAAATCGGGGAGCACGTCCCCGGTATGCCGGGGGCATGCTCTGTTATACCTAGTAACTTCAATCCTTTCTCGGAGGCGGCCGCTGCCATTTCTTGCAGGGTGCTAAAGGCATGCCCACTGGCTACCGTATGGGTATGCACGTCAAGTAACGTCTTCATAAATTCGTCTTTAACCTACCCGCGAAGGTAGTTATTATTTGGTGGATACCCAATTCCCGGATAAAATAAGCGTCGTGCGAGATCAGCAAGATCGTGCCCCTGTACGCACGGACCATGGAGGTGATAATCTCGATGCTTTGGATGTCGAGATTATTGGTCGGCTCATCTAGGATAAACAGGTCCGGAGTCTGGTTACTGATCATCAAGCAACAGAATGCCAACCTCATTTTCTCGCCTCCGCTCAGCTTCCCGCAGCTCTTCTCCCACGTGTCGTGCGGGAAGAGGAAACGGTTTAGCAATGTCTTGATCTCGTGCTCTTGGAAATGACGCTCGTTAAAGGCTTGCGCTTGCTCGTACACCGTCCGGTCGTTCCGGACGATCGAGTATTCTTGGTCGATATAGATAGAGGAGAAATCCGCACGGATCAAGGAACCGCTACGAGGCGGTAACTGGCCGGTAATCAACTTCAGCAAAGTCGTCTTGCCTGAACCGTTATCGCCTTGTATCAGCCACCGTTCCCCACTCTTGATCTGGAAGCTCATCGGGGAGAGCCATAGATCGCCGGCCTCGGCGTAACCGAAATTGATCTCCTTGGCGGTAACCAATATCTTGCCTTCGTGTAAGCCGGATGCGCTGAAATCCAGTTTCATGCCTTGAAGGTCGGGTAGGGAGGAGCGCATTTGCTTTAGCTCGTTGGCAAGGTTCTCCATCTTGTCCTCGTGAACCTCTTTTAGTTTGGAGGCGCTTTTCTCGGCGTTCTCCTTCAAGGCACCCATCATGATCTTGGGGATTCCTTTCTGGATGCTTTGTTTCTTTCCCCGGGATTCATGCTTTTGTTTTCGCTCGGCTACCTCACGGGCGGTTTTCCTGACCCTGCGAAGCTCTTTCTCCTTCGCTTCCAGTTTCTCTTGCATGGAAGCCTGTTCCTGTTCTTTTTGTTCCTTGTAGAAATCATAATTACCCCCGTAAAGGGTGATCCCCCCGACGGATAATTCCGCTATGGAAGCTAATAGGTTCAATAAGGTACGATCGTGGCTGACGACCAGCAAGGTGATGCGGCAAGACGTGATGAAATCGTATAACTTCTCCCGGCTACGCCTATCCAGATGGTTGGTCGGCTCATCCAATAGCAGGATCGAGGGTTGGTGGATCTCGATTCCGGAGAGGAAAACTTTGGTTTTCTCGCCGCCGCTTAATGTGCGCATCGGTTGGGAAAGGAGGATATGCTCCAAACCCCAAGCGTGCAGGGCGGCGAGGCTCCGTTCCTCGATCGTCCAGTCATCCGCCAGCGTATTGAAATTAGAGAGGGAGGCGTCGCCCTCGGTAATCGCCCGCAAGGCTTCTAGTTTCCCGTCGATACGTAGGGCCTGAGCCACCGTCTGGTTATCATATTGCCCGAAATGCTGGGGTACGTAATAGGGTGGGGTCGGATAGATAATCTCCCCTTCCTGCGCTTGCAAGGTTCCAGCCAAGATACGGAGGAAAGTAGATTTTCCCGATCCGTTGTTCCCGACTAAGGCTACCTTTTGCCCCTTGTTGATCGTTAAGTCGATCCCCTTGAATAAGACTTGGTTGTCCGGATGTATATACGTGATTTTTTGCGCTACGATACTCATAGTGTGAACTGATTTAAAATGTGAGATACTAAAATGGATAAGAAATACCGATGATGATCGGTTTCACGATAGCCTCGAATCTGTCGTCACGAAATCAGCCCTATACGGATAGAGGGCTTTCCGGATGGAAAGAACGACATCTTGAGATAAATTAAGCGGCTATTCTCATTGGAGTAATTATATAGTTATATAGGGACGCAAAGGTAGGAATAGTTTTGGGTTTAGGCAAATGAGTATATACTTTCATGTACAAAAGGGTATGCTTTTGCCCTTGAAAGTATATACTTATGGGGATAAATCCTAGAATTTCTTTGTTTGCTTAAGGATATAGAACTTGGCTAAGTCGCCCGTGACGGGTTGCTTCTGCTGGTCCAGCATTTTCAGTTGGCCTTCCTCTACCTTATAATACGTGATGTCTCCCCCTTCTTGTTTCGCCGTCAAGATGTTACCGTCCAGCGTGTAAGTTCCCTTATCATTAAAAATACCGTCTTTCTCGTCAATATATTCGGAGCGGAGGGTAAAGGTTTTATCCTTGTTCAATGTCAAGGTCGTTTTAATACCCGGCGAGCTGGCGGCCGGTAATGTCCCTTCGTAAACACCCCAGTAATCCAAGGAAGTCTCTGCGTTGTGCATATCCGGTACTTGGGCGGTTTCCTGCTTGTTCTTGTCTGTTTGCGTGGCGTCTGCCTTTGGGTTGCCGCTACAGCTGAATAGGGCTGCGGCTACCGCTACTACTAATACATATTTTTTCATGTCATTCAATTGAATTATAAGTTCTCGTTATTTAAAACCAGTTTGTAGGTTGTTTTGTTGCGTACCGATATTCAAATAATAAGGATCGTGTCTGGGTTCCATCTGGCGAAAAAGCATTATCTTTGTGTTGTAAAACATAGATAACATTTTTATTCGTAAGATTATGTCATTACCAAACGATCCGATGATGCTATTCAGCTTCATCAATATGAAACTTCGTGACAATTATTCTTCCCTCGACGATTTATGCGAGGATTTGCAAGTGAACAAGAAATCCCTTCTTACAAAGCTTAAAGACGCTGGTTTTGAATACAGCCCGGAGCATAATAAGTTCTGGTGATCGGGAGTGATCCTAGCCCGGTAAACCTATGAGATCCGAACCATAAGTCAATGACTTACGTATCGTAATCCATTGACTTACGATGCGTAATCCAATGGATCGCATACCCCGGTCGACAAGGTTGTCTCCATCAAGTCTCACTCGATATAGTTCTTGACGATCTCTTTCCGGTCCGTGTACTTCGGATACTTAAAAGCCGGTATGCCGAGCGCCATGATCGCTTGTATCTTGCCGTCGATCCCTAGCGTCTTGGCGAGCGTATCTTTTCCTTCCTGCCGGATGGCGGTGAGCACAAAGCCCATATAGATCTGGCTTACCCCAAGCGATTGCGCCATCAAGGAGGCGTTTTGATAAGCGAGGTTAGCGTCCTCACTTCCGAATCGGTTGGACTTCGGTGTATGGATCAGTAGCAGGGCGGTGGCTTTCCGGAGAATCGGGTCTTTACCCGCCTTGTGTTCCTCTTTCAACCGATTAAATACCGGTACGTATTTATAGACATCCTTCATAAACGGCTTGACCACACATTTCACGACGGGATTCAATAATAGCTTCGCCAAGGAGTCGAACACACCTATCGTATAATCGCTCACCTGCCGTAGCTTTTGCGGATCGGTGACGACGGTGAACGAGAGGCTTTGGGAGTTTGTAGCCGTCGGCGCGGAATGAGCGGCCTCCACGATCTTGTCCAGCATCTCCTTGGGGACGGGCCTCGAGGTCAATGTCCGGTTGGAACGGCGTGACTTGATCAGCAACATCACCTGCTCCGGCGTAGGCATTTGGCTGTAATCGATCGTATGCGTTTTCTCCGGCGGGAATTCGCTGTGCGACACGGAACCCGTCGGACATACGTCCACGCAATGCCCGCAGACGATGCAGCTTTCCACACGTACCAGCCCGATCGTCTCTCCGGCCCTTTCTTGCGTGAATATATCCGAAGGGCATACCCGTACGCATTTCCCGCATTTGATGCAACTCTCTTGGTCTATGTTTAGTGTCATCCTTTTCCTCCTTTTGATAAGTAAAATAAAAACTCCTGCAACCATCAAGATTACAGGAGTCTATATATAAACAATTATTTTATTGTTTAGTTGATTACTTCTTCATAGCTTCCTCGATAGCAACCGCTACGGCAACCGTAGCACCTACCATCGGGTTGTTACCCATACCTAGGAATCCCATCATTTCTACGTGAGCAGGTACGGAAGAAGAACCAGCGAACTGAGCGTCACCGTGCATACGGCCCATTGTGTCCGTCATACCATAAGAAGCAGGACCAGCGGCCATGTTGTCCGGGTGCAAAGTACGGCCCGTACCACCACCAGAAGCAACAGAGAAATACGGGTGACCGTTCTCCATACATTCTTTCTTATAAGTACCGGCTACCGGGTGTTGGAAACGAGTCGGGTTCGTAGAGTTACCCGTGATAGATACGTCAACACCTTCCTTACGCATGATAGCCACACCCTCGCGAACGTCGTCAGCGCCGTAGCACTTAACTTTCGCACGAAGACCGTTAGAGTAAGCTTTCTCCTCGATAACGTTCACCTCACCTGTCATGTAGTCGAACTGAGTCTGTACATACGTGAAACCGTTGATACGAGAGATGATCTTAGCGGCATCCTTACCTAAACCGTTCAAGATAACACGCAACGGCTCTTTACGAACCTTGTTTGCCATCTCGGCGATCTTGATAGCGCCCTCAGCTGCGGCGAAAGACTCGTGTCCAGCCAAGAAAGCGAAACACTTCGTCTCCTCACGAAGCAAACGAGCGGCCAAGTTACCGTGGCCGATACCCACCTTACGGTCATCCGCAACAGAACCAGCGATACAGAATGCCTGCAAACCGATACCGATAGCCTCGGCAGCCTCGGCAGCGTTCGTACAACCTTTCTTGATAGCGATAGCGGCACCTACTACGTAAGCCCAGCAAGCGTTCTCGAAACAGATCGGTTGAGTTTCCTTACACATTGTATAAGGGTCGATACCCTTAGCATCGCAGATAGCCTTTGCGTCTTCGATACCGTTGATACCATATTCGTTTAATACCGCGTTGATATGATCAATACGACGGTCATAACTTTCAAATAAAGCCATATTATTTTTTTACTTTTTAAAATTCTTATTTACTAGGAATAAAGATATCAGAAAGTTGAAAACCAATACACCGCCACAACAAGCCACGTAAAACGCCAACCACGGTTTCTCCGGCTTCATCACGAAATACGTGATAAGCGTAGCCACAGCCGTGATAACGCTCAGCCCGATGAGGACACGTGTAAATGTTTTCTTATTCATTACGAGGATCGATATATTTTACAGCTTCTTTGAAACGACCGTAAGAGCCTTTCGCCTTTTCCAGTGCCTCGTTAGCGTCCATACCCTTCTTAACCATATCCATGAATTTACCCAAGTGGATGAATTCATAACCGATTACTTCGTCATCAGCGTCTAATGCCATGCGTGTGCAATATCCCTCGGCCATCTCCAAGTAGCGGGGACCTTTAGCCAATGTACCGAACATCGTACCCACTTGGCTACGCAAACCTTTACCAAGGTCTTCCAAGCCAGCGCCTACAGGCAGACCTCCCTCTGAGAAAGCGGACTGTGTACGACCGTAGACGATCTGCAAGAACAACTCGCGCATAGCGGTGTTGATAGCGTCACAAACAAGGTCTGTGTTCAATGCTTCCAAAAGAGTTTTACCCGGAAGGATCTCAGAAGCCATAGCAGCTGAGTGAGTCATACCGGAACAACCGATTGTCTCTACAAGAGCCTCTTGGATGATTCCTTCTTTAACGTTTAATGTCAGCTTACATCCACCTTGTTTCGGCGCGCACCAACCGATACCGTGAGTCAAACCAGAGATATCAGTGATCTGAGTTGCTCTAACCCACTTTCCTTCTTCAGGAATCGGAGCGCACTGGTGGTTAGCTCCCTTCTTTACAACACACATGTGTTGAACTTCATGTGAATAAATCATAATCGCTAATTTATTATATTAAAGTGTAATAAAACCTTATGCTAATTTTATAGTAATATCGCTTTCTCTAAAGATCGCACAAAGATAAATTTTTTAATCCAGCCATGCAAGAGGCGGGAAAGGTTTAAGGCTCGATGATATTAAAATAAGCGTCCGGAGCCTCAAAAGTGGAGAATAGCTCTTTTAGGCTTTCAAGTTTCCCGGTTACCGATAACTTATGGGCTTGCAGATTTGCCGCTATATTCTCCGGCTGCATGAGACTTGCGTAGATGACTTGTTTGTCTCCTTCCAAAGTTACGGTAGGGGCCGGATGGAGCCTGCCGATACGGTTCGATAAGGCGCCGTTCTTTAAGATCAAGGTGGCCTGTTCGTTCGTATCGGTTAAGATAATATTTATTATTAAGTCTTTATCGGCCGCTTTTTCTCCATTTATTTGGATAGCGAGCAAATCGAATAGCATTTCGGGACTTAGGTTCTGGGACATACGTGCCCGGTTTGAGTTGGCCTTGCCTTTACCAGCGATGCCTTCGGTCAGTTCCATAGCTCCGGTCAGGTAGAAATTACGCCACGGGCCGCTTTCCGCTTGGTAGCCCAATTGAGCGTACGTGTCCGCAAGTAATTGGCGGGCGGGTTTATGCTTTGGATTAGCGAAAACGAGATGGTTCAGCAAAGTAGCCGTCCAACGGTATTCTCCTTGATTGTATGCCTCTCGCGCCTTTTTCATTACCTCGTCCTCTCCTCCGATAGCCTCTACGTATTTTTTACCTTCTTCTACCGGCGGGAGTGGGTTCAGATGGGCGGGGATGCCGTCGAACCAGCCGAAATACATTTGATATTGGGCTTTTACGTTATGGCTAACGGTTCCATAATATCCCCGGTTGGCGAACTCGTTGGCGATAGAGCTTGGTAATTTAATCATCTCCGCTATTTCTCGAGGCGTATATCCTTGGTTGGCGAGGTGAAGTGTCTGATCGTGTAGGTAGCGATACAAATCCCGCTGCTTTTCCCAGTAAGCGACGATGTTCTTATTGTCCCAAGTCGGCCAATGGTGGGTAGAGAAGGATACCTCTACCTGATCGCCGCACTCCGTGATCGCCCGGTCGATATATTTGCTCCATAATTGGCCGTTCCGGACCTTCGCCCCTCGTAAGGTCAGCAGGTTGTGCAGGGTACGGTTGATTTCCTCGGCTACGCAGAAAGCTTTCATCTCAGGGAAGTACATCATGATTTCCGAGGGAGCCTCGGCGCCGGGTACGGACATGAATACGATCTCGACACCATCAATTCGTAAAGTCTCGCCCTCCTCGGATATCTCACGGGTAGGAGGGACCAAGCCCGTAGTTCCTGCCGCGGTAGTTTGTCCTAAACCAGTACCTATATTTCCTTTCTCATTTTTAGGTAGACTGCGGCCATACATATAGGTCGCTCTTCGCCCCATGGCTACACCCGCCATCAGGTTCTCGCTGACGGCATCTTCAAAGAAACCCTTGGGGCCAATGATCTCGATCGTTTCGGGCTTATTGGGGGCGTTCTCCAATATAGCGTCTATTCCCGCGAAATGGTCCACATGAGGATGCGTATAGATAACCGCCTTGACCGGAAGATCTTCTACATGTTTCTTCAGAAGATTATAACCTGCTAGGGCCGTCTCTTTCGAGAGCAATACATCTATGACGATCCAACCGTTATCACTACGGATAAACGTCATATTTGCGAGGTCGAATCCTCGTATCTGGTATATTTTACCGGGTAATACCTCAAATAAGCCGTGTATGCGGTTGAGTTGCCCTTGTCGCCAAAGACTAGGGTTGGCGGATGCCGGAGTCTCTTGACGCAGGAAATCCCAGACAGTTAATCCATACACCTCTTTTCCTGTCTCGTCGGTAATGGAAGGTTCGTCTATCGTGGCGATAAAGCCACGGGTAGCGTCTTCAAAATCTTGTTTGTTATCAAACGGGAGTGATTTCACCACTTGTTCGTTAGCCTCTTTCGTAAACATTGAAGGTTCCGTGTTTTGCGCATATACGAACAAGTGACTGGTAGAGATAAATAAAAGTAAGAACTGTTTTCTAATCTTCATGTTTTTGTGGTTTAAGCGGTTCGCCGTTCAGTAAGATATCGTAGGTAATCGGGCCTATCTTTTTCATCATAAGTCCTACGCCACAGTATTTTTCCTGTGAAAGGCGAATCGCTTTCTCTATTTTGGCGGCGTCCCCGATGTTCCCGTCGATATGGTATGTAGCGTGGAATGCGGTATATACCATCGGGATCGTATCCGAAGTCTCTGCGGTTACGTCGATAGAGATTTTGTCGAAACGTACTCTCATTTTAAGGAAAAGGGAGATTACGTCCATTGCGCTGCATCCGGCCAAGGCGACCAGCATTAAAGCCTTAGGACGGGGGCCTTCATTATTACCCCCGTTCTCGGCTGTTGTGTCGATCGTAACCTTATGGCCGTCCAGCAAGGTCTCGAAAGTCGAGTCCTTCGTCCAGTTTAACGTGATTTGGGCGGACATATCGTGTTATTGTTATTATTATTTCAATATTTCTTGAAGTTTAGCGTCGATCTCCTCGCCATGTAGGTTCTTGGCGATGATCGTTCCGTCCTTATCCACCAATACGGTGTGAGGGATGCTGTTTACCCCGTATAGTTGAGCACCGGAGTTTTTCCAGCCTTGCAAGTCGGAGAGTTGGGGCCATGTGATATTTAGGTCCTTTACGCCTTTCGCCCATGCGTCAGCCTTGCTATCCAAGGAGATACCGACGATCTCGAAACCTTTGTTCTTGTATTTCTTGTAAGCGGCTACCAAATTTGGCATATCCCGGCGGCAAGGAGGACACCAGCTTGCCCAAAAGTCGATCAACACGATGTTCTTGCCATTGCCTACGAACTCGGATAGCTTGTGCGTCTTACCGTTCGGGTCGGCCATCTCGAAGTCCACGAACTTCTTGCCTACGGCTACGGTTTTCAGTACATCTAGGTGAGCCATGAGCTTATCGATGTTTGGAACGGCCTTGAAAGCGGAGTCCGCCTTGGCGATAATCTCGTTCTGGGCCGCCTCGTCCAAGCTATAACGGAAATCGTATAATAACTTGGCGGCGGATTGCTTGGTCGTATTATTCAATATGTAAGTCTTGACGGCATCGGTTACCTTTTGGTCGATCTCGTCATATTTCTTCTCGGCGGCGCTTACGACTTCCTTATCCTCTGATTTCATGTCGGCGGAAAGCTTCTCCAGATTCGCACGCAAAGTCTTCATTTGTGCTTGCAGGGCTTTCAATCCGTCATTCTCCGGTGTTCCAGAAACGGCGGAAGCTGCCTCATCAAGAATAGCCTGTAATTTACCATTTTCCAATACGAATATGCTTGTGAAAGGGGCGTTCTCGCCGGAAGCGGCACGTTTGGGTTCCACGACATCCTCGGCGAAGGCAAGCTTGCGTAAGGCGGGGGCGTTCTGTGTTCCCTTGAACGTGAACGTGCCGTTCTGCACCAATGCGCTATCCATTGGGGCGGCGTCTTGTACGCCATATTCATACAGGTAAACGTATTTTCCGTTTAGATCGGTGTTCGCTACGGTACCGTTGATCTCGTAACCCGGTTTTTCGCTGCATGCGGCTAGGAGCAGGGCTGATGCGGCAAGAATAAGATACTTTTTCATTTTGTATTCGTGTATTAAGTAATGTATATGAGATATAAACTTCGCAAATATACGAAGTCTTTTGTGATAATCGGGCGCAAACCGATGAATAGTTTGCACCCGATTTGGATATATATAGATGATGTTAAAAGGGGCGTATCTTATGGGTTGTATTTTGCGAATTGGAAATAACAAGATTGCAAATAAGGGAGTTGTGCGCATATTTGGTTGTGTGTTCCTCCTATCTGCCAAGTTCCTTGGAAATCGAATCCGGAATATAAAGTCTTTTCGCTTTCGTCTCCTTTACGGCTATCTGGCAGGGTTGCGGTTGCTGCGAAATCTTTTCCCGTATCCTTTACTAAATAGCTCGACTTCATGTTTTTATCGGTAAGATACCCGGCAAGGGCATTCCCATAGTCCACTTTTGCGGCGTTTATGACGAAGTGGCAATTTGCGTCTTTTCCCATATTTCCGACAATACCTCCCCTGTAATCTCTCCTTCCCCAGGATGTTGAGTGCTTTTGCCCTGTGACAGTTCCTTGGTTATAACAATCTGTTATGTTCCAATTGCCTGCTTTCGTATGTTCGATGCTACCGATAAGACCACCTATACCGCCATTTTCTTTTTCAGAGTCTCTGGAGAGATCTATATTTCCCCAGTTACAACAACAATTAACCCATGGAATACTACAGTTTGCGTATCCTAAAATTCCACCTGCGCCCCAATAGTCTTTACTTGCTGTGACATGTCCGTGATTTACGGAGTTATGGATCTGCACATTCATCGAAGAGTAGCCAACGATACCACCTATGGCATCGTTTTTATCCCATCTTCCTTTTTTACCGCTGATATCTCCGTAATTTGCAGAGTGATAAATTTTAAGTACGCTTGTTCCCGAAATGTACCCAATAATACCACCTATTCTATAATTAGCGGTTAAATTTTTGAGATTTACGACTTTTCTCAATGTAATGTTTGAGGAACAGTCTGCATGTCCGATTATACCTCCTATACCATCTCCGACATCATTAATGGATGTATAATTCACCAAATTCTCGTAGTTGCACGCTTTGTTGTTGGATAAATATCCGATGATTCCACCCAACGAATAGGCTTCGCTATAACTTCCGTTGTTAAATACGCCACAATTGGCTGCGCAGTTGTAGACGGTTGTGTTATTTACGCTTCCGGCAATTCCACCGACGTATCGATTGCCACATAAAGAAGGAGTGACATAGAAGCCTTCTATACTTGAATTATCTACGCTTCCCGCTATACCACCTATGTATTGGGCACTAGAACTCTTGTCGTCAGAATTGATTTTACCTGCGAAGAATGGCGTATTGTCCTTATTGGTTATCACATCGGTATCGCTGAAGTTTGGCTTATAGTCTCCTTTGAGATTCGTTGATACAATTATTCCGGAGAAACCTCCTAATCCACTGTTTCCTCTAATAGACATTAAAGGGCTTAATTGTACTTTTTGTGTATTTACATTAATTGTTCCACCGTTTTCCAATGAACCGGCGAAACCTCCCGCATACTGATTGGCCTTTATGTTTGCGATGTTTAAATTTATTTTGGCGGAATTGTTAAATTCTATCTTTGTTTGTTGCGCTTGGCCTAAAACACCCCCCGCATATTTGCCAGAAGAAGTGATAGGGGATGTGATTGTGGATTCCCCGATTAATTTTAAAATGATATTACCTTGTTTTGCGGATGATAAACCGATTAGTCCTCCTATCTTACTTTCTCCTTTAATAGGTTGATCTCCTTGAGATCCCGTAGATTTGTTATAAGTGTCTATGCTTAGCGTGAAAGAACTCGTTGAAGATACATACAACTTCCCAATCAATCCTCCCACTTCATCGTGTCCATCAATAGGCAGATTAACCGTGATATTATTTAAAGAGGAAGAATTGGTCATATAGAATTCACCTATCAATCCTCCGGTACGATTATTTCCTGTGATGATTTTCATATTCGGATCATCGGTGGTGTGTGTCAATTTAATGTTATTGGCGGATATTGTACCATACAATTTACCGATTAAACCTCCTGTATTATCTTTTCCGGTTAATATGCCGAAGGGAGAGGATGTTGTTATATTATTGATATCCATTTGTACGCTTTCGGCCCATCCAACCAATCCTCCGACATAAGATCCGTTATCAACGAAGGTTACATAGAATTTAGTATCATTGATCGTGAGGTGGCCTTGTTTGTTGCCTGCTTTTTCCGCATAGCCAATCAGCCCTCCGATTTTATCTTTTCCCATATTAATCGTACCACGTACCTCCACGTTCTCTATACGTACCTCCCCTTGTGCTACTCCTGCAAGAAGACCGCATTTGGAGCCTGGACTTTGGATATTCGCACCCATAAGGGTAAGGTTACGGATGATGGCTCCGTCAAGGAGCGTGGAAAATAGGCCAACTGATTCTTCCGTGGAACTTCCAGTGAATGCCATACCCTGTATTTGTTTCGAGTTTCCATCGTATATGCCGGCAAAGGGGGCGCATTTATAACCATTTCCTTGGTAAAGACAGTCGGTGACAGGCGCTAAAATATCGGCTACCTGTTTAAAATATTGGTTTTTACCATGGCTACTGTCATACATAAGGAGCTGCTGTACCATATATGCGAAGTCCTCGGTGGACGTGATCAAATAGGGATGATCTACTGTGCCTTTTCCTTGCAATTGGTCATATTTATGTACAGTGGCAAGTACAGCGCTTACCATTTGCTCTTGGAACGTAAGGCGATAACCTTGAGGGTATAAATTTCCTTCCATTTCGCTCCGTATCCACATTATATAATCCCCGTCGGCGATTTCTTGATTGTTCGGGATATAGATTTCGCAAGTGAGATTTCCCGAAAGGAATCTTAAGTTTCCCTCGAAATCGAGAGTGCTATTGTCACTCAATGACGTGAGTTGTAGGTATATGATTCCGTCCTTATTGATGATTTCACTATTCTCTTGGGGCAAAGTAAAGGAGCTGACCGAATGGTCGCCGTTTTCTTTCAAGGAAGAACCGATGCTGTTTCTCCGTATATCGTCATCTGAACAACTTCCGGCCAGCGATAAGATGAACAGGTATAGAAGTAAGTGCCAGATAGGCTTATTAATCGTTTTCATATTTGCTTGTTTTTATAATTGGGGTTCTTTGTATTGCATCTCAGATTGATAAGGAACCGGGAAGTAGCCCAGTCCTGTGTAGGGAATCTTCCAAAGTCTTTGGAAATCCCAGTCTTGGAATGTGGAAGTGGTCGATAATTGTGGCAGGGTTAAGCCGGTGGCGCCATGGATATTTCTATTTTCGATCGTATTTTCTAGGCAATAGTTATCTTCAAATCGGCTTAGTGCATTACCCGTATAGGCGAAATTTTTCCACTGGCTACCGATATTCAGGCATTTTTTTACGACAGCTTGCTTTTCCGGACTTCCTACCGTAGCTCCTCCTATTTTATTGCCATCGCTTCCGTTTAGGCAATCCGATATCAGGCAACCTTCATCAAAATGTCCGATGAGTCCTCCGTTGTAATCGCCGTACGGGCCTGTTTTCGCCCTAATGTTTCCGAAGCTGACACATTGGCTGATTACCACAGCATTTTCTTGGAAATCGTCCGCTATAGCTGTTATGGAGTTTGCGTATCCGACCACACTGACGACCACACCGGCCGCGGCGATTATCGTGCTGACACCACCTGTGGCAACGAATCCGGCGACAAAAGCGGCTGTGCTGGCTATAAAACATACCCCGTCTGCCAAGGTATGGATGATCTTTTCTGTTTTCTTGATATCCAGTATTTGATTATAGCGAAGATTTCTTTTGTAATTCATTGCGTCACGGAAATCCTCATGGTTTTTGCCGGTCTCATACCAAGCAATCACTTTTTTCCTGTATTCGTTCATGAATTGATCGATCATTCGCCCATATTGAAGATTGGGTGTGCTAAACTGAAGAGCTGATAATTTATTTCGCAGTATATTATCCATATCTGTTTCCAGTTTTTCCATCCCCTTGGTGACTAATCCACTAAGCGAAGTTGTGTAGTCCTTTCGTTGCATTGGACGGAAAAGGTCGGCCATTTCTTTTCCCAATGAATAGGCACTGATACTTTCCATTACTGCGTCGTGTGACGTGATTAGATTGTTAAGGATTGTCGTTCCCGCATCAGCGATACCGACAACGGTATTAAAAACTGAAAGGCCAAGCTCGATAGTGGCGAATATGGCGGAGCGTTTCTCGGCCTCTGTCCATTCCCTTGAATCGCCGACTTCTCCGATTAATCCGGAGATATACCCATTTCCTTCTACATCTGCTAAGTTAGCGCAATAGTTCATGGATAGGCAACCTCCTGCGATACCGGCCATCCCTCCGATATATGTACTCCCCGAGATCTTGCCCATATTCACATTTAACGCCAATGATCCGCTTTGTATTTGTCCGCTCATGCCGCCACTGAACCGTGAGGCAGATACAGTTCCGAAATTGATCGTGTTGGTGATACTGGATAATGGGGTAGCCCCGATTATGCCACCGGCATAGTAGCCATCTGCTGTTACCTTTCCTTCATTGTAAGATTTGTAAGTTCCTAATTGTGCTTCACCGCATAGTCCGCCTACATTCTCTTTTCCGTTGACTCTGCCCTTATTAGAGCAATATCCTATAAATGTATTATTATATGTTGCCGGATTAAGAATGACTAAAGTACTTCCTATGATCCCTCCAACACCTCTCTGGCCATTTACGCTCCCCTCGTTCCGGCAGGTTATGATTGAGCTGATTCCGCTTCCGCCGACGATACCTCCGGTACCCATGAAACCAGATAATCGATCAGGTTTGTGTGAGTGTGTGCCGCCTTTTACCTGCGATTTGTTCGTGCAGAGATAGACGTATAAGGAATCAGCGTAGCCGACAATTCCTCCTGCGTTCATGTAATATGCCTCTACCTTGCCTTTTTCGTTACTGGAGTTGGTGATTTGTGTTGTCGAAAGTACGTTGGCCCCGCCAAGAATACCGCCTACGGCTATAGCTCCTTGTACGGTATTATCGTCTACTTTGCATGAATCGATCCATAATTTAGTGTTTGGATCTACGGAACCTACAATTCCACCGATTCCCATACCGTCCCCTTGACTTTGGATGGTCGATGATTTTACCGTGCATCCCTTGATAAAGGTTGGATCTTGTCCGCTTCCCGATGTGACGATCGCTCCAGCTATGGCGGATACGGCACAATAGCCGGTGATGTCTGCGTTTTGGATTGTCAGGTCCATGATGACAGCCTTGTTTACGTATCCGAACAAGCTGGCGGCAATCTTGTTTGGATCTTTGAGGGTCATGTTCTTTATCGAGTATCCGTTCCCGTAATAATATCCGGTAAATGGATAAGTCGCGGATTGCCCGATCTGGTACCAATTTCCCTCCCAGCCGCATTTGTCGTTATAGCCGGTCATGTCAATATTGTTTTGTTGGGAATAACAAGTGGAAGAGGACACATATCGGTTGGATATTCCGGTTCTGATCTTATTCAAGTCATCATTTGATCCGATCAGATAAGGATCATCGGGGGTACCGGCTCCGTAAAGTTTCATATTGGAGTTATAGGTGCTTTCTATCCGGATACCATCCGGGGTTATGTTTATCTGGCAACATAATCCGAATTGGCGTTTCAGTCCGTCGATTTCCGGACAATCCGATTTCACGGTATATTCCATATAGAGTAATTGGTATTTACCCTCTTTCAGTCCCTTTTCCATGATGAAATGGGATATTCCAGAAATCCGTTGGTGCTTAGCCTTTCGTTCGATAATACTTCCGTCTGGTACCTTGATATAGAAAGCTAGTTCTCCATACGTGAAGTCCTCGGTTTCATTTGAAAACTTGATTTGATCATGAACCCCTTCATACGTATCGTTTGTATTTGGGGGTAATTCCGGTGTTATTTTATCATCCGAACATCCGGTAAGGATGATAAAGAAAAAGTATAGGAAAAAATAATTTGTCTTCATAATATAAATTTGTTTCTAGAATTATCATGCCATCCATAATATTTTCTCGGTACTTCTCAGAGAGACCTTGAAATTTACCAATCTTCCAGCTTTACGTTATAGCTATGGGAATGCTTGCTACCTTGTATAGTTTGTCAATCCTCTATGGGGCATATTTTGCGAATTGGAAATAACATTTTCCTGAATGCAAGTAGGGTAGCATTTTATTCTCCGAGTTATATGTGCCACCCAGAACCCAGACCGGTTGCCGGTTTGGATCATGATCTCCCGTGAAGTCGAATCCTTGGTAAATATTTTTATCTTCTCTGATTGGTAGAGGGATAGACGTTGCCCCAAAGTCTTTGCCTGTACCGGGCGAGATATAGATATGTGTCAGGTTCTTCTTGTTGCCGTATCCGACACCTGCGTTTCCAAAGCGGACATAGCCCCCGTTTACGGCCCGGTAACATCTCCCGTGGCTTCCGAGGTTTCCTACGATCCCTCCCCGGTAGTCGGTACCAAGCGTGCTGGTCGCTTTTTGCTGTCCGTTGATTTCTCCCATATTGTAGCAATCCAGTACGTAACTGTCGTCGTTATCGTTAGCCTTTTCTATGCTACCCACGATACCTCCAATGCCATGGCTGTCTTCTTTATCTTTCGGATAGTCTATATTTGCCCGGTTACAGCAGTAACGGACATGTGCTCCCCCTTGCTTCACATACCCCAAGATACCTCCTGCTCCATAATACTTGGCATTCCTGTTTATGGTGATATTTCCGTGGTTAACGGATTTATAAATTGTAATGGCATCCTCGGCGGCACCGGCTATACCGCCCACTCCGCATTCTTTATCTCCTGCGATACCTTGGATTACGCCGAAATTAGCTGCGTCATAAACCTCTATGTCTTTTCCTGAAGTTTTCCCTATGATACCGCCTACGTTATTTGTGGCTGATATCTTACCTAAATTCACGACTTTATTGATCTTTACGCTAGTTCCCGCTACCATACTCCCGAAAATGCCTCCGATATAATTGGATCCTGAGGAGATATTACTGTAATTTACTAGATTGGAAAACTCACAGTGGGATGAGCACGATGCTTGTCCGATAATTCCTCCTACCATAATGGCGCTATTATTCCCATTATTAAATGTTTCTGTTTTCACGCCGCAATCTGATATTTGAGTATCGCTCGCATATCCGATGATTCCTCCGACTGTACTTCTGCCGTAAATGGAAGGTTGCGTGAAGAGTCTTCTGAGGGTAGATTTATCTGCATATCCGACAATTCCTCCAACATAAGCGGCATTTTCGCGATAGGGTTTTTCCGAATTTATGTTACCCGGGAAAATCGGTCGTGGAATCTTGCTCACGATTACGTTTGCGGCATTGAATTCTGGCTTATAGGTCCCAGTCAACGTCCCATTATATAACGCTCCGATGATTCCTCCTGTGTTATTTCCTCCCTTTATTTTGATGTTGGGATTAATCACCAATATTTCCGGATCCAAAAGAATTTCTTTCCCCGGTTCTTGGTAAGATAAGGCTCCGGCTAAAGTGCCACAAATCCCTGAAGAAGCTTCAAGGGATTCATTATCCATATACAATCGTGAGGCCGGGGTAAATTGTATTTGGGTATCATCTAAAGAACCGAAAATACCTCCTATAACAGACTGCCCGGTTATCGAGGCATGAAATAAGGATTCCCTTTTAAGCTCTATCGTAAATGCATTAGCGTGTGTTTTGTGGGAATATCCGATCATTCCACCCACATAACTACCCCCTTGGATTTGAGACTGATTTGCCGGATTGGACAACTGGAAGTTCTCGATGGTGATGAGGGTACTGGTAGGGGCTTCCGACCGGATCTGACCGATTAACCCGCCGACATAGGAGCTACCTTTGATCGGCATGTCGATGGTTATGTCTTTGAAACTGGATGCCGCCTGTAAGAATGCCTCACCGATCAATCCGCCTACGTTCTGGTTACCGGATATCGGGAAATCGTTTAAGGAGGTATGTTGCAGCTTAATTTTTCTGGCATCGATTTGACCATATAATTTCCCGATCAGACCGGCCACATGATTATTCCCTCTCAAGTTTTTGAAAATCCCGTCGCTACTGATATCCTCCACTTGAATGGAAGCGTTCTCGGCCCAGCCGATCAACGCTCCGATATAAGAGCTGCCGGATTCCGAGAATGAGACGCCTAATCGCACATTCCGGATACTGATTTGTGCCAACGACTGGGCGTTGCCCTCGATATAGCCTATTAAACCGCCAACTTTATCCTTCGTGGACTTGATATTACCGTTTAAGGTTATATTCTCGATTCGTATATTCCCGTTAGCTACTCCCGCAAGCAATCCGCAGCAATTCCCCGGATACTCTATATCCGCTCCTTCTATATCAAGATTCCGGATCACTGCCCCGTCGTGTAAAATGGAGAAAAGCCCGATTGCGTCGCTTTGCTCTCCACCGTTCGTCCCGAGATAGGTTAGGTTTAGTATCTTATGGGAATCGCCGTCGTAGTTCCCCGCGAACGGGGCGCTTTTATAAGCGTTACCTTGATACAGGCAATTGGGGATAGGAGCTTTGATGTCGGCTATTTGCTTGAAGAATTGCCCGTATCCGTAATTACGGTCGTACGTGGCTAATTGAGACACGAGATAGGCGAAATCGTTGGTGGAAGTAATCAGATAAGGATTCTCTTCCGTACCTTCGCCATTCAGCATCTCGTAAATATATTTAGTATCACGTACCATACTGACCATCTTGTCACGGAATGTCAGATGATAGCTTAGTGGATAGACGCTGCCTTCTTCATCGAATTTTAACCAAAGTATATAGTCTCCATCTTCTAATACCAGATTATTGGGGATAAACATTTCACAGGAAAGAATCCCCGCGTTTTTCCGGATCTTACCTTCCATGAGCTGTATGGAGTTATCGCTCAGCGATCTCAACTGGAAAAAGATCTGTTCTCTCGTATCTTGTATGGGAGTTTTGCCTTCCGGCAAGGAGAACGTGCTTATTAGATGAGATTCTGTCTCTTGCAAGGTCGATCCGCAGTCGTTTCGTATGATGTCATCGTCCGCGCATCCGCCGAGCAAGATGATAAGCATGCATGCGCATATATTCCATATTGTTTTAGTGTATGTTTTCATGTTTGTTTGTTCGTTTATTTATAAATTAGGTTTATCAAATTGCATCTCGGATTTCTTAGGGATCGGAAAGCTACCTGTTTCGTTGGATGGTATTTCCCATTTTACATCAAAGTCCCATCCAGTAAAGGTCTTTTCCGACTTTAAGTCTTGTAAGCTGAATATGTTCATAATCACAGGATTCGGTTGCTCTACAGTGCCCAGCATGCAGTAATTCCCAAAATAAGAAACGGATGCGGGAGGTGCGAAAAGATACCAATTCTCTCCGACATTCAAATTTCTACTTACCGTTACGTTTTGATTGACAACTCCAATTATGGCATTGGCTCTTTTATTTGAGCGTCCCATATTTATACAATCGGAGATAAGGCAGCTTTGCTGAAGTTGGCCTACCAAGCCTCCGCTGCTATATTGGCCAATCTCTCCGGCGTTCAAGCATTGTGTGATAACGACGGAGTTTTCCACGAAATCATCAAGAGTGGCCGAAACCGAATTGCCGAAACTGACTAACGCTAGCGCACCTCCCATCAAGGCTACAGCGGGAACACCTTCGGGGAAAGTGATAACTGTAACAAAAAGCAAGGTTGAATTGACCGCGCAACAAACACCACTGACAACCGTATGTAGAACTTCTTCGTTTTTTTTGCTTTTAAGGATCTGTTTGGAGAGCAATCCTCTCTTATAATTCATCGCGTCACTATAAATCTGGTGGTTTGCCCCACTTTCAAACCATTCTGTTAATGCCTTTCGATTAGACATGAACCTATTTGTCATATCTTTGCTCCTCAGTTTGATGCTTGCGAACGATTGGTTATCTATTTTATTGGCCAGTTTCGTGTCCATGTCTGATTCCAACATGGCGATATCATGGGTAATGACACCTTTCAGCCTCTCTGTTTCTATAATCTCCGGATGACCGTGTGAAATAAGCCCGAATACGCTAAAACCTTCTGATAAAATATCGATATCATTTAAGACGAGGCTAAGTACTGTAAGGGCGCAGTTAACAAGGATTTCTCCGCTTTCTCCCACGATTTTAGCGAAAGGGACAAATCCGATAAGAGTAGACGCCAGCTCGAATGTGGCAAACCCCAAGGATACGCCATCCATGATCGTCCATTTCTTTGCGTCGCCTACCTCGCCGATCATACCACCGAGGTATGAGGAGCCTGATATCGGCGTGAAATTGGAACAATAGTTCATGGCAAGCGTATTCCCTGCCCTTCCTATCATACCACCGGCATATTCATGGTAGGAGGCTACTTCCCCCAGATTCGTGTTAATACCCAACGAGCCGGCAAGGATGGAACCGGCTATTCCTCCGCTATAAGAGGAGGCGATTACTTTATTGAAATTCGCCGTATTGGTGATGGAGGCCAAGGGAGCGAATCCTAAAATTCCACCAGCGAAGGATGAATTAGCCTCGATCATACCCTCATTATACGATTTATAAGCGCCAAGTTGCGCCTCACCGCATAATCCTCCTATATAACTGTCGCCGTTTATATTCCCCGAGTTCGAGCAAAAACCGATAAACGTGTTATTATAATAAGTTTTCGGCTGGGTAGTTACCAGTGTGCTTCCGATAATTCCCCCTACGCCCCTGCTTCCTTGCACCGTCCCGCTGTTTCGGCTGGAAATGATGGTGCTCAATCCGCTTCCTCCGGCGATCCCGCCCGTTCCTACATTATATATAGAATTGGCAGGAAGGTTTCCGGGAGGAGCGGTTGTGGATGCGGCACCTTTGATAGTGCCATTATTGCTACATGAATATACATAGAGCGTATCGGCGTACCCAACGATTCCTCCGGCACAATTGTAAGATGCGGTTACCTTGGTATTCCGGTTGTGGGAGTTCGTGATTTGTGTCATTGAGTACACTGTTCCTCCGCCAAGGATTCCTCCTACGGCAATCGCCCCGTTTATAGTGCAATCCTCTACCGAGCAGGAATCTATCCAGAGATTTACGTTCGGGTCTACCATGCCGGCGATCCCGCCTATGGCCATGCCGTCCGTGACTACGCCATCGCTACGGCTTTCGATGGTGGATTTTTTTACTACGCACCCTTTTATAAATGTCTTATTGATGCTTCCCCCCTTGGTGGTAACGGCTCCTACGATAGCCGATAGCGCTCCATAGCCGGTTATGGTGGCTTTCTCGATGGTGAGATTCGAGATGATGGCTTGATTTACGAAGCCGAACAAACTAGCGCCCACGGCGTTTTTATCTAACATTTTCAAATCCCGGATCGTATAGCCGTTGCCGTCATAATAGCCCGTGAAAGGATAACTGGCTGATAATCCGATCTGGTACCAGTTGCCCTCCCAGCCGCATTGGTCATTATAGTTGGCCATGCTAATGTCATTTTGTTGTTCGAAGCAGGTGTAGGAATTAACAAGGTTACCATTGTTGTGGAAGTTGAGGATCGCTTCTTGTATCTTCGCCAAATCATCGGCAGAGGTTATCCGGTACGGATCTTCCGGCGTACCGTTCCCATACAGGCCGATTCGCTCGTCACGGTTGGTTTCGGTGGAGATCCCATTCTCACTGACGGTAATGTAGCACCCCATGCCGAACTCCCCATTCCGCCCGTCAATGTCCGGGCAATCCGATTGGATGGTATATTCCATATATAGTAGCTGGTATTTACCCTCCTTCAGCCCTTTTTCCATAGTGAATAGGGAAGTCCCGGATAATCGCCGGTGCTTGGCTTTCCGTTGGATAATGTTCCCGTCGGGAGTCTTGATGTGGAAAGTCAGGTCTCCATACGTGAAATCTTCGGTTTCTTTCGTGAAACTGATCAGATCGTGTACTCCTTCATAGGTGTCCTCTGTGGAGGCCGGGATATCCGGAATGTTTTTGTCATCCGAACATCCCATCAGAATCAAAAGAAAGAAAAGGAGAAAAAAATAATTTGTCTTCATATATAGCTTGTTTTTAGGATTAACAGATATCGTTTCAATATGCGAATAGTAATCCTAAAAGCTGTCCGTGTGGCGCAAAACATTTGTCCGTGTGGCGCAAGTTTTTGAAATATAGTATTTTAATTTTCTTTTTCTTTCTCCGCAAGTTTTCGATATTCGTTAGGAGACAGGCCATAGCTCTGTCGGAAAAGGCGGTAAAATACCGAGCGGGAAGCGAACCCGGAGTCATAGCATATTTGATCGATCGAGAGGGCGGAGGGAGAGGAGAGCAGTTCGGCGGCATGCTTTAGACGAAAGTCATAAATATATTCGCGGACGGTCATATTCCCGCTGTAAGTACGTACAGCTTCCATCAAGTAGGTACGGTTGGTCCCCAAACGTTGTGCCAGATCATCCCGGTTCAAGGTGGGATCGGTGTATAGCTTTTCTTTTTCCAATAACTCGTTCAAGTTTATGAATAAACGTAATTCCCGGGAAAGATCGTTCTCGGGTATTTGCTTAATGGTTTCCACCGCCTTATTCTCCTGCCGGATCTGTTCCTGTATACGTCTGTAAAGCACTTGATTCTTTGCTTTTAGACATTGGGAATAAATGATATATCCCGCTAGCAAAAGGACAAGGAGCAAGCAACCGGTAAAGGCGGCGAACATCCAGTTCCTTGCGTATTGCCTCTCTTGGTTGAGCCGGTCTACCTCGTAAATAGTCCGTAGTTGATCCATCCGAGAGGCGATATCCAACCGGTTTACCGAGTCTTTCACCTGTATATACGTATGATAGAGCGATATACAGGACCGGGGATCTCCGGAATGAGCCAGAAGTTCCGCTTTCTTCAACAAATCGTCCATATAGAAAGATAGGTCGCCCTCATGAGCAGCTAACAGGATATCCATATCCTTGATAGCCCCTTGGTAATCTCCTGTCATTTCCCGTAATTCTCGGCGAGCTTCGTAAAAATGCTCATAGGCGTTGGCCGGGATTTGGGGATGAATAAACCGGACTGCCTCATCCAACAATCGTCTCGCCTCTTTTATTTGCCCTTTCTTTAGGAAAGAGAAGGCTTGGAGAGAGCGGGAGGTGACAGGATAATGTCCGGTAGGATCCACTTTCCCATGCTCGTCCCTCCAGTTGACGAGGGCGGCATAGCTGTTGGCGTAACGGGATATGCGTTCCGTGTCGTTTACCTTCAGGGCGGTCATGAAGAGCCATTCGTAAAGAACGGCCGAGATGTAGAGTACTTGGTTCTCGCCATTCTCGTAAGTGGGGCATATAGCGATCCCTTTTTCCAGCGAGGTGAGGGCTTGGTCGTACAAGCCGAGTTTATAATACATGCTGCCTTGTACCTGCAAGGCCATCGTCATGCCTACCGGTTGTTTAACCTGTTGCGCCGTCTCGAACATGGCTGTGGCTTCCTCACGGGCCTCGTCGAACCGTCTTTGCTTGAACAATCCGGATATATAAGTATTATAGGTGGAGAAGTAGAAACTGTATTGCTTGGCATCCAATATAAAAGGAAGGCTTTCCTGCGCCTCGATGATAGCCGAATCCACGGAGTAGAAATTAAAGAGGCATTGTATACGATTCAATCTTGATTGACAGATAGCCGGAGTATCGCACTGGTCGATAGCGTCGTTGAGCGTAGCGTCCCAGTCGGCGATATCGTTGGTGGACATGGCTATACGCATCAGTAGATCATGCTTTTCCTTACCCACGCTCGCTGCGGCCCGTTGTCGCAATGAATCTGTCGGGGGATGTCCTTGCGCTTGTATCTCGTTATGAGACGAGATCAGGCAGATAAGCGATAATAGGAGTGCAAGAGGGCTTTTTCGCATCGAATTTTGTGATTAACTAACGTTAATAGAAGGTGTAAATATACGAAGTCTTTTGTGATAATTAGGTGCAAGTTGATGAATAGTTTACTCTATTGTGCCATTGAAGTAGCCTACAGAGTAAACGGATTAAAAAAATACAATAAAGCATTTGTTTGAAATGGTTTATAACTGGCTTATAATTAGATGGATATAAATTATGATGGAGATTTGAGTAAAACACGTACATGTTTTCGAAAAAACACGACCGTGTTTCTTGAAAATTACGTACGTGTTTTTGGAAAAACACGACCGTGTAAAAAATAGTCAAGTAAAATATACAGTAAGCTACCTGTTTTCTCGTGTTCACTTCATGGTGACACACCCTCTTCTTGTTGAAGGTTGATCGGTTATAATGATGAGGGCAAGTTTACCAGTGATTTCCCGGAAGTTTTTTTCGATGCTATTTTGAATGAACATATCCCCCTTCTCTTTTATTAATACGGATTTTTTTCCTTATATTCGCGTCACTTTTGAACACGTATCAAATAATTTCTAAATAAATCAATTAAGAAATGACAAAGAGTGCATTACAAATCGCAAGAGCAGCTTACCAACCGAAGGTACCCGCTGCGTTGAAAGGTGCAGTGAAAGCCGTTGACGGCGAGTATACTCAATCAGTAGCCGATCAGGAAGAAATCAAGAAATTGTTCCCGAACACTTACGGAATGCCGATCGTTACATTCGAGAAGAGTAACGAGGAGAAGGCTATGCCTGTCATGAACGTTGGTGTGATCCTTTCCGGTGGTCAGGCTCCCGGTGGTCACAACGTGATCGCTGGTTTGTTCGACGGTATCAAGGCTCACAACGCAGATTCTCGTCTGTATGGTTTCATCTTGGGCCCGGGCGGTTTGATCGATCATAAATATATGGAATTGACGGCTGATATTATCGACGAGTACCGTAACACGGGTGGCTTCGATATGATCGGTTCCGGTCGTACGAAATTAGAGACGAAAGAGCAATTCGATAAAGGTCTTCAGATCTTGAAAGAGCTTGATATCAAGGCTTTGGTTATTATCGGTGGTGACGATTCTAACACGAACGCTTGCGTATTGGCCGAGTATTACAAGGCTATCGGCGCCGGCGTACAGGTAATCGGTTGCCCGAAGACGATCGACGGTGACTTGAAGAACGCCCAGATCGAGACCTCTTTCGGTTTCGACACGGCTTGTAAGGTCTACTCCGAGGTAATCGGTAACATCCAACGTGACTGTAACTCCGCCCAGAAATACTGGCACTTCATCAAATTGATGGGTCGCTCCGCTTCTCATATCGCTTTGGAGTGCGCTTTGCAGACTCAACCGAACGTTTGTATCATCTCCGAGGAGGTTGAGGAGAAGAATATGTCTTTGGACGATATCGTTACTTACGTGGCTGGTATCGTGGCTAAGCGTGCCGCCGAGGGTAACAACTTCGGTACGGTATTGATCCCTGAGGGCTTGATCGAGTTCGTTCCGGCTATGAAGCGCTTGATTGCCGAGTTGAACGACTTCTTGGCTAAGCACGATGCTGAGTTCAAGATGATCAAGAAGAGCGAGCAACGTGCTTATATCATCAGCAAGTTGACGAAGGAGAACTCTGATCTGTACGCTTCTCTTCCGGAGGGCGTAGCTCGTCAGCTGTCTTTGGACCGTGACCCGCACGGAAACGTACAGGTTTCTTTGATCGAGACCGAGAAGTTATTGTCCGAGATGGTTGGCAAGAAATTGGCTGAGTGGAAAGCCGAGGGCAAGTACGTAGGCAAGTTCGCCGCACAACACCACTTCTTCGGTTACGAGGGTCGTTGCGCCGCTCCTTCTAACTACGACGCAGACTACTGCTACTCTTTGGGTTACACGGCATCTTGCTTGATCGCCGCCGGTAAGACGGGTTATATGTCTTCCGTACGTAACACGACCGCTCCCGCTGATCAATGGATCGCCGGTGGTATCCCTGTTACTATGATGATGAACATGGAGAAACGTCATGGCGAGATGAAGCCGGTTATCCAGAAGGCTTTGGTTAAGCTTGACGGCGCTCCTTTCAAGGCATTCGCCGCAAACCGTGACGAGTGGGCTTTGACTACTAGCTACGTATACCCGGGCCCGATCCAGTACTTCGGTCCGACGGAGGTTTGCGACCAGCCGACTAAGACTTTGCAGTTGGAGCAAGCTTAATACAGACTTATACATTATATAATATATAAGCTAGGGAGGATGTCATTTATTTGGCATCCTCTTTTTATTTACATACATTTGCCACGAGATCTTAAACCTAAAAATAAATCTTTATAACACATGGATTCCATGAACAAGAAAATCACCTATCTATTGCTCCTTTTGATGCTGATACCTGTCGGCTCGTTCGCCAAGGAGAAAAAGAATCGTTTGATGGAAAAAGCGGTAAGCCCGTTTAGCGTGGATGAGACGATGCGGCGGATCGAGGAGATCATCAAGTCTCAAGGAGGTTCCGTGTTCGCCCTGTTCGATCATGGGCGAAACGCTAGCGAGGTAGGGATGGAGCTGCCTCCGAATAAGGTGATCGTCTTCGGCTCGCCGAAGGTCGGGACTTTATTGATGCGGCAAGATCCGTCCATTTCCTTGGAGCTGCCGCTACGTATCTCCGTTTGGGAAGATGCGGACGGCAAGGTTTGGGTCGGTTCCCCGAATCTGGAGACGATCGCCTCCGAATACGGGATGGAAAACAGCGGTGTCATCGAGAAGATGCAAGAGGCCGTAACGAATATCGTGAGTAAATCGATAGCCGGCAGCCGGTAAAACGGCGTCCTCTTTTGTTTTATAGGGGGCTATCGGCTCATTATTCGGGGTAGATATTGATGATTCGGTAAAAAAAGTTTGTGGAATTTAAGAATAGATGATATATTTTAAACATGCGTTTTAACATATCGCCACTTTCTGTGGCATTGTCTTTTTGTTTACAAAGATGCCCCTTTTTCGATATTCAATGCTTGTTTGCGTGCGCGTATGTTCAGGAAAAATAAAGGAATGTGGAAAAAATAGGCATAATATTGTTTTTTATGAAATAATAAATTATATTTGCGCCAGTATCCGAAGAGTGGATACGAATATTAATGTTAACCTATTTTTGTGTTATGATGAACAAACAGTTGGCTTTTGTTAAAGGTGGGCTGGGTTTGGCACTTTGTTTCTTGATGGTCGGTGCGGGCGTGACCCCTCCAATCCACGCGTCCAACGCGAATGTGTCCATTTCCCAACAAGCTAAGAAAGTTACCGGTACGGTAACTGACGCAAAGGGTGAACCCCTTTTGGGTGTGAATGTTGTAGTAAAAGGTACTACAAACGGTACGATTACCGACCTTGACGGTAAGTATTCCTTGGAAGTTGAGCCCAACTCCATTTTAGTCGTTTCCTACATTGGTTATGTATCTCAGCAAATTCCTGCTTCGGGCAGTGTGGTAAATGTTACCTTGAAAGAAGATACCCAGAACCTTGACGAGGTTATCGTGGTAGGTTACGGTACGCAGCAGAAGAAGGACATCACTGGTTCTGTGGCGGTAGTCGATACGAAAGAGTTGCTGGCCTCTTCGGGATCTTCTGCGGCTCAGCAGTTGCAAGGTAAAGCTGCAGGTGTGTATGTGGGACAATCTGGTTCACCGGGTTCGGCCACGATGGTTCGTATTCGTGGTATTAACTCAGTTAATGACAATGGCCCGTTGTATGTAATTGATGGTGTTTCTACTCGTAACCAAAACATGAGTAGCTTGAACCCGAACGATATTGAAAGCATGCAGGTGTTAAAAGATGCCTCTGCTGCGGCTATTTATGGTGCGCAGGCAGCGAATGGAGTTATCTTGATCACTACGAAGAAGGGTACTAAATCAGGACAGCCGAAAGTTACCTATGACGGTTATATCGGTATGCAAAAAACGACAAAGAGGTATGAGGTGCTGAACTCTGCGGATCGTTTGGCATTGGAATGGGAGTCACAGCAGAACTCTTATACGATTCGTGGCGTAGATGAAGTCCCGGAACATCCTCAGTTCGGAAAGGGGCCAAAGCCAATCATTCCGAATTATCTGACAACAAATGGAGCACAAGGAAGTCAGAATATTAATATGGATGATTATAGTTATCCCGATAACCAAATCGTACCTTTCTCAGATACGGATTGGTGGGACGCTGTTGATCGTACGGCTTTGATGCAAAACCATCAGATAGGCTTATCCGGAGGTACAGAGAAGGGAACATACAATGTAAGTGCGAACTACTTTAAGCAAGATGGTACGGTTATTGATTCTTATTACCAGAGATATCAAGTACGTGCGAATACATCGTTTAATATTCGCCCATGGTTACGTGCGGGGGAGAATATGACCTATGCGTTTTCTAAAGATAATGGTTTGCAGGCTGCTGCCGCAGAATCTAGCGCATATTCTTGGACTTATAGAGCCTCTCCTTGGGTTCCTGTACGTGATACACATGGTAATTATGCGGGTTCAAAGATAACAGGTACTGGTAATTTCCAGAATCCTGTGGCGATTCAAGAAAGAAACAAAGATAATTATTGGACGAACAGTCGTATCTTCGGTAACTTGTGGGCTGAGGCGGATTTGTTTAAAGGCTTGACATTCCGTACGAACTTTGGTCTAGATTATACGAATAATTATTCTTATCGTATGGATAAGAAAAATCTAGAGTTCTCTGAAAGCCCTGGTACCAATAATCTAGAGGAGATATCTGGCTTCAATTTTCGTTGGGTTTGGACGAATACTTTGACTTATAGCACTGTCTTTAAGGATGTTCATAAGTTGAACGTTTTGTTGGGTACAGAGGCTATTCGTGACGGTATAGGACGTAAGATGACGGGACAGCGTTTCGGTTATCTAATGGAAGACAACATGAATACATGGGTATTGAATATGGGAGAGAACGATGCGCGTCGTAGGGCTGAATCTGAATATAAGGGAGAGTTTGCTCTATTCGGAATGTTTGCACGTGTGGATTATTCTTTTGCAGACAAATACTTAATTACGGGTATCGTGCGTCGTGATGGTGTATCTCGTTTCGCTAAAGCGAATCGTTATGGTGTGTTCCCCTCCGTATCTTTAGGATGGCGTATTTCTGAGGAGTCATTTATGGAAAACACAAAGGATTGGTTGGATGACTTGAAGTTGCGTGTAGGGTATGGACAAACAGGTAACTCCGAGATGAGTCGTAAGACTAACTATGCGTTTGAGTACGCAACAAAACCGACAAACACGAATTATGACCTGGGTGCTTCTAACTCTGGATCAATGGTTGGATTCCGTTTGGATAAATATGGTAATGAGGATACGAAATGGGAAGCTACAGAGATGACAAATGTTGGTCTTGATGCCAGTTTTTTGAATGGGAAGTTTGGATTAGGTTTTGAGTGGTACTACAAGAAGACTTCGGATATGTTAATCGAGGCGGCTTATTCTGGATTGGCAGGTAGCGAGATAGGCAAGCCATATTTAAATTATGGTGATATGAAGAATACCGGTTGGGATCTGACATTTAATTATAGAGATTCTAAAGGTGATTGGGGCTGGGATATCGGCGTAAATGCTTCCGCTTATAAGAATGAGGTTTTAAAGCTGTCTAATACGGACGATTTCTTTATCGGCAAAGCCGGTGCTCGTTTTGAGGGTGAACATGTTACTCGTACAACGAAAGGACAACCTATATCTTCTTTCTTTGGCTATAATATAATTGGTTTCTATGAGTCTGCTGATGATGTTAAGAACTCACCACTGCCTTATGGTATAAGCAGTAAAGAAGAGTTGAAACCAGAGCAGATGGTTGGTAAGTTCAAGTTCGAGGATCGCAATGGCGATGGTAAAGTTAATGGTGAAGATCGTACGTTCATCGGTAGTCCTCATCCAGACTTGATCTTGAGTTTAAATGCTTCCGCTACATGGAAGAACTGGGATTTCACGATGTTTTGGTATTCTACGATTGGAAATGACATATTTAATAACACAAAGTACTTTACGGATTTCCCATTGTTTGGGGGAAACCGTTCTACTCGTATGAGAGATTTGTCGTGGAGGCCAGGTGCGGATAACTCAAAGGCGATATTACCAATCCTTGACTCAAAGGACTCTTGGAGTGGTGCAGTTCCTAGTTCATATTACGTAGAGGATGGCTCGTTCTTGAGATTGAAGAATGTGGTATTGGGCTATACCTTCCCGAAATCTTTGTTGCAAAAAGCCACTATCTCTAATTTACGTGTATATATACAAGCAGAGAACTTGTTGACGATTAGTGGATATAGCGGTTTGGATCCAGAGTTTACGAATGCTGATGTAGGCGAAGGCAATGGAGCAGATTTGAGACGTGGTATTGATATGGGTGGTTGGCCGACTACTTTGAGATTGTTGTTTGGGGTGAATTTCGCTTTCTGATAAAAAGTGAAACATATGAAAACTAGAATAAAATATAGAATTATGAAACAAAAATATATAGCTTTATTAGCTTGTGCATCTTTGTTGACTTTAGGGGCTTGTGGAGAAGACTTCCTATATAAAGCTCCGCAAGGTGCGATTGATAAAGAGGCGTTGACGAATGCTAATGGTGTGGACTTGCTGGTAACGAATGCTTACGCTAACTTGACGGAGAATGGTTGGGGAGCTTCCGTTTTCAACTGGACATTTGGTGGAATGTACGGTGGCGATGCTAACAAAGGATCTGACGGTAATGACCAGTCTATCTTGAATACGATGGAAATGTACAATATGCTTCCTTCCAATGGATACCTAAATGAGAAATGGGAATGGGTGTATAAAGGAGCGAAACGTGTGAATAATACATTGCAGATCATTCCGGCGGTTACAGATATGCCCGAGAACGTTAAAAATACTCGTGTTGGTGAGTTGAAATTTCTTCGTGCCTTATTTTATTTTGAAGGTATCAAGGTGTTTGGTCCTATGATTCCGTGGGTGGATGAGACAATTGAAGAAAACAATCCTTTGGTGCATAATGACAAGGACATTTATCAAAATGTGCTTACAGATATAGATGATGCGATCTCTAAACTCCCGGAAACCCAAGATATGGTGGGACGTGTAAATATCTGGGCGGCTAAGGCTTTGAAAGCGAAGATTTTAATGCAGAAAGGGGATATGGCTTCTGCTAAACCTATTTTGAAAGAGGTTATTGAGAGTGGTAAGACTTCTAATGGATTAGCCTATGGCCTAGAGAATGATATGAACGCAAATTTTGATTCTTTTAGAGATAATGGTAAAGAATCTATCTTTGCTATTCAATTCTCTGTGGATGCTAATGATAATGGTAATTCAGGGATGTCTTTGTGCTATCCTCATGGTGGCTCTGGTAATCCCGGAGGCTGTTGTGGATTTTATCAGCCGTCTAGTGAGTTGGCTAACTCTTTCAAGGTTGATGCGAATGGCCTGCCATTATTGGATAATTCGTATCGTGCGGGTAAGCCTGTTTCTTATCGTAACAGTAGTACAAATCCAGAGGATCCTATTGCTTTGAATAATGATGAGATTGCGGTGGATCCTCGTTTGGATTTCGCTATCGGACGTTTTGGTATTCCTTATAAGGATTGGGGTACCCCTAAGAATGGATGGGTACGTGATGCTGCAAACGGTGGTATTTATTTGCCGAAGAAACATGTATATTCAAAGGCGGAAGAAGATGCGGGCTTGGCCAGTGGAGGGTTCAGCGGAGGTTGGGCTCCGGGTTCTGCGATGAATTTGCAATATTTGAGCTTGCGTGATTGTATTTTGATGTATGCAGAGTGTTTGGCTAACGATGGTCAGTTGGCAGAAGCTATGTCTCAAGTGAACAAAATCCGTGTTCGTGCAGGTTTGGACGTGAATATTATCAAGAAAGATGGTAAACCAGCCGCTAATTATAAAATCGCTGAGTATCCCTCGTCTCACGCTGCTTTCTCTGATAAGAATACCTGTATCAAGGCTGTTCGTATGGAACGTAAGCTTGAGTTAGCGATGGAGGGACAACGTTGGTTTGACTTGCAACGTTGGGGTGGTGATTATATGGCTAAGACTCTTAAGGAATATGTAGACTTTGAGAAGGGTTATTTGGCTAAATTCTCTACGGCTTCTTATTTGCCAGCGGCTAAGGTAATGTTCCCTATTCCTGATCAGCAAATTTCGACCATGGGTAACGACGAGAGCGGTCAGCCGTACTTGGTACAGCCAGCTCCTTGGAAATAATTTTGCTTGGTTCAAAGAGCATAATGATTAGGTTATGTTCTTTGAAGGATGTTATTTCAAGGGGGTGGTAGAGGATACATCTATCCAAATCAGTATAACTGCGGTATTAATTTGTATGATGCCGGATCTTATCGTTTATCTTGTATAATAACGATTAATGGCGTTAAAACAGAATCTGCTACTTATATTACAGTGACACCGTGATGATTTTTTAGTGTCTGAATTTAAAGGGGGTGTGTCATTTTTGACACACCCCCTTTCTGTTGTTCAGCCCCAGTACTTCAAGAGGTACCCTGCGCACCCCGCTATAAGGAGGGTGTAGCCGGAGATACCCAGCCAGTCCGCCCCGGGGGGCGGTGGGGAGGAGGGGTGCCGTCGTGGCGGAAGAGCGTCAGCGAGGCGCCGATCGCCGCTAGCGTCACCTCCGTCTCCCGCATGAGGAGGGAGAGGAGGGCTAGCAGGAGAAGGAGCAGCGCCGGTAGCGTCTGTCGTTTCGGGAACAGGGGGATGCTGCGGGAAGATGACCCGGAGGAGCGCCGTGAGGCAACGGAGGATGAGTTCAAGGTATTTCATTTTAGTTGACAGTTGATGATAGGGGCGGCATCTGCCCGCCCTTTGGATTAACGATTGATAGTTGCGAGCTGATTTTTCGGCAAAGCTGGACGATCAGCTTACGATAGGCTTCCCGGTTGTCGCCGTTCACCTCGCTGATGTAGGGGCTGTAGGCGATCTCCTTGGCGAAGGCCGTAGGGTTGGCGCTCATGTCGGCCGCCCGGGGATAGGCCGAGCGAAGCAGGCGGCAGTAATCCATGAACGAGCACTTATCGTCCGGGTAGATCCGGAAACGTAGCGAGCGGGGCGACAGCTCCGTCCACCGGCCGGTCCACCATACGTTGGGCAACCCGTAGGCCGTGATGCCGAAAAAGTTATGATACTCCCGGCAGAGCGTACTCTCGCCCCAACCCGTCTCGATGGCCGCCTGTGCCAAGATCACCACCGGATCGATCCGGAACGCCCGCCCGGCCTCCCCAGCCAGCGGAGCGTATTCACGTATAAAAACAGAAATCTCCATACCACTTAATTTTCAATTTTCAATTTTCAATTTTCAATTCTCAATTTTCAATTCCCTAAATCTCGTCCGGGCTCTCGGAATCGCCCCCGCCCGGGGTCACCTCTCCGTTCGAGTACTCGGTGTACTCACGGAGCTTGGCCGTCAGCTTGAGCGAGGCGCTGGAGAGGTTGCCCGTGGCACGGGCACGAAGGCGTACGCCGATGATATTGCCTTGCGTGGAGAAATCCTCCGGCGTGACGGCCCCCTTCGAGCGGATGCCCACGCTGAAGATGCCGAGGTCGTCTATCTTCACGTTCTTGCCGTCCATCAGCAGCTCCTTGATACAATTTACCATGTCCTTCAGCATGCCGTGGATGGCGCCGGTGGAGAAGGGGGTGTTGTGGGTGGACATGTGCTCGGCCAAGGCGGCGATGTCTACCGTCTCCTCGCATACGGCACGGGCGTACCACTTGTTGAAGGTTGTCTCGTTCTTCTCGTTCTTGTTTTGATACTTCTTGTAGCGGATCATAATGTGTTGTTTTTTAATGTTGATACAAAGATACGGCAGGGCATGGGGGCTTTGTCGCTTTGGGTGACTTAGGGTGATTTCGGGTGAATTATTTCTCCGGAAAATGATGGATATATGCCAGAGATTCACTATCTTTAGGATATGGAAACGACATTCAAGATACGAGCATACGGGCGGATGGAGCTGGCCGAGGTCTACCTGCCCGACCTGCATCCCCGCTCGGCCCACCGCAAGCTGCAACATTGGATAACGATCTATCCCGGCCTGCCCGGTCGCCTCCGCTCGCTGGGTTATCACGAGGGCGAGCGGGTCTATTCGCCCGCCATGGTGCGGGCCATCATCGAGTCGCTCGGCGAGCCGTGAGAGCCGGATGGTATCCGGGTGGAATAGGGGCGCTAAGTCAATGGAAAGCGAGACGGATTCCATTGACTTAGCGACCGTATCTCATTGGTTTTCCGGTCATGTTTCTTAATCCCGACGAATATCGGTACCGGGGTTAGGGCGCAAAAGGCGCATCTTTACGTGCCTATATAAAACTTTTCTTGTAAATATATTTTTTCATCACACTGCTATAGTGTGATATATATTTATCTTTTTGTAAAATGTTTTTCCAGACACTGTTTTTTGCGCCTTTTGCGCCCTGCTCATTTTAGAAAGTCAGTTTTTATTCCGGCTTATCTTCTTGACCCTTAAAGATATCATTCTCCTTTTGGGCTCTATCCTCTTCCTCTTGCCTAGGGCGCAAAAAATTGGCTTTTACCTGTTCCGAGGTGATCTCGGCGACCTCAAACAGTAGTTTTCCTCTAGTTTTCGTGAGCTTAAAACCATGTTTTTTCAGCACCTTGCTCAACGTAACTATATTAGAACGTGTCGGCGTGATACGTGTAAATACACTTAGTTTCGTCATAATATCGCTCGCCGTAAGATACTGTGGCGTGTCGAAACGCTCCGGTTTGCGGAAATAGGTGAAGAACAATTCCTCCTCGGGGCTTCGCTGGCGGAAGGTCTCGTTGTTCTCGTTGATCTTCCGGATGTCTTCGCCGGAGAACCAGTATTTCTCGCCCCGGCGGAAGAGGGCGAGGGCTTGGGCGTAGATGTCGGCGTGTTGCACGGGCGACTGGTAATCGATCCGTGTGGCCTCGAAGCAGAGGAAGCGGCGAGACTCGTTATCGTCCGGCAGCGATTGCAAGTCGTTCACCGTGGCGGCGAAGGAGGCGTGGCGTATCTGCGTCTCGGCATAGTGTCCGTACGGGCGGCGCAGGTAGATGACCCCTGTGGAGGTGAGCGCCTTGAGGCGGTTCAGATCGGCGTAGCTCTGGCCGGACATCTCGTCGATGACGATCAAGAGGCAGTCCACCATCATCTGCGGGAAACCCTTGCTATACGGATTGACATTGCCCGTGAAAAGATAGTCCCGCAGCTCGGGCGGCACGAGGTTCCGCAGCCACGAGGTCTTGCCCAGCCCCTGCCCGCCGGCCAGCAGCAGGATGGTATGGTTTTCCACGCCTAGCTCCATGGAGCCGGCCACTTGCGCGATAAGCCAGCGCTTGAGGCAACCCCGCCAGAAGGCGGGCCGGGTGGTGTCCACGGTATCGGCCAGCTGCCCGATCCAGTCCGTCACCCCGTCCCACGGGGCCAGCCCCTCGAAATACGAGCGGAAAGGGTGGAACGTCTCGCTGAAGTCCGACATCAGTATGGCCCGGATGTCGTTATGCGAGCAGTAGTGGCCGTCCTTCAGGAGACTCCGCCAGAGCGAGTTCACCCAGTAGTCGGTCACCGGCTTGAAGACCGGCTTTTGGCCGTTCCGCTTTTTCTTCGAGGCCACCTCCACGTACCCCCTCACGCCGTTCTTGCGGGTGAGGAAACGCTCGGATATATAGGCCTCCACGGCGACCACGTCCAGCGGGCCCCCGCCCTTTTTCCGGGAGGTGGCGGCGCTCGTCTCGGCGGCGTGCTCCTCCACGTGGCTGTAGGCGCTCTCGATGGCGGCGAGGCGTTCCTCCGCCGGCAAGTCGGCGAAGGCGGTAGCGGCGTAAGCCTCCATCTCGGCCCGCTTCACGCCCAGCCGGTTCGCCCGTGCGGCCATGACGAAGATGAAGTTATTACGGTTGCCCTCGGCGTAGGCGCCTTTCCGCTCGGCGGTCCGGCGTGCCTTCTCCAGTGGCGAGGCCACCTTCCTTTCCTTCGCCCCGGGAGCCGTCTCGCTAACCTCCTCCTTCCAAGTAAGGGGTAGCGGGGCGAGGCCCTCCGGTAGCTCGCCGGTACCCTCCAGCCAAGGGCGGTAGGCAGGCGAGAAGTATAGGGCGGGATCGTCCGATACGAAGCAAAGCCGCCCGATGTCGCTGCCCGAGGTATCCAGCTCCACGCCGAGCCGGGCGGTGTACCAACGGCTCATGGCCTCGTAGACCCTCCGGTGATTGCCCGGCGTGGCGGTCTCGTCCGTGGCGGCGTAGGCGATGAGTTTCGCCCCGTCGCCGCTGGGACTGCGGAAATACGCCACGGTGTAGGGCGCTTCCGTGGCGAGCGGGGTGATACGCTCCAGCTCCCGTTCCCCTACGTGGTCGATGTCGAGTACCACCAATTGGTTATAGCGGGTGATGTGAGGGTCGAGGCGTTTCCCGGAGTAGGTGGCCTGTGGGGTGAAAGCGGGCAGTTTTTTCTTTAGTTTGGCGGCCAGTTCCTTATCGCCCGACGCTAGCGCCTCCCGCGTCTCGTCGATGAACTGCTTGTACGTTCCTCTTTGGATGTTTTCCAGTACGCCCGCTAGCGAGGCGTCTCCCTTGTATCGTCCGAAAAGGGCGAATAATGATGTGTTTATCATACTATGTTTTTAAGTGATAAAAAAAGAGCCAGTGTCTCTGGCTTGATGCCGCTAAGGTAGGGAGGCGCTTTGGGACGCCTCCCAAGTTTTAACTTTTGTTGTGAAAAACGGGAAGCTTGTTATTCATGCGCTTTCCCGTATTCCTCCTGCGCCGTCGAGAGGATGCTCCGGAAGCTCCTTGGCTCCGGGCAGCCGTTGGGGTGTATCTCGAACACCTCGTCCAGCGCCCGTATCATGGCTTCCCGGTTCGTCTGTCCGTTCACCCGGAACCGCGGGTCATTGAGGATGGGCAGCGTCAGCCGCACGAAGTCTTTCACGGAGCCCGTGTAGATGATCTTCTCCCGTTTAACCAGATCCTCCTCCGGCTGGTAGTCTTTAAACAACTTATGCGCCCCTTTCGCGTCTTTTTTCAAGTCCACCCATGCCTTTTGGGCATTTTCCAGACTATCCAGCAGCTTTCTCACGCTTGTTTCCGCTTCCCGGAAACTGATTTTTTTTCATATATGATTAATTGTTAAAGTTAAAAACATCGCAAAGGTACATTATCCGCGTGATAATTCCTCGGAAGTTGTTGCTTTGCCGGATATATATGCTTATATTTGTAATTACTCATAAAAACAAAGATCGCTATGATAATAAAGAAGATTCCTTACGGACTGACGGATTTTGAGAGGATTAGGAAAGAGCCGTATTATTATGTGGATAAGACTCATTATATCGAGTGGTTGGAGGAATCTGCCAATTTCTTCTTCTTGATCCGCCCGAGGCGTTTCGGAAAATCTTTGTTTATCAACATGCTTAGATGGTATTATGATATCTATAGGCGGGATCGTTTCAAGGAAATCTTCGAGGGGCTGTATATCGGTTCGCATCCTACGGCGGAGCAAGGGAAATACCTTGTGCTCGATTTTAATTTCGCCGGCGTGAATCCGGACCCGGACCGGTTGCTGGCCTCGTTCAATGATAATTGCTCGATGCGTTTCGATCTTTTCGCCGGGCTTTACGGACATATGTTCAATCCCGGTTTCGCCAGTGAATTGAAAAGACTCAAGAACGCGGACGAGAAATTGAACTACCTGATCGGGCAGGCTACGTTACTGGATCTTCCGATCTACCTGTTCATCGATGAGTATGATAATTTCACGAACGCCATACTCGCCAATGTGGGGAATGAGCATTACCGTAAATTGACACATGGCACGGGGTTCTTCCGCTATTTCTTTAATAAGCTGAAAGAAGGTGCCACGGGAAACGGACCGATCAAGCGTATGTTCATCACGGGAGTCTCTCCGGTCACCATGGATGACGTGACAAGTGGATTCAATATCGGTGCCAATATGAGCACCGATCCCCGGTTTAACGGGATTATCGGGTTTAGCGAGCGGGAGGTACGTGATATGTTGTCTTATTATAAAGACGTGGATATGCTGGCCGGAGAGGTAGATGAGGTGATCGGCGTGATGAAGCCATGGTACGATAATTACTGTTTCTCGAGAGATTCGCTCCACGAGCCGATGTATAACTCGGATATGGTGCTGTATTTCCTGAATCATTATCTTCCGTTGAGAAAAGTTCCGGAGAACATGATCGATAACAACATCCGTACGGATTATAACAAGCTCCGTCATTTGATTCGCTTGGACAAGAAAATGGGCATGAACGCCTCTATCATCCAAGACATCGTGACGAATGGCGAGACCATAGGTACCATCAAGACGGCTTTCCCCGCCGAGGATCTGGCGAAACCGGATAATTTTAAGAGCCTGCTCTATTATTTCGGGCTGCTTACCATACGGGGTACTAAATGGGGGAGTACCCTATTGGCGATCCCTAACTTGACGGTTCGTGAGCAGTTGTACTCCTATTTGGTGGAGGCTTACCGGAGCGCCGATTTATTTTCCCTCGAGATGGATCGGCTGGGGATGCTCGTGGCTAGCATGGCCTATGAGGGAAACTGGAAACCTGTCTTTGAGTACTTCGCCTCTGAATTGAAGCGACAAAGCTCTATCCGTGAGTTTATCGAGGGTGAGGCGCACGTAAAGGGCTTTTTGTTGGCTTACTTGGGCTTGACCCGTACTTATATAATTCATCCGGAGTATGAGGCGAATAAGGGATATGCGGACTTCTACATGATGCCCGATTTGTTGCATCAACCGGAAATCGTCTATAGTTATATCGTAGAGGTAAAATATGCCCGTCGTGACGCCTCCACCCCGGAGATAGAATCGCTGAGGACTGAGGCTGCCGGGCAATTGAAACGTTATGCCGAAGATCCTAAAGTGAGAGAGACGAAGGGAAATACGAAACTTCGCTTGATAACACTGATATTTAAAGGCTGGGATTTGGTGGCTTGTGATTGAATGCCTATATTTGGCATGAAACTTTAAATCTGTATCTTATGAGAAAGCTTCTGGGGTTTTTATGCGTATGTGCGTTGGCTATCGTTACGGCTAGGGCACAAGATGCGGTGGATGACTATGTCTCTTCCGCCGCCGGCCAATCCGTGATCTACCATGGGAAGGAGCAATTAAAATATCCCACCTCGATAAGAAATCACCCCTATTTGAAGAGCGAGAAATACGTACCCGGGGATCTTAGCTTCGAAGGCATTCTCTACAAGGGCGTGAAAATGCGCTTAGACCTGTACAAGAATGAGTTATTACTGTTCTCTCCGGACAATCGCTATAATATCGTCTTGCCGAGCGATCGGGTAGACTACGCAGAGTTTCATGGGTACGATATCTTCTACAGGTATCCGGACGAGCGGTCGGGCAACTTGCCGGAAGGTTATTACCTACGGTTGTATGAAGGGAAGTGTACCGTGCTGGGGAAATGGTCTTGTATATTATCTAAAACGATAAAAGATATGCAGGTCGATGAATCCTTCGATCAGTCCGTAAAATATTATATCCGGAAGGAGGGTGTTTACTATACCGTGAGGAGCAAAGGCTCCGTGTTGAAGGTCCTCAAGTCCAAGAAAAAAGAGCTGGCCCGGTATATCAAGCGGCGAAAGCTGGATTTCAAGCACGCTCCCGAGGAAGCCATCGTAGCCGTGGTGAGACAGTATGAACAGTTAAACGAGATCCCATGAGAAAGAGCCTATATATCGGTATGGTAATGTGCCTGCTGTCCGGCTGGACGGCGAGGGCGCAGCGGACGGTCGATCTGGATTTCCGGCAAGTAACCTTAAATGTCGTGTTCGACGCTATCGAGCGGCAGACCGGACAGCCCGTCTACCGGCAACCCTTGGAGACGGACTCCATGGTCGTTAGCGTACACAGTGAGAAGGAAGAGCCCTTGGTGGCGTTGCGGCGTGCGTTGGAGGGGACTCCCTTCCAAGTATCCTCGTATGGCGGCGCCTTCTTTGTATTGAGAGATAACACCTTGATGACCTCCCTGCCCGAGAACTTCTTCCTGCGGGAGAAGCGGAGAGAGGGCGATGGCGACGAGGAAGGCTCCGGTATCTCCCTGATGGCGGGCCGGAAGCAGCAGAAGGCTACCTCGGAGAACAAGGTCTACGAGATCGGCGACGCCTCGGGCAAGGCGGCGGACCGGGTCACGGTGACCGGTAATATCAGCGATTTCAAGACCGGTGAGCCGATGGTGGGCGTGGCCGTGTTCGTGAAGGACCCGATGATCGGGGCTACTACCGACGCTTACGGCTATTATACGCTGCGCCTCCCTCCCGGACGACACGAGCTGTACATACAAGGCATGGGCATGAAGGACACCCGGCGGCAGATCATGCTCCATTCCGACGGCAAGCTGGATATCGAGCTGGAGGAACAGGTCTACACCTTGAAGGAGGTCACGATCTCCTCCGAGAAGATCGCCAACGTGCGGAATACGACGATGGGCGTGGAACGCCTGAAGGTGAAGGATATAAAGAATATCCCGATGGCGTTCGGTGAGGTGGATATCATGAAGGTAGTCATGTCGCTCCCCGGCGTGAAGGCGGTGGGCGAGGCCTCTAGCGGCTTTAACGTGAGGGGCGGGGCGACGGACCAGAACTTGATCCTCTTCAACGACGGGACGGTCTATAACCCGACCCACCTGTTCGGCTTCTTCTCCGTCTTCAACCCCGACGTGGTGAAGGACATGGAGCTGTACAAGAGCAGCATCCCCGCCAAGTATGGCGGACGTATCTCCTCGGTACTCGACATCAACAGCCGGGAGGGTAACAAGAAGGAGTTCAAGGGATCGGCGAGCATCGGCTTGCTGACCAGCCGCCTTACCTTGGAGGGGCCTCTCTTCTCCGAGAAGACCTCCTTTATCGTGGGCGGACGTACCACTTACTCGGACTGGATCTTGAAGAAACTCCCCGAGAAGAGCGGCTATAAGGATGGCAACGCCGGTTTTTACGACCTGAACGCCACGATTAACCATAAGTTCGACGAGCGGAACAACCTCTATCTGAATGGCTACTATAGCCACGACCGTTTCCGCTTTAACGTGGATGAGCGGTATGCCTACGAGAATGCCAACACCTCGGTGAAATGGAGGCATATCTTCTCGGATCGTTTCACGGGAGTCCTCACTGCCGGCTACGACCATTATGGCTACAATACCCGTAATACGGATAACCCGGTGAATGCTTATTCCCTCGCTTTCCGTATCGACCAGATGTACGGGAAGATGGACTTCACGCATTACCTAAGCGATAAGCATACGCTGGATTTCGGTGCCAGCTCGCTGTTTTACGACTTGGAGCCGGGGAAATACCTTCCCTATGGAGGGGAGTCGTTGGTGAAGGAGGACCGGATGGAGAAGGAGAAAGCGGTGGAGTCCGCTATCTATGTGGGCGATCGTTGGGATATCACCTCCCAACTCTCCTTGAACGTGGGGGTCCGTTATTCCATGTTTAACGTATTGGGGCCCCGTACCTATAATCTCTATGCCGACGACCAACTGCCTTCCTTGGCTACCGTGACGGGTACGGTGGATAAGACCGGGGCGTTCAAGACTTACCACGGGCCGGAGTTCCGGGTGTCCGCCCGTTATGCCTTTACCGAGGACTTCTCCGTGAAGGCCGGCTTTAATACGATGCGCCAGAATATCCATAAGCTATCCAATACGACGATCATGTCGCCCACGGATACGTGGAAGTTGAGCGACGCTAACATCAAGCCGCAGACGGGTATGCAAGTGGCCGCCGGGCTATACCGGAATTTCTTGAACAATACGATCGAGGTCTCCTTGGAGGGATATTACAAGACGATGAAGGATTACCTAGATTACCGGAACGGCGCCGAGCTGCTGATGAACCACCACATCGAGACGGACGTGCTGAGGACCGAGGGGCGTGCCTATGGCGTGGAGCTGATGGTGAAGAAAACGCAAGGGAAGTTGAACGGCTGGGTAAGCTATACCTACTCTCGCACGCAACTGCGGCAGAACGATCCGATGATCGTGAATCCCGTGAACAATGGGGATTGGTACGCCGCCGATTTCGATAAGCCGCACGACTTGAAGTTCGTGGGTAACTATAAGTTCACGCATCGTTTCAGCTTCTCGCTGAATTGCGACTATAGCACGGGACGGCCGATCACCTTGCCGGTATCGAAGTATCATTACGGGGGCGGTGAGTTTGTCTACTATTCGGACCGTAATCAATACCGCATCCCGGACTTTTTCCGGATGGACGCCTCGTTCAACATCGAGCCGAGCCACCACCTGACGTTGCTCACGCATAGCACGATCTCTTTCGGAGTCTATAACCTGACGGGGCGAAAGAACGCCTACTCGGTGTATTATATATCGGAGAACGGGAAATTAAAGGGATATAAGATGGCGATATTCGGGGTGCCTATCCCGTTTGTCTCTTATAATATTAAATTTTAGGGGGGAGTTGAGATGAGGAAAGAAGCGAAGATAAAAGATTCTATAAAAGGCTTTCATTGGTGGCTGGGGGCTTTGCTGTTGTTATTGTCCGCCTGTGTCACGGATTACGAGCCGAAGGGCTTGGAGCAGGTACGGGATTTGTTGGTCGTGGATGGTATCATCACGAATGGCGAGACTACGATAAAGCTCCGAAGAAGCGTGGGCCTGACCGACGATTTCACGGAGGATGAGTTCGTGAATAACGCCAAGGTGGTGGTGGAGCGTGAGGATGGAGCTGTTTTCACTTGCGCTAATTCTTCCGGGAAGGGAGAGTATAAGGTGGATATGGGAGAGCTGGACCCGGGTAGCCGGTACCGGCTACATATCTCGCTGGATGGGCTGGAGTATGAGTCGGACTATCTGGGACCGGAGATAACGCCTCCGATCGACTCTCTCTCCTTGCTGAAGAAGGGGCCGGGAGAGGAGGTCCGTCTCTGTGTGTCTACGCATAATGCCCCGGATCGATCCTCTTATTTCCGCTGGATGTATAAGGAGAATTGGGAGGTGAAGGCGGAGATCTTCATGGCTGCCGAGAAAATGGGTAATACGGTCGTAATATATGATTTACTTACATCGAATAATTGGTATTATTGCTGGGGGAAGGACAGCTCGAAGGTGATCTCCCTAGGCAGTTCCGATAGGCTGACGCAGAACGTGATCGCTAACAAAAGTATCGCCTCGTATCATCCCAGCGATCGCCGTTTCTCGATGTTGTATCATGCGGAGGTGGAACAATATGCGTTGCACCGGGAGGCTTACGACTACTATTTTAATTTGCAGAAGAACATAGAGGAGTCTGGTAGCTTGTTTGCCCCTATTTCTTCCGAGATGAAAGGGAATATCCGCTGCGTGACGGACCCGGAGGTTCCGGTGATCGGTTTCGTGGAAGTAGCGACAGTGACTCGCCTCAAGCGTTTCTTTCCGGAGATAGAGAAGGTATATGAGGCCGAGGTTACGGGCTGCGCAAGCACGATCGTACAGGGATCGGAATATGATAATAATCCGGATTATGGATATGTTTCCTATAATCCGATGAATGCGGCGAGTAATACGTATGCGCTGAAACGTTGTATGGATTGCGGCCGTTTTGGTTCGAAACAGAAGCCCTCTTGGTGGCCTACCAGTCATTTATAATTTAGTTGCTATGGAGAAGTCTATGATAAAACAATGTATCTTGTCGCTCCTCTGCCTCTTATGGGCGGGGCAAACGGTTCTCGCAGGGGAATTGCGAGAGCGGGTTTATCTGCAAACGGATAAGCAATTTTATCTGTCGGGCGAGCTTGTATGGATGAAATTCATTGCCACGGATTTGGACCAACGGTTGTCCGACGTGAGCAAGGTCGGGTATGTGGAGCTTCTGGATAGCGCCTCGGCGGTCGTGCAAGCCCGACTCGTGCTGGAGAAGGGGGTAGGGAATGGTTGCCTGCAATTGCCGTCTACCTTGCCGACCGGAAACTATCGGCTGGTGGCCTATACCCGTTATATGCGGAACGAGGGGGAGGAGGTCTTCTTTGAGAAGCCGCTGACGGTGGTGAACACCTTCGTGACGAATGAGGCCCTGCTGACGGATACTTTATTGCCCGCTTACTCTTTTACGAGGCGAGAGGGCCCGGTTTCCGTATCGCCGGACCGTATGACCTATGATACCCGTTCAGGGGGGGAGATCCGGATAAACGGCCTGCCCCCGGATCTACAGACCCTATCGGTCTCTATCGCCGGGATTGACTTGTATAAACCTTCCGCCCGGAGCGGTATCGTTGATTGGAAACAAAGCATGCCTACTACGGGATCATCGCCTGCCGATCGTAAATTCTTGGCGGAATACGAGGGGCCGATCCTGACGGGGAAAGTGATCGATCTGTCTACGGGCGAACCTTCGTCTAAGGAGGCGGTGAGGCCTTTATTGGGCTTTTCCGGGGGGGAGATCCGCCTTTTCGGGGGGCAACTGGGCGCTGCCGGGGAGGTGACTTTCTTTACGAAACACATATCCGGGACGCACGAGATCGTGACGGTGGCTTTATCCCCTTCCTCCTCTCGCTACCGGGTGGACATCGAATCTCCTTACGCTACGCATCCGGAGAAGGAACTTCCCGCCTTGAGATTGAATCCCGCTTGGCAAGATGAGTTGGTGAAGCGGAGCGTGGGGCTACAGGTGTTGCATGCTTACCGGTCTGATTCCTTGGTTCGGGAAAAAGCGGAGAAGCCTTGGTTCCAGTGGCAACCGGATTGGAGTTATCTTTTGGATGAGTACACCCGTTTCACGACGATGGAGGAAGTCGTGATCGAGTTTATCCCCGGCCTCCGCTTCCGTAAGATGGATGGGGTTCGCCGGTTGGCGGTCCTGACCGAGGAGCGGATCGGGTATACGATCGGTAACTCATTGGTTTTATTGGATGGTATCCCTATCACCGATCACGAGATCATTTTTAAGTACGATCCCCTAAAAATCCGGAAGATCGATGTGTATAAAGGTAAGTACGTATTCGGTGGGCAGATATTCGACGGTATCGCCTCCTTCTCCTCTTATGAGCATAATTACCCGGGTCTGGTAGTCGATAACTCCACCCAGTTCTTTGATTATGAGGGCACGCAAGCCCAGCGCATCTTCTATATGCCCGCTTACCGGACAGAGGCCGAGAAGCGATCTCCTGTTCCGGATTTCCGCCATACCTTACTTTGGCGACCCGATATCCGGACAGCCGGCGAGTCCTCTATATCCATCCCCTTTACCACCTCCGACCTGACCGGTGATTTCACCATCACCATCGAAGGCCTGACCCAAACCGGCGAGGCCCTCTACGCGACGGAACAATTTCAGGTAAAATAGCGTGCGATATGGATTATTCTATTTATCTTTGTAACCTTACTATGGGAAATTAAATCGGATTGAAGATTATGGGAACATTGGAATTGAAATTATCATTGATACAACGGCTCAGTCTCATAAATGATGATGATTTGTTACATCGTATCAAGAGCTTGATTGATAGGATGGAGGAAAGGCAAGCCCTTCGCTTCTCGCCGGAAGTAAAGGTTGCCATAAAGCATGCGCGAGAAGATATCTCGGAGGGGCGTTTTATTGAAGATGAAGGACTGGATAGATATATGGAGCGATGGGTAAACGAAAGTTGATTTGGTCTCAATCAGCTTTGAATGATATGACCGAAATTTTTGACTATTATAATAAACGTAATAAGAGTAAAACGTACAGCACTAAATTATTAGGAGAGTTTAGGGCGATAATGCGTTTAATCCTTGTCTTCTCCTCGTATGGGGATCAAGACAGAGGATGAGAATATCCGTTATGTGCTATCTGGTAACTATGCCTTATTTTATGAAATCAAGTCTTGTACAATAGAGGTCTTGATTGTTTGGGATTGCAGACAAAGTCCCGGGCGGTTGGAGATGTGCATCCGTCAACGTCGTTGATATGAAATAAAAACAATTCAAGATATCCTCATTCTCATCTTAAATCCGTACTTTTGGCGAAAAATCAGATTTGAAGATGAGAAGTTTCGCTAGTGACAACAATTCCGGCGTGCATCCCCGGGTAATGGATGCGATCATCAAGGCAAATGATAATCATGCGGTTGGATATGGTGATGATCCTTGGACAGAGGCCGCTACGAGTAAGATACAAGAAGTGTTCGGCAAGGATGCTTCTCCTTTTTTCGTGTTTAACGGGACGGGGGCGAACTCCGTGGCCCTGCAAGCCGTAACCCGTCCGTTTAATAGCATCCTGTGCGCCGAGACCGCCCATATCAACGTAGACGAATGTGGAGCCCCCGCACGGATGACCGGTTGCGCCATCGTCACGATCCCTACGACGGACGGTAAGCTGACACCGGAATTGATCCGTCCCCATCTGAAGAACTTCGGGGTTTGCCACCATTCGCAACCCAAGGCCGTTTATATCTCCCAAGTATCGGAATTAGGTACGATCTATACGATAGAGGAAGTGAAAGCGATCGCCGATCTCTTACATTCGTACGATATGTATCTGCATATGGACGGAGCCCGCTTGGCGAACGCCTGCGCTTACCTGAATTGCACGATGCGCCAAGTGACCGTAGACGCAGGCGTGGATATCTTGAGCTTCGGAGGCACGAAAAACGGTATGATGATGGGAGAGGCCGTGGTCTCGTTCCGCCCGGAGATCACGGAGAACCTGCGATTTTACCGGAAGCAATCCGCTCAGCTAGCCTCGAAGCTACGTTATCTCTCCGCCCAGTTCATCCCTTATCTGGAAAATAACCTCTGGTTGGAGAACGCCATGAAAGCGAATATCAGTGCCGCCAAGCTAGCGGACGTGCTACGACAATACCCGGAGATTCATTTTACGCAGAAGATCGAGTCCAACCAGCTCTTCTTCACGATCCCTGCCGAGGCGTTGAGGAAGTTGCAAGATAAATATTTCTTCTATATGTGGAACGAGGAGATCAACGAGGCCCGTCTCGTTACCTCTTGGGATACTTCCGGCGAGGATATCGCTGAGTTCGAGCAGTCATTGAAAGAGATATTCGGTTAAGGTATAGATATAAAATGAATATAAACATTAGATCGAATCCTATGAGGAAATGGTTTATTTGGGCGATCGTTATGATCGGATGTTTGCCCATAAATAAGGCATTGGCACAGCAAAGCGGCGATGCCGAGCGGAATACGTTGCGTATCATGAGCTATAATATCCGCAACGGAAGGGGCATGGATGAGGTGACGGACCTCGGGCGTATAGCGGAGGCTATACGTAAGGTAGCCCCCGATGTAGTCGCCGTACAGGAGGTAGATAGCGTGACCGGAAGAAGCGGCGGGATCGACGTGCTCCGGACACTGGGAGAACGCACCCTGATGTTCCCTACCTACGCCCCGGCCATCGACTTTGATGGCGGTAAATACGGAGTAGGTATGCTGAGCAAGGAGAAGCCGGTGAGCTACCGCTATATCGCCCTTCCCGGACGGGAGGAGGAACGGGTCTTGCTATGGGTCGAGTTTGAGAGATATATCTTCTGCTGCACGCACCTTTCCTTGACGCCGGAAGACCGGATGCTCTCCTTGCCGATCCTTCGGCGGGAAGCCGCTTTCGCGCATAAACCCCTGTTTATCGCCGGGGATTGGAACGCTACGGCGCATTCCCCCTTTATCACGGAAATCAGCAAGGATTTTCTACTGTTGAGCAATCCTAAACAGGCTACCTTCCCGGCTTCCACGCCGGATAGCTGTTTGGACTATATAGCGGGCTATGTAAAGAATGGACAGCCCTTTACCCGTTTGTCCGCATGGGTTCCCGAAGAGGCGGTGGCATCGGATCATCGCCCGGTCGTAACGGAGGTTCGTCTGAAGGCTAAGCCGGAAGAGATCTTTTATGCGGCACCCTATCTGCAAAATCCTACGGAGGGCGGCATAACGGTGATGTGGCAGACCCATGTCCCTACGTATAGTTGGGTAGAATACGGTACGGACACGCTGAATTTGAAGAAGGCCCGCACCATCGTGGACGGTCAAGTGATATGCAACGGCTTGCATAATAAGATCCGGCTGACGGACCTACGACCGGGGCAAACCTATTACTACCGGGTATGCTCGCAGGAAATCATGCTTTACCAAGCCTATAAGAAAGAGTTTGGCGAGACGGCGGTATCCCCGTTCTACACCTTCACGCTCCCTTCCGCATCCCAAAAGGATTTCACGGCCTTGATCTTTAACGACCTGCATAAGCATATCCCGACCCTAGACGCCTTATACGGGCAAGTGCGTGATATCCCTTATGATTTCGTGGTATTTAACGGGGATTGTATAGACGATCCCGCCAATGAGAAAGAAGCTTTGTATCATTTGGCTTATTTATGCGGGAAGGTGGGCGCCAGTCATGTACCCGCTTTCTTCCTTAGAGGCAACCACGAGATACGCAACGCTTACTCGATCGGCCTGCGTGCCTTGTTTGACTATGTGGGCGATAAGACGTATGGGGCGTTCAACTGGGGAGATACCCGTTTCGTCATGCTGGATTGCGGCGAGGATAAACCGGATAGCACATGGGTGTATTATGGCCTGAACGATTTCACCGGTCTCCGGAAAGATCAAGTGAATTTCCTCTCGAAAGAATTGAGCGGCAAGGAGTTTAAGCAAGCCTCGAAGCGGGTTTTATTGAACCATATCCCTATCTACGGAAACGGGGATGCCTATGAGCCTTGTCCGGAGCTTTGGGGAAGCCTGTTGGCGAAAGCCCCTTTCAACGTGAATATATCCGCCCATACGCATCAATACGCCTTCCACCCGAAAGACTCGTTGGGAAACAACTTCCCGGTGATCGTAGGCGGGGGTTATAAGCTCGATTCGGCTACGGTGATGGTATTGCGGAAGAAAGGAGACGAGATGAGTCTGCGAGTGTTGAACGCAAAAGGGGAGACCTTATTAGACTTGAAACTATAAGAGACAGGATGAATACGGATTTGATTTACGGGATCGATGACCGTCCGCCTTTGAAAGAGACGCTTTTTGCCGCCATCCAGCATCTGCTGGCTATTTTCGTGGCGATCATAACACCTCCCTTGATTATCGCCGGGGCGCTGAAACTGGATCTGGAGACGACCGGTTTCTTGGTTTCCATGGCCCTATTCGCCTCCGGGGTATCCACATTCGTTCAATGTCGTAAATTAGGACCGGTCGGGGCGGGGCTGCTATGTATCCAAGGAACCAGCTTCTCGTTTATCGGCCCGATTATCACGGCTGGTTTGGCGGGAGGGCTTCCCCTTATTTTCGGCGTTTGTATCGCCGCCTCTCCGGTAGAGATGATCGTGAGCCGTACTTTTAAGTATCTGCGCTCGGTGATTACTCCCTTGGTATCGGGTATCGTGGTGTTGCTCATCGGCTTGAGCTTGATCAAGGTAGGAGTGGTCGCTTGCGGTGGTGGGTATACGGCTATGGATAACGGTACGTTCGGTAGTTTGCGTAATATCGGGGTAGCTGTGTGCGTCTTGTTGAGTGTCTTGTTCTTCAATCGTTGTAAGAACAAGTACTTGCGGATGAGTTCCATCGTGCTAGGGTTGTGTATCGGTTACGCGATCGCTTTCGCCATGGGGATGGTGGATATGGAGGCTGTCTCCTTGCAAAACCTGAGAGGGTTTAATATCCCGGTTCCTTTCAAATATGGATTGGATTTTAATATCTCTTCATTCGTGGCGATCGCATTGATCTATCTGATCACGGCGATCGAGGCTACGGGGGATATTACGGCCAACTCGATGATATCGGGGAAATCGATCGTGGGAGAAGGCTACCTGAGGCGAGTCTCCGGTGGGGTGTTGGCGGATGGGGTGAACTCGTTTATCTCCGGAATTTTCAACTCTTTCCCGAACTCTATCTTCGCCCAAAATAACGGGATTATCCAGCTGACGGGAGTCGCCAGCCGGTACGTAGGGTATTATATAGCGGGTATGCTGATCCTGTTGGGTTTATTCCCGGTTGTCGGCGTTATCTTCTCCTTGATGCCCGATCCGGTGCTGGGAGGGGCTACCCTGCTGATGTTCGGTACGGTGGCGGCAGCAGGTATCCGTATTATCGCCGCCCAAGATATCAACCGGAAGGCCACGTTGGTGTTGGCGGTTAGTTTGTCCTTGGGGTTGGGGGTGGAGCTGATGCCGGATATTCTAGGGGCCGCTCCTCAAGTGATCCGTGGCATTTTCTCCTCCGGCATAACGACGGGTGGCTTGACGGCCATTCTGGCGAATTTATTTATACGTGTAAAAGAAGATCAAACAGAATAACAAATTATGGAATTATTGAAGCAACGCATCTTGCAAGACGGCCGCTGTTATCCCGGCGGTATCCTTAAAGTGGATAGTTTTATCAACCATCAAATGGACCCGATGTTGATGTATAAGATCGCCGAGGAATTTATCCGTCGTTTTCAAGATCGTAAGATAAACAAGATCGTGACCATCGAGGCGAGCGGTATCGCCCCGGCCATTATGGTGGGTTATATCATGCAGTTGCCGGTGGTCTTCGTAAAGAAGAAGAAACCGAAGACGATGGAGAACATGCTCTCTACCGTGGTCCATTCCTTCACGAAGGATCGTGACTATACGGTATGTATCAGCAATAACTTCTTAACCCCGGAGGATCATATCCTGTTTATCGATGATTTCTTGGCTTACGGAAACGCCGCCATGGGAATGGTCGAGTTGGCGGAGCAATCGGGAGCCGTGATTGAGGGTATGGGTTTTATTATAGAGAAGGCGTTTCAAGATGGCGGGAATCTGCTGCGTGAAAAGGGCATACGTGTGGAGAGCCTCGCCATTATCGATAATCTGGATGATTGTAAGATAACGGTTCGTTAATAGAAAAGATATGGATGAGAGAATAAAAGAAAAGTTGATTAACCGTGCGAAGACGAATCCTTATGTGAATTTTCTGGGGATCGACTTCACGGTTATCGAGGAAGGTCGTGTGGAGGCGCATATGCCCTTGCATGACGAGCAGAGACAATATAGCGGCGTGACGCATGGGGGTGTCTTGGCTGCTTTGGCGGATACGATCGCCGGTTTCGCCGCCTATACGATGACCCCGCTGGAGAAAGACGTGCTGACGGCAGAGTTGAAAATGTCTTTCTTACGGGCCGCTTGGGGTAATGAGCTGATCGCCAAGGGTACCGTGATCAAGGCGGGACGGAATATACATTTTTGTGAGTGCGAGATTTATTGCGACGATAAGTTGGTGAGCAAATCTTCCGGCACCTTTTGTGTGGTCCATCCCCAAGTATAGAAAAGATGTTACTTATTTATCAATATCATGAAGACTTCAAATGTAAAAAGAATCCTTTGCGGCTGCCTGTTGTTCGCCGCTACGTGGCCGGCATTCAGCCAGCCTGCCACGAATCCCCGCCTGATCATCCGTGCGGATGACATGGGGTCGTTCCGTTCCGCCAATATAGCGTGTATGGAAGGGTATAAGAATGGGGTGGAGACCTGTATAGAGGTTATGGTTGTCACCTCGTGGTTCCCCGAGGCCGCCCGACTGTTGAGGGAGAACCCGGGGATAGATGTCGGGCTTCACCTGACGCTGACCAGCGAATGGGATAACGTGAAATGGCGTCCGCTGACGCATTGTCCCAGCTTGACCGATAGCAATGGCTATTTCTTGCCGATGATGTCTCCGAATCCCGCCTACCCGGGTCTGGCCATTCTGGAGAATACATGGAGCTTGGCCGAGATCGAGCAGGAGGCCCGGGCCCAGATAGAGATGGCCTTGAAGAACATTCCCCAGATCAGCCATATCTCCGGCCATATGGGATCGACCGGTTTCGATCCGGAGGTGGTGAAGCTGATGCGCCGCTTGTCCGAGGAATATCATCTGCCGGTCGTGGATCGGGTAGAGGCGATGCAGGAATACGATTTCACCTATTCCGGGTATGATGGAGCCTCCAAGACCCCGGCCGAGAAGGAGGCCAGTTTCATCCGGATGTTGGATAAGCTGGAACCCGGTAAACGCTATATGTTCTTGGATCACCCGGCCTTGGATAACGAGGAGATGAAAACCGTCGGGCATATCGGCTACGAGAACGTGGCGATGGACCGTCAAGGCGTGACCGATCTTTTTACCAGTCCGAAGGTGAAGCAAGCCTTGAAGGATAAGAACATAGACTTGATCAGCTATAACGACCTGACCAAGGAACTCCCTCGTGCGGAAGCCTCGAAAGCCTTGGATAAGGCGTTTGGCAATTATCTGCGGGCGGTGAAAAAGGCGGATCAAGACTTGCATAGTATCATGATCCTCCAGCATGGAAAGGTCGTAAAGGAGCAATGGCTGGGTGAGGGCGACCGCCATACGCCGCACGTCTTGAACTCCGTTAGCAAGACCTTTACGGCTACGGCTATCGGTTTCGCCGTCGCGGAGGGTAAATTGAAGGTCACGGACAAGGTGATCTCCTTCTTCCCCGACCAATTACCGGCCGAGGTAAGCCCTTGCTTGAAAGAGCTGGAGATACGTCACCTATTGACCATGTCCTCCGGCCATGATGTCGATCCCACCGCTTTAGTACGGCAGAAGGGGAACGAGAAGGCCGATTGGGCAAAGCTCTTCCTCTCGGCGCCGTTGGTACATAAACCGGGAACCTATTTCGTATACAACAGCCTCGGCACGTATATGCTTTCCGCTATCATCCAGAAGGTGACGGGGGAGAAGGTGATCAATTATCTCTATCCCCGTCTGTTCCGTCCGCTGGGTATCGTCGGCGCTACTTGGGAAGAGAGTCCCCAAGGCGTCAATTGCGGTGGTTGGGGTTTGTATCTCAAGACCGAGGATCTAGCGAAAATGGGTCAGTTTTTCCTGCAAAAGGGAAAATGGAACGATAAGCAATTGCTCCCCGAAAGCTGGATAGAGGAAGCCACCACCTCCAAGATAGCCTCTTTGCCCGCCGGTATGAGACCGGAGAACTTGAAGATGAAGCCGAAAGATAGCGACTGGTTACAAGGCTACGGTTACCAGATGTGGCGTTGCCGCCATAACGCCGTTCGTGCCGATGGAGCCAATGGACAATACATTATTATATTGCCCGAGCAAGATGCGGTAATCGCCATGACCGCGAATATCGGCGATATGCAGGCCGAGATCAACTTGATATGGAAATATATCTTGCCTGCCTTGAGATAGGAACTGTAGGCCCTACGTCCGGGAAACCAATAAGAGGCCCCGGACGTAAGCCTATGTGACTTGTTGGGCGTAAGCGAATGGTTTACGGTATGTAAGTCAATGGATTACGGGAAAAACTCAATGATTCCCACCCCGTAAACCATTGGGTTACAAAAAAAGAAAAGCCTTCTGGTCTATGACCAGAAGGCTTTTTTAGTTGCGGAGGCAAGACTCGAACTTACGACCTTTGGGTTATGAGCCCAACGAGCTACCACTGCTCCACTCCGCGATATAGTTGCTATCATTTCTTGATTGCGAGTGCAAAGGTAGGGATATTTTCTTACAAAACAAATTTATTGCAAGTTTTTTTTAATATACTTGGTAGATACGATCTTTTTTAAGTACTTTGCGCACAGTTTTAATCAAAATGTGCAATACAATGCCGATGACAGTTTCTAAAACACGTGACATGTTGGTGGATGTGGCCAGACAATTGTTTGCCCGCATGGGGGTTGATAACACAACGATGAACGATATTGCACAGGCATCTCGTAAGGGGAGACGTACGCTTTATACGTATTTCAAAAGCAAGAACGAGATCTATTTGGCGGTAGTGGAGTCGGAGCTGGACCAGCTTCATAAGATGCTGGTGGACGTGGCCAGTAAGGATCTGCCGGCGGACGAGAAGCTGCTGACGTTTATCTATAGCCGCTTGGACGCTGTAAAGGCGTTGGTGTTTCGGAACGGTACGTTGCGGGCTACCTTCTTCCGTGATATATGGCGGGTGGAGAAGGTACGTAAGAGCTTCGACCTTCGGGAAGTGGAGATCATAAAGGGAATATTGGACGATGGCGTGAAGGAGGGTATATTCAGCATGCCGGACACGGACATTACCGCCCTCGTGCTCCATCATGCCTTGAAAGGGCTGGAGGTGCCCTATATCCGGGGGATCATGGGTGATAATATCAGCCAGCGGATTAAACGTAGAGACAATGTGATGAATTTAATATTCAACGGAATAAAGATTAAGTAAATCAAAGACACTAAGGAATGTTTATTAATGCGACAGGGTTTTATGTGCCTGAAGAACGGGTAGATAACCAACATTTTCTTGAATTGAGCGGGTTGACAAGTGAGTGGATTGAGCAACGGACGGGAATTCATACCCGCTCGAAAGCGAAAGAGGGGGAGAATATCAATACCATGAGCCTTGAGGCCGTGAAGGACGCTCTTCCCAAATTGCCTTACGATATCACGGAGGTAGACTTGATCGTCTCCGCTTCGTATTCTCCTTATGATACGGTTGCGACGGCCGCGCATACGGTTCAACATGAGTATACTATCGCTGACGCGAAAGCTTTATATCTATCCTCGGCTTGTTCTTCTTTCTTGAACGCCTTGGAGGTTGTGGAGGGATATTTCGCCATGGGGAAGGCTTCCAAGGCTTTGGTGCTTTCCGCTGATAAGAACTCCGCTTATTATAATGAGACAGACCCGAAGGCGGGCCATTTATGGGGTGATGCCGCTGCCGCTTTCTTTATCTCCAAGGAGCGGATCGGTGAGGGCGACGCTGAGATCGTAGAGGTCTACACGCAAGGTCTCGGCCATTTGTCGAAAGCGATGGAGGCGGTTCACTTGCGTCCTCGTGACGGCGGTATCTTGATGCCGGAGGGGCGTGACGTATTTATCCAAGCTTGTACCTATATGCCTAAGAATGTCCTTCATTTGTTGGAGAAGAACGGTTATACGCTGGATAACCTTACTTATTTCATCGGCCATCAGGCGAATATGCGTATCATGGCGAATATCGCCAAGCAATTGAACTTGCCGGACGAGAAATTTTTGCACAATATCGAGGAGCTGGGAAATACGGGTTCCGTAAGCTCGGCCTTGGTATATGCCCAGAACGATAAGAATTTCAAGAAAGACGACTTGATCGCTATCACGGTATTCGGCGGTGGCTATTCGACGGGAGCTTGCTTGATTAAACATTGATATTAAAAAATTTGAGTAATATGAAACTATTAGAAGGTAAAGTGGCTGTCGTAACGGGTGCCGCTCGTGGTATTGGTAAGGCTATCGCCTTGAAGTTCGCCCAAGAGGGCGCTAACATCGCTTTCACGGATCTAGTGATCGATGAGAATGGCTTGGCTACACAGGCCGAGATCGAGGCCTTGGGCGTGAAGGCGAAAGGATACGCTTCTAACGCCGCTAACTTTGAAGAGACTCATAACGTGGTGGCCGAGATCGTGAAGGATTTCGGACGTATCGATATCTTGGTGAACAACGCCGGTATCACGAAAGACGGCTTGATGATGCGTATGAGCGAGGGACAATGGGACGCTGTGTTGAACGTGAACTTGAAGTCCGCTTTCAACTTTATCCATGCTTGTACCCCGGTCATGATGAAGCAACGTGCGGGTAGCATTATCAATATGTCTTCTGTCGTAGGTGTTCATGGCAACGCCGGACAAGCGAACTACTCCGCTTCCAAGGCCGGTATGATCGGCTTGGCTAAGTCTGTCGCTCAGGAGTTGGGTTCTCGTGGCATCCGTGCGAACGCTATCGCCCCGGGATTCATCATCACGGATATGACCGCTCAGCTGTCTGACGAGGTACGTGCCGAGTGGTGCAAGAAGATTCCTTTGCGCCGTGGTGGAACGGTCGAGGATGTGGCTAATATCGCTACCTTCTTGGCTTCGGATATGTCTTCTTATGTATCCGGACAGGTTATTCAGGTTGACGGCGGTATGAACATGTAATATGGAGGTTATTTACGAGGATAATCATATTATAGCGGTAGATAAGACCTGCCGTGAGATCGTGCAAGGCGACAAGACGGGGGATAAGCCTCTCTCGGAGATGCTGAAGGTATGGCTGAAGGAGAAGTATTGCAAGCCCGGGAATGTCTTTGTCGGTGTCACGCACCGTCTGGATCGTCCGGTGAGCGGGGTCGTGATTTTCGCCAAGACGAGCAAGGCCCTCTCTCGCTTGAACGAGATGTTTCGTGTCGGTGAGGTGCGCAAGACGTATTGGGCGATCGTCAAGAACCGTCCCCCGCAGGATGAGGGTGAGTTGGTGGATTGGCTGGTGCGGAACGAGAAGCAAAATAAGAGTTACGCTTACGATACCGAGCGGCCGAATGCCAAGAAAGCCATCCTGCGTTATAAATTGATCGCCCATTCGGATAATTATTATCTGTTGGAGATCGATTTGAAGACGGGGCGGCACCATCAGATCCGCTGTCAGTTGGCGAAGATGGGATGTCCGATCAAGGGAGATCTGAAATATGGTTTCGATCGTTCCAATAAGGATGGAGGCATTAGCTTGCACGCACGTAGTGCGGAGTTTATCCATCCGGTTTCAAAAGAGAACGTGCGAATTGTCGCTCCCGTACCGGACGATAATTTGTGGAAAGCGTTGTCGGTTGATCAATAAGATAATAGATGAAGATCTGGTATCTGTGAAATCCTTTCGGATGGAAAAAGCATTTCATTCGAAGGGATTTTTATTTTTAAGTGTAGACTTTCCCGGCTGGTTGTGGATTTATTCCCCAGTTGGATATGCCCTAATTTTAGTATAAATGTTAACATAAACGCTATACGGTTTGTTATTAAGTGAAGTAACGTTAATTATCGATGTCCTCGAGAAAAATGGAATGATTCTTTCTTTCTTAAATGACAAATGTGACATAAGTAATTTATATAGGTAGAATGAGCAAGAAAAGATTGGCAAAAGTACAGGTTATCTTGATAGCCCTTGTAGTAGCGATGACGGGTTGCCACCATAAGGAAGAGCAGCAATTGCCCATCGTGATCGTAGACAAACCCTCAAAAGAAGACGTGCAGATTTATGGTGAGTACGTGGGACGTATCCGTGCCGCCAGCTTTGTCGAGGTACATGCCCGTGTGGAGGGATTCCTAGAGAAAATGTTGTTTGAGGAAGGTAAACGGGTGAAGCAGAATGAGCCCCTGTTTATGATTAATCCCGATAAATATCGTGCTAGGGTAGAGAAGGCGAAAGCCCAACTGAAGAAAAGCCAAGCCCAAGCGGCCAAGGCCCGGCGTGATGTGGAACGCCTGAAACCGTTGTACGAGCAACACGCCGCCAGCCAGCTGGATTTGGATAACGCCACGGCCGCTCTGGAAGACGCCGAGGCGAATATCGCCATGAGCAAGGCGGATCTGGATCAAGCGGAGATGGAGTTGAGCTATACGGTAGTGACCTCGCCGCTGTCCGGGTATATCAGTGAGCGTTTCGTGGATGTGGGCGCTTTGGTGGGCCCGGGTGTCAATTCGAAATTGGCGGCTGTCGTGAAGAGCGACACGGTATTGGTCGATTTTAAGATGACCGCCTTGGATTACCTGCGTGCCGAGCGTCGTAACGTGAAGTTTGGCGAGCGGGATACGACCCGTTCGTGGCAGCCTACCGTGACGGTTACCTTAGCGGACGACTCTGAATACCCGGTAAAAGGTATCGTGGACTTCGCCGATCCGCTGGTGGACCCGAAGACCGGTACGTTTGGCGTTCGTGCGGAACTATCCAACCCGAACCAGAAATTATTGCCCGGACAGTTCACGAAAGTGAAGCTCCTGCTGGATGTCCGAGAGCGTTCGATCGTCGTTCCCCGGAAAGCGCTCTCGATTGAGAAAGGAGGTGCGTTCATCTATATCATCCGTAGGGACGATATCGCCGAGAAGCGTTTCGTGCAGACCGGCCCGGAGATCGGCAACAAGGTCGTGATCGAACGAGGCTTGGGCGAGAACGAGCGAGTAGTGGTAGAGGGTTATCATAAATTGGTACCGGGCGTGAAGGTACATGCGGTAGAGGCCGGCGACGAGAAGGCTATCCAAGCGCTTAGAGAGGAGGAAGAACAATGAAACCGGGATTCTTTATAGACCGTCCTGTCTTTTCGACCGTCTTATCGATCCTGATCGTGATTGTCGGAATCATCGGACTGGCATTGTTGCCTGTGGACCAGTATCCGCAGATTACGCCCCCCGTGGTGAAGATCAGCGCCACGTATCCGGGAGCGAGCGCCCTGACAGTGTCTCAAGCGGTCGCTACCCCAATCGAGCAGGAGCTGAACGGTACGCCCGGCATGATTTATATGCAAAGTAGTAGCTCGAACTCGGGTAGCTTGAATATTACGGTGACCTTCGATGTATCCGCCGATGCGGACTTGGCGGCTGTCGAGATCCAGAACCGTGTGAAACTGGCCGAGAGTCGTTTGCCCGCCGAGGTGATCCAGAATGGTATCACGATCGAGAAGCAGGCACCCAGCCAGCTGATGACCTTGAGCTTGATGTCCGACGATCCGAAGTTCGACGAGATTTATCTGAGTAACTTCGCCACGATCAACGTGTTGGACGTATTGCGCCGTATCCCGGGCGTAGGCCGTGTATCGAATATCGGTAGCCGTTATTACGGTATGCAGATCTGGGTATATCCGGATCGGTTGGCTAATATGGGATTGACGGTAAAGGACTTGCAGGATGCCTTGAAAGACCAGAACCGGGAATCGGCGGCGGGCGAGCTGGGTAAGCAACCTGTGCTGGACGTGGATGTCACCTTGCCTATCACGGCCCCGGGACGTTTGTCCACCGTGAAGGAGTTTGAGGATATCGTGGTGCGGGCGAACCCGGATGGCTCGATCGTCCGGATGAGCGACGTGGCCCGGGTATCGCTGGAGGCTTCCTCGTATTCTACGGAGAGTGGGATCAACGGGAAGAACGCCGCTATCTTGGGTATCTATATGTTGCCGGGAGCGAACGCTCTGGAGGTCGCCACGAAGGTGAAAGAGGCGATGAAGGATATCAGCAAGAACTTCCCGGAGGGCTTGGAGTATAATTTCCCGTTCGATATGACGGAGTATATCTCCCAATCCGTGCATGAGGTGTATAAGACCTTGTTCGAGGCCCTCTTCTTGGTCGTTCTCGTGGTGTTCCTCTCGTTGCAGAATTGGCGTGCGGCCTTGATCCCGACGATCGCTGTCCCGATCTCCTTGATCGGAACGTTCGGTTTTATGTTGATCTTCGGCTTCTCGTTGAATATGCTTACCTTGCTGGGATTGATCTTGGCGATCGGTATCGTGGTGGACGACGCTATCGTGGTGGTGGAGAACGTGGAGCGTATCATGGCCGAGGAGCGTGTGACCGCCCGTGAGGCTACGCATAAGGCGATGCGGGAATTATCCGGCGCCTTGATCGCTACCTCCATGGTATTGGCCGCCGTGTTCGTGCCGGTGAGTTTCTTGGGAGGTATCACGGGGCAGTTGTACCGTCAGTTCTCCGTCACGATCGTGGTTTCCGTGTTGCTGTCCACGGTAGTGGCCTTGACGTTGAGCCCGGCGATGTGCGCCATCATCTTGCGTCCGTCTCATAAGAAGAAAGCGTTTATTTTCCGTAAGATCAATCTGTGGTTGGCGAAAGGAAATAAGAAATATACGAAGTTGTTGCGTATCTCCATCGCTAATCCCCGCCGTATCTTGGCAGGGTTTGGGATGGTACTGGTGGCTATCTTCGTCTTGAACCGGGTGTTGCCTACCAGCTTTATCCCGGAGGAGGATCAAGGGTTCTTCACTGTAGAGCTGGAGATGCCCGAGGGTACTACCTTGGAGCGTACACGTGCCGTGACAGACCGTGCGATCGAGTTCCTCGACCATCATCCGGCCGTGGCCTACGTGCAGAACGTAACCGGTAGCAGTCCCCGTGTCGGTACGAACCAAGGGCGTGCCACGCTGACGGTGATCCTGAAACCGTGGGAAGAGCGTAAATCCTCCGGCATGAAGGTAGAGGACGTGATGGCCGATGCCCGCCGGGAATTCTATTATTACCCCGAGGCTAAGTCGTACGTGAACCGTCCGCCGGTAATCCCGGGCTTGGGCGAGAGCGGTGGCTTGGAGATGCAGTTGGAGGCTAGGGGAGACGCTAGCTGGGATAATCTGGTAAGCGCCACGGATACCTTCCTGTATTACGCCTCGCAGGCGCCGGAGCTTCAAGGCGTATCTTCCGCCATGCAGAGCGAGATCCCGCAGTTGTATTTCGACGTGGATCGTGACCGGGCGAAGTTCCTCGGCATCCCTTTGTCCGATATCTTCTCGACCATGAAAGCTTATCTGGGCTCTGTGTACGTGAACGACTTCAATATGTTCAACCGTATTTACCGTGTATATATCCAAGCGGAGGCGCCTTACCGGGCTACCCGGGATAATCTGGACTTGTTCTTCGTGCGCAGCAAGGACGGGGCGATGGTTCCCTTGACCGCCTTGGGCACGACCCAATATACGACTGGCCCGGGAACGATCAAGCGTTTCAATATGTTCACCACGGCCTTGATCAACGCTGTAGCCGCCCCGGGATATAGTACGGGCGAGGCGATGGCGGCGATGGAACGGATCGCTAGGGAGCATCTGCCCGAGAATATCGGTCTGGAGTGGAGCGGTCTTTCCTATCAGGAGAAACAGGCCGGCGGGCAGACGGGATTTGTCTTGGCGTTGGTATTCTTGTTTGTCTTCTTGTTCTTGGCGGCTCAGTATGAGAGCTGGATCGTGCCGATCGCCGTATTGCTTTCCTTGCCGGTCGCCACGTTGGGTGCCTACTTGGGTATCTGGGTGACGGGGTTGGAGAACGATATCTATTTCCAGATCGGTCTGGTAACCCTGATCGGTTTGGCGGCGAAGAACGCTATCTTGATCGTCGAGTTCGCCAAGGTACAGGTGGATAACGGGGTAGATGTGGTGAAAGCCGCTATCCATGCCGCCCAGATGCGTTTCCGCCCGATCTTGATGACCTCGTTGGCTTTCGTGTTGGGTATGCTTCCGATGGTGTTGGCTAGCGGGCCGGGCTCAGCTTCCCGCCATAGTATCGGTACGGGCGTGTTCTTCGGTATGCTGGTGGCGATTACGGTAGGTATCGTGTTGGTTCCCTTCTTCTTCGTCTTGATCTATAAGATAAAGGGAAAGATGCGGATGGAACGTATCGCTCAAAAGAAAGAAGTGGTAACCTCTATTTTAAAGAGACACAAAAACGGAAAATTATGATGACAAAGAATTTCTATATAGCCGCTTTCGTCGTTTCTATGCTGGCGTTCTCTTCCTGCAAGATCGGAAAGCGGTACGCACGTCCGGAGTTGAACCTGCCGGACCGGATCGAGGCTTATACGGATACGACCGATACGGCGTCCGTGGAGAATATCCCTTGGGAGAGCCTTTACGCCGATGAGACCTTGAAAGATTTGATCAAAAAGGCTCTGGATAATAATAAGGATATGAAGATCGCCGCCGCCAAGGTGAAGGAGATGATCGCCGCCAAACGGATCTCTTTCGCGAATATGCTGCCGGAGGTGGGTGCGAATATCTATGCGCAAAAGGAACGCTTGAACTATGGAGGGGATGATCCGAAGCCCGATCCGGAGTTTGGGGCGAAGTTGACTTTGTCTTGGGAATTGGATTTATGGGGTAACCTCCGCTGGGCGAACGAGGCTACCATCGCTTCCTATATGCAGACCGTGGAGGGGCAGCGTGCCTTGCGATTGACCATCATCGCCGAGGTAGCCGCCAATTATTATCAACTTTGCGCCTTGGACCAAGAGTTGTCGATCGTACAACAAACCTTGGACGCACGTCGTGAGGGTGTCCGCTTGGCGAAGCTTCGCTATGAGGGCGGACTTACTTCCGAGACGGCTTACAACCAAGCCCAAGTGGAGTTGGCCCGTACCGAGACCTTGATCCCCTCGCTGGAGCGTCAGATCAAGATCAAGGAAAGCGACCTCAGCATGTTGTTGGGCGAGTATACGGATGATATCCCCCGTGGTCTTTCCTTGAGCGACCAGCACTTGCCGGATGCCTTACCGATCGGCTTACCGTCTTCTTTGCTGGAGCGCCGACCGGACATGCGTCAAGCGGAGTTTAAGCTTCGGGCGGCGAACGCTCAGGTAGGTGTGGCGCAAACGGACTTATTCCCGAAGATCCGTTTGACAAGTAATTACGGTTTCGAGAGCGATGAGTTAAGCAGCATCTTGAAGAGTCCGGCTGGTTTTATCGCCGGAAGCCTGTTGCAGCCGATCTTCGCCATGGGGAAGAACAAGGCGAAAGTGAAAGCGGCGAAGGCTCGTTACGAGCAAGAGGTCTATAGTTACGAGAAGAGCGTATTAGGCGCTTTCAAGGAGGTGAACAACGCTATCGTGACCGTCCGCAAGGTGAAGGAGATCCGTGCTTCCCGCATGAATCTGGAAGCCTCCGCCAGTAAATATCTGGAACTCGCCCAATTGCAATACATCAACGGTGTCATCAGCTACATGGACGTATTGGATGCCCAGCGTGGTTTGCTGGACGCCCAGATCGGTTTGAACAATGCCGTGCTGGATGAGTTGCTGTCGGTGGTATACCTGTATAAGGCTTTAGGGGGAGGGTTTTGATAGCGCATCCTCCTCATAGAGGAAACTATCTCAATGGAATATGCCCCGTAAATCAATGGAATCTATTTCGTATTCCACTGATTTACGGGGCATATTTTACTTGTTTTATAATTATGTATCAAGTAAAATATCAACCTCTTGCCTTAATAAAGGCAGATGGTTGACAACGATACTCCAAAGAATATCAACAGATAGACTGTCATAACCATGTATAATGTAGTTTCGGGCATCTACTATCTTTCGGGAATTGGTGATCGCTATTGTCGGAGACGTTTTTAATATCCGGTTCATGGCCTCTCCGATAATCTCGATATTTCTTTCTATTGCCCGTCTAAGACGTAAGGGCTCACCCGATAAACCTGGGGGATTAAGCATACAGCTTTGTAAGTCTGAAAAGAAAGAATTTTATATCCGTTACTCCTCTTAAAGCAGCTCTAAACGCCTTAATTTTAGCATTAAAAGACTCTGCAAATGCATTAGTTGCCCTGTTTACAAAGAAGTTCAAGACTTCATCATAGTGCTCGTAAAGTGTGGCGGCAATAACATTGAAACTCTTAAAGCCAGAGTCGTCCACTTTGTTGTACCATCGTGCAAGCGAGAGTCTTGCTGCATCTTTGACGGTATTCTTGGAAAATATCATTCTTAGGGAATGTGTAAGCGAATAGGCTTCTTTAAGATCAGGATACGTTTCAAAGAGCACCTCAGCTCTTTGTCTCTGACTTTCCGTCCATTTGTCGGCAGATTTAAAAAGCAGATATCTGCTGCGAGCCAACAACTGCTTGTGGGTATCACCATTTGCAAGCACAATTGGAGTGTATGCTTCGCCCAGGCATTTGGCTTCTTCCCTGGCATCCGTGTCTGCTTGAATGGCATCCCATCTATGCGCGATACGCATCTCCTGCAAGGCATCACATGCAAGTTTCTGTATATGAAAGCGGTCTATGGTACGCATTGCATTCGGGAAACAGCGTCTGGCTATAAGTCGCATGGAATTCGACATATCCATTGTTATCTCCTTAACCAACAGTCTCTTGTCCTCGTCAATGCGCATAAGTGCTTCCGTGACAGCATCTGCCGCCACACCCTTTACAATAGCAATGATGGTACCTTTACCTCCACGTGAAGATCTGTTGCTTACTATAGTGTACAGCTCACCGTTGCTTGGAGCCGTTTCGTCAATGCAGATGCTTTCACCAATGTTCTCTGGAAAGACAAGCCAGTCTTCTGCATGTGAGAGTTCTGACCATTCACGATAGCCGCTGAGCACTTCCTTGTATTGCTTTTCAAACGTATCCCCGTTTATGTGATAATAGCGGTCAAGCGAACGGGAGGTCGTAGGAATCGTCTCCATACACTCCTTTTAAAAAAGCCGCAAACTCCTTGGAGTAGCGGGTTTCTTCAGCCTTCAGGTCGTAAGAGTCGGAGAAGTATCGGTTATTCTGCTTGTCATACCATTTGCGTCTTCTGACAATTAGGTCAACACCTTTATCGCGGATTGGAAAGTCACGTATAGTTACGGCTTCACAGAACCCTTTGGATTCAATCTCTGGGTTCTCTTTATATTCAGCCTTAACCGATTCATCAAGATAGATGCGGATAAGGGATGCCTCTTCTTCTACACGTACTACTTCAAAATTTGAAAGTATCTCTGATGGCAGAATCAACTGTGCCAATGCTAATAGTCCTTGATTGTTCATGGTACAAAGGTGCAAATTTTCTATAGAATTAAAGAATTTTCCCCCTGATTTATCGGGTGAGCCGACGTAAGTCTTTGCAGAAGTTTTCAAATAGCTTGGGCTGATCATCGAAAAAACTTTCGATCTCGTCAATCGCCGTAGCTATATCTTGTAAATGCTTTTTGATGAAGTTATCCATAGATTAACATCTTTGTGGTATCAATATTTTCCTTGAGATAAGGATTATGGATCGCTTGTTCTTCCAGCAAGTCTACTTCTCTTTCGAAAAGACTCTCCAAGGCATATTTCAAGTCAAAGAAATTAGAGAAGTAATCATCTACGTTGGTCTTGTCAAAATCGACTACCAGATCTATGTCGCTTTGCTCATTAAAGCGATTGGTAAGGACAGAGCCGAAAGCAAATAGCTTTTTTACTTTATGTCGTTTACATAAAGCGATGATCGCTGGAAGATAATTGCCGGGAAAGTTCATGCCTATATATCCTTTTATTAATCTGTTCAACGCTCCAAATATAATGAAAAATCTCATTACTCTACCTATTAAGAGCAAATTCTATCAAGATATGGGTCTGGATATGTTTTGGGTGCGGTTTCTCTTTCCCGTGGTATGCGCCGTTTATTTCGTCTTACCATCGTTGAGAGTCCGTAACTTATTCCTGCTTTGTTATTGCTGACAAGTACGGTTATCACTTACTTGGCTGCTCGTGGAATCGGGCATTTTCCGGATCACTGGAAAAAACGTGCTTGCTTGGTGATGAGCTTGATTCTACGGAGCCATCTTGCGATACGGTTTATGCAGACCGTAAAGAAAGAGTTGAACTTGGCGATGATGGATACCTACTCGCCAACCTCGTGGACGAGATTTTCGACCTCACGGTCTTCAATAACGACGAGATCGCCTTCACGTGGCGGATAAATACCCCCGAACTTGTCGAGGCCTATCAAGAAGGACACCTCAAAGGCAAGTTAAAGGAGATCGCCGCGGGTATGCACGAGGAGGACAACCCCGTGATCATGGTGGCGAAGTATAAGCGATAATGAGAAAATTCTCATTATCTTTGCGCTCATATAATAATCAGAGATAGAAAATGCCATTAAATTTACAAAAGAACTTACCGGCTATCGAGCTGCTGAAGAAGGAACATATCTTTGTGATGGATTCCTTGCGTGCGTCGGAGCAGGATATCCGCCCCCTTCGGGTAGTCGTATTGAATTTGATGCCCCTTAAGATAACGACCGAGACGGACTTGGTTCGCCTCCTCAGTAATACACCCCTGCAAGTGGAACTTGATTTTATGAAGATCAAGGGACATACGCCGAAGAATACGCCCATCGAGCATATGCAGGAATTTTATAAGGATTTCGATGAGATGGCGGATGATTTCTACGACGGGATGATCGTGACGGGCGCTCCCGTGGAGCAGATGCCTTTCGAGGAAGTTAGTTATTGGGAGGAGATCACGCAGATATTCGATTGGGCCCGTACGCATGTTACCTCCACGCTCTATATCTGCTGGGCGGCGCAAGCGGGGCTATACCATTTCTATGGGGTGCCTAAATATGATTTGCCGGCCAAGATGTTCGGAGTCTTCCGTCATTCGCTCCGGGAACCGTTTGTTCCGATCTTCCGGGGGTTCGATGACGAGTTCTTCGTGCCTCATAGCCGTCATACCGAGATTCGCCGGGAGGATATCATGAAGGTGCCCGAGCTCACCTTATTGTCCGAGAGCGAGGAATCCGGCGTCTATATGGCGATGGCTCGTGGCGGACGGGAATTCTTCATCACCGGTCATTCCGAGTATTCGCCCTATACGCTGAATGATGAGTATATGCGTGATTTGGGGAAGGGATTGCCCATCAACAAGCCTCGTAATTATTACCGGAATAACGATCCGGCGCAAGGCCCGGTGGTACGTTGGCGGGGGCACGCGAACCTGCTGTTCACCAATTGGCTGAACTATTACGTATACCAAGAGACCCCGTTCCGCCGGGAAGATATTAAAAAACTAGGAAGCTTGTAAATGAGAAAAGAACCCCGTTCGATAGAACTGTTATCTCCCGCTAAGGATCTGATTTGCGGTAGGGAGGCGATTAACCATGGCGCCGATGCCGTGTATATCGGTGCCCCGAAGTTCGGAGCCCGTGCCGCCGCCGGTAATACGCTGGACGATATACGGCAGCTTTGCGATTACGCCCATCTCTATTCGGCTCGTATTTACGTGGCCTTGAACACTATCTTGAAAGAAGAGGAGCTGGCAGAGGCCGAGCAAATGATCTGGCAACTTTACGAGGCCGGGGCGGATGCCTTGATCGTTCAAGACATGGGTATCACCCAGTTGAACCTTCCGCCTATCCCCTTGCACGCCAGTACGCAAACGGATAACCGTACGCCGGAGAAGGTGAGATTCCTGCAAGAGGTAGGTTTCACGCAAGTCGTATTGGCGAGGGAGCTATCGCTGAACCAGATACGGGAGATCGCCGAGCGAACGACCGTGCCTCTGGAGGTCTTCGTGCACGGGGCGCTGTGCGTAAGCTATAGCGGCCAGTGTTACCTGAGCGCCGCCTTGAGCGGACGAAGCGCCAACCGGGGGGAATGCGCCCAGTATTGCCGCCTGCCTTATAGCTTGATCGACGCGGACGGGAAGGAGATCGTATCGGGTAAGCATCTCTTATCCTTGAAGGACATGAACCGGGGCGAATACTTGGAGGAGTTGTTGGATGCCGGTGTCTCTTCCTTGAAGATCGAGGGTCGTTTGAAGGATGTATCTTACGTGAAGAACGTAACGGCTTGGTACCGGAAGAAACTGGACGCTATCTTGGCCCGTCGGCCGGAATACCGTCGTGCCTCGGCCGGGCATAGCACTTACACGTTCGAACCTGTGGCGGAGAAAAGCTTCAACCGGGGTTTCACGCCTTTCTTATGGAAGGAGCGTACGAAGGATATCACCAGCTTTGATACGCCTAAGTCCTTGGGGGAGCCGGTGGGTACGGTGAAAGAACTGAAAGGAAACTCTTTCACGATCGCCGGACTGAAACAATTGAATAATGGCGACGGGCTTACCTTCTTCAACGAGAAAGGGGAGTTGGAGGGCTTCCGAGTAAACCGTGTGGAGGCGAACCGGATCTTTACGCTGGATCGCCCGGCGATCCGTCCGAAGATGCCTTTGTACCGGAATTTCGATCAAGAGTTTGATAAACTGCTATCCAAGCCATCCGCCGAGCGGAAGCTCTCTGTCCGGATGGAATTTCAAGATAACGCTTTTGGCTTCACGTTAAGTATGACAGACGAGACAGGAGCCCGTATCATGCTTACCCAGCCGTTCGAGAAAGAACCGGCCCGGCGGGATCAGGCGGAGAATATCCGTACCCAGCTCTCTAAGTTGGGAAATACGCCTTTTGAGGCGGTGGAGGTCACCGTGGCGATGTCCGATAACTGGTTTGTCCCTTCTTCTTTATTGGCCGAGATGCGTAGGCAAGGGGTGGAGAGGCTTATCTCTACCCGGCGTATTCGTTACCGCAGGGAAGAGGCTCGTCCGGTAAAGCCGTGTGTAGGCGAGGCAACGGAAATCCCTTTCCCCGAGAAACGTCTGACTTATTTAGGGAATGTCTCCAATAGCAAGGCTGGTGCCTTTTATAAGGCACATGGCGTGACTGCCGTGGAAGACGCTTTCGAGTTGTCTCCCCGGAAGGATGTCCCTTTGATGTTCACGAAACATTGCCTGCGGTACAGTATGGGATGGTGCCCTACCTACCAGAAGCAGAAGTCTCCCTATAAAGAGCCTTACTTCCTGCGCTATAAGGAGACGCTCTTGCGTTTGCGCTTCGACTGCAAGAATTGCCAGATGTTGATCTATGCGGAGGAATAACCGGCTTTGTAACTACTTAATCCGATAAATAAAACAGGTATGAAACGACAAATTTTCTCGCTGTTCCTGCTCTTGCTCACGTTGGTAGCTTGTGGGGATAAGCCTTTGGACCCGAATAAACCCGTATATGTGAAAATCAAGACGACGATGGGAGACGTCACCGTCCTGCTATACGACGATACGCCTCTTCACCGGGATAACTTCATAAAGCTCTGCCAGTCGAACGAGTATGAGGGTATGCTTTTCCACCGTGTTATCAAGGAGTTTGTCGTGCAAGGTGGTGATCCGGAGAGTAAGGCGCATGAGCCGGGTGCCTTGTATGGGGATGGCGATGGTGGTTATACCGTTCCCGCTGAGATATTACCCAATCATTTTAATAAGAAAGGCGCTTTGATCGACGCGAAAGAGATCGATGCCGTGAATCCGGAACGTGCCTCCGCCGGTACGCAGTTCTGTTTTGTGCAAGGGAAAGTCTTGGACGACAAGGAGCTTGCGGAGAAAGAGGCTCGTATCAATGAGATCCGCCGCAACTGGTTGTACTATAAATTCCGGGATGAGCTGAAAAAGCAAGATCCTTCCTTGGCCGCCGATTCCTTGGAGAATGAGTTACATGCCCGTGCGTCCATCTTGGTGGAAGATACGTTGGCGGTATTAGGCCCGGTAGTGATCCCGGCCGAACGGCGTGAGATTTATAAGACGATCGGTGGCGTTCCGCATCTGGATGGCTCGGTAACGATCTTTGGCGAGGTAGTGGAAGGCCTCGATATCGTAGAGAAGATCTCCGTGGTAAAGACGGATAAGAACGATCGTCCTTTACACGACGTGATGATTAAATCGACGAAGGTTTTCCAGAAATAATAACAATGCCTATTATAAGGAGGTAACGATGCCCATTGTAAACTCCTTATAATGGGCATCGTAAACACTTTAGAATGGGCATTGTTAAAACTATCGTATAGCTCTTGTTATACGAGGCTGATCGCTAGCTTGTTATACTAAAAGTATCATCGATCATATTTGGCTCTCGAGCCATTCCAGATACTTCTTTACTCCCTTCGTATCTTCCGCCTCGGGGCTCCAAGGCGCTAGGTTCTCCGGTGCTAGCGGCGCAAACGGCCCTTGCTTTATCTCATAAATAACCGATCCGGATTCCAGTACCAGAAGCCCGTGCCATGTTCCGGCCTTGATCTCCGCTCCATAAGCGCCTTCCTTTGGATTCAGTATCGTTTTCTCCGTGATATTCCCTTCCTCGTCAAACAAGAATACCGCTACCTTCCCACGTAGCAACAAGAAGATCTCGTCTTTCGCCGGATTTAAATGCCGGTGCGGACGCAAATACGTACCGGGCTCCATGGCATTCAGTAACCGATTGATCGGATCATCCAATCTCTCATGGAAATTATAGTTCATTCGCAGGCGGGGAGACTGCAAGGCTTTGGCCTGGGTCTCGTCGAGTAATTGTTCGTTGATTATCTTCATCTTTGTATCTTATTGTATTTCTGAGCCACGAATATACGAAATATTTATTGGTCAATGCTTGATATTCCTTATCTTTGCGCCTTGATGATACATATTCTTGAGTCTGAAAATTAAATATTTATGTTATTTAATTCCATAGAGTTCCTTATATTCCTGCCATTGGTTTTCTTTGGTTACTGGTTTGTTTTCAAGTCTTTGCGGTGGCAAAATCTATTTGTGGTAGCTGTTAGTTACCTGTTCTACGGATGGTGGGACTGGCGCTTTTTGCTGCTGATCCTGTTTACGTCGTTATGCAGTTACTTGAGTGGAGTCTATTTGGAGAAATGCGCTGGCAACCGGTCGGTCCAAAAGTGGATAAGTGCCGGCAATATTTTACTGAACCTTTCGATCTTGGGTGTGTTTAAGTACTTTGATTTTTTTACCGAGAATTTGGTAAATGTCCTTCACCTATTGGGCTGGGATGCCGATTACGTGACGTTGAATATCTTACTCCCTGTCGGGATCAGCTTTTATACGTTTCAGGCTTTGAGCTATACGATTGATGTTTACCAAGGTAAAATCAAGGCGACTCATGATATCGTGGCATTCTTCGCTTATATCAGTTTCTTCCCCCAATTAGTGGCGGGCCCGATAGAACGGGCTACTCATTTGTTGCCTCAGTTTCTCCGGCCTCGTAATTTCGATTGTGATCTGGCGTTGGATGGTATACGCCAGATGCTTTGGGGATTTTTCAAGAAAGTGGTGGTTGCCGATAACTGCGCTTTGTTCGTGAACGGTGTGTTTGAGAATTACCAGACGTTGGATGGGAGTACCTTGTTTCTGGGGGCTTTCTTCTTTACGATACAGATTTACGGTGATTTTTCCGGATACTCGGATATAGCGATCGGCTGTGCCCGGTTATTTGGCATAGACCTTATGCAGAACTTTAAGTATCCTTATTTCTCTCGGGATATAGCGGAGTTTTGGCGGCGTTGGCATATATCGTTGACGACTTGGTTCCGGGATTATATCTATATACCGCTAGGGGGGAGCCGGGCCGGAAAATGGAAGAGCTTCCGGAATACCCTTGTTATTTTCTTGGTAAGTGGATTCTGGCATGGGGCTAACTGGACGTTTGTGGCATGGGGAGCGTATCATGCGTTGTTGTTTCTGCCATTGCTATTGTTGGGTCAAAATAGGAGGTATAGAGATTCCGTGGCGGAAAACAGTTTCCTTCCCTCTGTGAAGGAATTGACACAGATGGGAGTTACGTTTCTACTGGTCTTATTGGGATGGATTCTGTTCCGGTCGGAAGATATATCTCAAGCGGCTGTGTACCTCGAGCGGATGTTCAATGCCTCATTATTCTCGGCTCCTCAACTTGTGGGCTTGGGATTCGGGCAACTCCTGCTGAAGAAATGTTTCTTTTTCACGGCTCTTATGTTCGTCGTGGAATGGATCGGCCGAAAACAGGCGCATGGGTTGATGATAGAGGACCTGAGCCTTCCGGTTCGGTATGTTATCTATACGGTATTGCTGATTATCATCTATGGTTTCGACGCCAGTAATCCACAAGGTTTCATTTATTTTCAATTCTGATAAGTATGAGAAGGTTCTTTATAGCTATATTCCGGTATTTAGGGGTGGTAGGATGTTTAGGGTTGCTTAGTTGTCTGTTGATCCGCTCCTATTTTCATATAAGCGTACCCAGCCTCAAGAGTGATCCGGAAGTAGAGGTATTGATTTTGGGAGATTCCCATCCTTTACATTCGATATCCGCCGATATGCTGGGGAAATCGAGGAATGACGCTAAATCCAGTGAGAATTATTTCAATACCTATATCGATTTATGCTTGAAAGCGCCTTACCTTCCCCATTTGAAAACCGTGATATTGGGGTTTGGTTATCACACGTTTACCGTGGCCGATGATTCCTATCAGGATGAGTTTCCTGCCTATATGTCTATTTATCCCCATCTGAAGGAGCGGGAGGATTTGCGACCCTTGGTACAGGAGGCTGTTTCGCCGGTAACCCGTAAGGAGGTCATGTATTCATATGAGTTTGGCGTTCCGTTCAAGAATTGCGTAGCTGAGATTAAAAGGAATGTGATCGAGCGTATTTTCACAGGGGCGACCGGGGGAACACTAGACGTTATTATCGATCGTCATTACTATGATGATAAGGGTGCTTATTTATTGCCATCCTCATTTCAACAAGAGATGTTGGGGCGAATCGTAGAGGAATGTAAGAAGCGGGATCTGTCTCTTATTTTGTACAATGCCCCTGTTTCCACGGAATATATGGAACGGGTTCCTCCGAGTTATCGAGAATTGACGGATTCTTTGGCTCGGGAATACGTGGATGATAAAACGGTCTTTTATTTAAATTATACGGCTGTATCGCTACCTGATTCTTGCTATAGGGACGCTGATCATTTGAATGAAATCGGTATCCATAGATTTACCCCGTTGTTAAAAGATACCTTGACTTGTTTGGGGGTAATTTCGGAATAGTTTTCGTATATTTGTAGAATAAACGATCGAATTAAATATACCACATGAAAGGAAACCCGCTTTATATCCTGCTTTGGCTATCCCTTATTCTTTGCTTTGCCTGTTCGCCCGGTAAAAAAGAAAAGAAATATGTCATCGGTGTATCTCAATGCTCGATGACGGATATTTGGCGTCAATCCATGATACGTGATATGGAAGTAGAGGCTTTAAATCATCCGGAGATCGAGCTGGTCGTAATGGATGCTAGTCAGGATAATGATACTCAGATCAGCCAGATAAAAGGTTTTATCAAGAAAAAGGTGGATTTGCTGATTATATCGTCGAATGAGACCGAGCCTGTTACGCCTGTCGCTGTTGAGGCGTACAGGGCTGGTATTCCCACTATCATATTGGACCGGAAAATTAATAGCGATGAATATACGACGTATATTGGAGCGGATAATTACGAGATCGGTCGCTCGATCGGAATGTACGTCAGCTCCTTGATCAAGAAGGAGACAACGATTTTAGAGATATGGGGGCGGAGAGGCTCTTCCTCCGCTACAGAAAGACATCAAGGTTTTGTCGATGCGATGTCTATTGATCCGAATGTGAAGATCCGGGAGTTGGATGGGTATTGGTACAGGAAGAATGCCTATGAGGAAGTCTTGAAGCTGGATTCCATAGAGGATGTCGATATCGTTTTCGCTCATAATGATATGATGGCCTTAGGGGCCCGTGAGGCGATTGAGGAGCGAGATTCGTCGCTGGTGGGGCACGTGGAATTTATAGGCGTGGATGGACTCTTGGGAGGAGGCTTGGGCGTGGAGGCGGTTGCGCAGGGTAAGTTGGATGCCTCTTTTTATTATCCGACAGGTGGTGGGGTGGCTATTAAGGTAGCTTGGCAGATCTTAAGCGGACAAGCTTATACGAAAAAGTATGCGTTAAGCACCGCTATGATCGATAAGACCAACGCCGGTACCCTTTATTTACAATCAGACCGGTTGGCAGAATATCAACGCCAGATCGAGAAACAGCGTGCGAATTTGTCGCAATTGCTCTCGAAATATAACTTTCTTTATAGTTCCTTGATTATTATCTTGATATTGGCGCTTTTATTGGGTGGTTCTGCTATTTACATGGTTTATATTAATCGTAAAGTGCGCCAGAATAATCTTTTGTTGAATGAGAGAAATCGTTTGGTACAACAACAGAAAGAGGAACTCTCGGTAGCAAACCAGCGCATCGAGCAAGTCACGACACAGAAATTGCAGTTCTTTACGAATGTATCTCACGAGATAAAGACTCCTTTAACCTTGATTCTCGGGCCTCTGAACAAGATGGCGCAAGATGCCCCGGCAGGCGCTTTCGCGGATGATATCCGCATCGTTAAGAAGAATGCGGAACGCTTGAAACGTGTGATCGACCAATTGCTGGATTTCCGGAAGATAGAGAATAATAAGATGGGATTGCGGGTTATTAAGATGGATTTGGTCTTTTTAATCCAAGAGGTGAAATCTTATTTTAATAATCTGGCCCAGAGTAAGCGAATTGATTATACCTTCCTGCATGAAATGGATTCTCTTTTTGTTTGGGTGGATACGGACAAGATGGAGAAGATATTAACGAACTTGCTCTCGAACGCCTTTAAGTTTACCCCGGAGCAGGGGAAGATTACGATTCGTTTGCGGGAGGAGGAGACGGAGGTTGTCTTATCGGTGGAAGATAATGGAGAGGGTATTCCCCCGGAAAACCTAGCCTCCGTATTCGAGCGCTTTTTTACAAGCGGGCAAAGCTATGCTCCGGGAACGGGTATCGGACTGCATTTGACACGGGAATTTGTCCTTATGCATAAAGGCTCGATCCACGTGGAAAGCGAGCAAGGCGAACGGACAGTGTTTACCGTTCAGATCCCGAAAGGTAAATCTCATTTTGATGAATCTTGTGTCTTTCTGTCGAATGCGACGGAATCGTCCTCTGGTGTAGCGCATTTGGATATATCCCAAGTTCAAGAAACGTTGAATAAGAAATATGATTATACGATCTTGATCGTTGAGGATGATTGGGATATTCGCGCTTATTTACAGCATGAGTTGTCCGGGAATTTTAATGTACTTGTAGCGGAGAATGGTGCCAAGGCCTTGGATATTCTATTGAAGGAAAATGTATCACTGGTCGTCAGTGACGTGATGATGCCGGAGATGAATGGCTTCGAGCTTTGCCGCCGGGTTAAGTCGGATATGGCCCTCAGTCATATCCCGGTAATCTTGCTTACGGCTCTTTCGGATGACAGTCAACGCTTGTATGGATTTGAGGGGGGAGCGGATGAGTATATCCAGAAACCGTTCAATATCGAGATCGTGAAATTACGTATCATTAAGTTGTTGGAAGAACGTAATCGTTTGCGGGAGGTTTTCTTGAAAGAGTCTCAATCGCCTGCGGGACTTTCCATCGAGACAAAAGGGAAGGTGGAGAGTCTGGATGATTTGTTTATGCGTAAGTTTATCGCTTTAATAGAGGAGAATTATAGCGATCCCGATTTCAGTATAGAGAAAGGCAGTGAGAAACTGGGCCTGTCTCGTGTGCATTTATATCGAAAGGTGAAGGAGTTGTCCGGGATTACCCCTACGGACTTTTTGCGTAACTATCGTTTGAAAAAGGCATCCGCCCTATTGAAGCAGCGATCCGGAACGATTAGCGAGGTTGCTTATGCCACGGGATTCGGCTCGCCGGCCTATTTCTCCAAATGCTTTAAGGCGGTTTATAATATAACGCCAACCGAGTTTATAGAGTCTTTGTAAGGATGCTGCTAGTACAGATGTTACATGCGGGTAACGTCTGTTATTGTCCCTTGGAAATAAATCTTTTATGTAACTTGTGTGATTTATCTTGTAGCTATAGTTATCGTTGTATTTATAACGATGATATACTTTTGCGGTGTCGATAAGTACGAAAGTTGTTTTTAATAGAAAGACCATGGAACAGGTGACTGAATCAAGACGTAAACCAATTGTCGTTGGGATTGGAGAATTATTATGGGATATGCTTCCTTCCGGGAAAAAGGCTGGGGGTGCCCCGATTAATTTTGTCTATCATGCGTCTTGCCTAGGTGCTGAGGGATATGCTATCAGCGCTGTCGGAGATGATGAGTTGGGTAAAGAGATCGTTGATGAGTTGGATAAGAATCATATCCAGCATTTGATCGAGAAAGTGCCTTACCCGACGGGAACCGTTCAGGTAGAGTTACGAGAAGGTATCCCTACTTATACGATTCATGAGCGAGTGGCTTGGGATCATATATCGCCTACATCCGATGCGATTGATTTGGCGGAGAAAGCGGACGCTATTTGTTTCGGTACATTAGCCCAGCGTTCCCGTCAGTCCCGGGAGACAATACAAGCGATCTCGTCGTTTGCGCCGAAAGACGCTTATCGTTTGCTGGATATCAATCTTCGCCAGCGATACTATGATAAGGAGTTGATCGAGGAGTCTTTGTACTTAGCGAATGTGCTGAAGGTAAATGATGAGGAGTTCGATGTACTTCGGGATTTGTTCGGTTTAGAGGGAACCGAGAGGGATATCGCTTTATGGTTTATTGAGAAGTATGACCTTCGGATATTTGCCTTGACTGCGGGGAGTTCCCATAGTACTATTTATACGAGGGAGGAGACTTCTACTTTGCCAACGCCGGAGGTCACGGTGGCGGATACGGTCGGGGCGGGGGATGCTTTTTCGGGGGCTCTAATCATTTCGCTCTTAAAGGGGAAGTCCTTAAGCGAGGCCCATCATTTCGCTGTAAAGACAGCGGCTTTTGTTTGTACGAAAGAAGGTGCGTGGCCTGTTTATGAAGAGTAATTCGTTTATATCATATGTGTTTAGATGTTTTGAGTTTATACAATTTCGAATAGGTATTACGTTTTTAAGGTAAAAAGGTTGTTAGGATATAAGAAGAGAAAGGCAAAAAGAAAAAGATGGTTTTTGTTTTAGGTTAAGTTAGATTAGATTGGTGAAAAGTGGCTCGGCTGTTGAAGTCGGGCTATTTTTATGTCCTTATGTTTCCTTCAAATAGAATGGTCTCGATAACCTGCAAGATTCTTCTTACAGGCTAACGAGACCTTCTGCTTTTATCTTTTCTGATAGCTTACAATTAATAAGCTCTCTCCAATAACCAAGCGTCTTGGAAGTTAGGAGCGTATTTCGCCTTGATGGCGTCACGGCTATCGGCGGCGTCCGCTTTATTGTCGAAACTAGCGACGATCACACGCAACATACCTTGCTCGTTCTCGCCCAACACTGCGTTATAGCCATCATTCTGCATACGTTCTTTTAATGCGTAAGCGTTTGTCTTATTCTTGAAACTACCGACAACAACGCTATAACGTTTCAGACGGCTAGCGTCCTCGCCTTGAGCGGCGTTGATTTTTTCCGTACGAGTGGTAGCCGTAGAGGTTCTGGGTTTTGAGACAGGAGCGACCTCAACAACTTCTTCCTCTTGTTCTACAACCTCAACAGGAGCCGTCGACTCTTTTTCTTTGGCCTGTTCGTAAGCAGCCTTGTACGCGCTCTGTTTAGGTTTACATGAGCCGAGTGCTAATACCATACATACAGCGGCTCCAAATAACCAAATCTTATTCATACTGTTCAGTTCTTATAATTAGTAACGCGAAGATATAAATTATATTTAGTACTTTCGCACTCAAATTGTAATATATTATAACGGCATGAATAAATCTATCGGAACAATGATTATGGCAACATCTCTACTGTTAGGTGCTTGCAATCCGGCTACGGATGTGAACGTGAAGGAGACCGGTGATAAGAACCTTATCGGGAAGTCGGACATCCGGATCAAAGACGGTCGCATGACCCCGGAAGCTTTGTGGGCCATGGGACGTATCGGCGGTATGAACGTATCTCCGGACGGGAAAAAAGTGGTGTATACGGTGGCGTATTATAGCGTACCGGAAAACAAGAGCAACCGTGAGGTCTTCGTGATGAACGCTGACGGATCGGATAATAAGCAAATCACGAAAACCGGATTCGCTGAGAACGAGGCCGTATGGATCAAAGGAGGAACCAAGATCGCTTTCTTATGTAACGAGAGTGGTAGCAGCCAGCTTTGGGAGATGAATCCGGATGGGACGGACCGTAAGCGACTTTCCGATTATGACAAGGATATCGAGGGTTTCGCTTTCTCTCCCGATGAGAAAAAGGTCTTGTTTATCTCGCAAGTGAAAACCGTGAACAGTACCGCTGATAAATATCCGGATTTGGATAAGGCGACAGGTGTTATCATTACGGATTTAATGTACAAGCATTGGGATGAGTGGGTGACTACCGCTCCGCATCCTTTTGTCGCCGATTTCGATGGCAAATCGATCAGCAATCCTGTGGATGTAATGGAGGGCGAGTTGTTTGAGAGCCCGATGAAGCCGTTTGGCGGTATCGAGCAATTGGCTTGGAACACTACCTCGGACAAGATTGCCTATACCAGCCGCAAAAAGACGGGTAAAGAATATGCGATCTCCACGAATTCGGATATTTATGTATATGATCTGAATACGAAGCAAACGACCAATATAACGGAAGAGAACAAGGGATATGATACGAATCCCACCTATTCTCCGGACGGAAAGAGTATCGCTTGGCTAAGTATGGAACGTGATGGTTACGAGGCGGATCAAAATCGCTTGATGGTAATGAATCTGGAGACGGGTGAGAAAACATTCGTAAGCAAGGATTTTGACTCCAACGTGGATTCTTATTGCTGGAGCGCTGATTGCAAGCGTATCTATTTCACGGGCGTTTGGCATGGCGAGTCGCAGGTTTATCAGATAGACTTGGCGAATGGCAATAAGATTACCCCGCTGACCGAAGGTATGTACGATTACGCCTCTGTCGCTCTTCTGGGCGATAAGCTGATCGCTCAACGTCATTCCATGAGCATGGGAGACGAGATCTATTCGATCGATTTGACAGGGGATCATACGGTAACTCAACTTACGTTCGAAAACAAACATATTTACGACCAGCTTACGATGGGTAAGGTAGAGGAACGTTGGATGAAGACGACGGATGGCAAGCAGATGCTAACGTGGGTTATCTATCCGCCTCAGTTCGATCCGAATAAGAAGTATCCTACCTTGTTGTTCTGTGAGGGTGGCCCGCAAAGCCCTGTGAGCCAGTTCTGGTCTTACCGCTGGAATTTCCAGATCATGGCGGCTAATGACTATATTATCGTGGCACCGAACCGTCGGGGTCTTCCCGGATTTGGCTTGGAATGGAATGAGGCTGTCAGCGGCGATTATGGCGGACAATGCATGAAAGACTATTTCACTGCTATTGACGAGGTAGCCAAGGAACCGTATGTAAATAAGGATCGCTTGGGTTGTGTAGGCGCTAGCTTCGGTGGATTCTCCGTATATTGGTTGGCAGGTCATCATGATAAACGTTTCAAGGCGTTTATCGCCCACGATGGTATCTTTAATATGGAAATGCAGTATCTGGAAACGGAAGAGATGTGGTTCGCCAATTGGGATATGGGTGGAGCGTACTGGGAAAAGCAGAACGCTACGGCTCAACATACTTTCGCGAACTCCCCGCATAAGTTCGTGGACAAATGGGATACGCCTATCCTTTGTATCCATGGAGAGAAGGATTACCGGATCTTGGCTAATCAAGGAATGGCAGCGTTTAACGCCGCGGTTCTTCGGGGGGTACCGGCCGAGTTGCTGATTTATCCGGATGAGAACCATTGGGTATTGAAGCCCCAGAATGGCGTTCTATGGCAACGCACATTCTTTGAGTGGTTGGATATGTGGTTGAAGAAATAAAATTTGAAGGCCGTCCCCAAAGTATATAGCTTTGATGGACGGCCTTCTTTTCTCAACGCAATAACAAACTAAGCGATAGTAATATCCTTATCCAAATAAATATCTTGAATTGAATGAAGTAACTCCACGCCGTCTTTCATCGGACGTTGGAACGCCTTTCTTCCGCTAATCAGCCCCATGCCACCCGCACGTTTGTTTATGACAGCGGTGACGACAGCGTCTTTAAGATCTGAGGCGCCATGAGATTCCCCACCGGAGTTGATAAGCCCGACACGTCCCATATAATTATTAGCAACTTGGTAACGGCAGAGGTCGATCGGATGTTCTGTCGTTAACTCTGTGTACATCTTTTGATCGATCTTCCCGAAATTGATAGCGGTGAAACCTCCGTTGTTCTCCGGTAGCTTCTGCTTGATGATATCGGCCTTGATCGTGACGCCAAGGTGATTAGCCTGTCCGGTCAAATCGGCTGCCGCGGAATAGTCGATGCCATCCTTTTTAAAAGAGCTGTTTCGTAAATAGCACCATAATACGGTCGCCATACCTAGTTCATGGGCATACTCGAATGCGTCGGCAATCTCGACTAGCTGACGTCGGCTTTGCTCTGATCCGAAATAGATCGTGGCCCCTACAGCTACGGCGCCCATATTCCATGCTTCCTTCACCGTGCCGAATAAGATTTGATTGTAAGAATTCGGATAAGTAAGAAGCTCATTATGATTTAGTTTTACCAAGAATGGAATCTTATGGGCATATTTTCGTGCGACTGACCCTAGTATGCCGAACGTAGAAGCGACTGCGTTGCAACCACCCTCGATCGCTAATTTTACGATATTCTCCGGATCGAAATAAATGGGGTTTGGAGCGAAGGAAGACCCTGCGGTATGCTCGATATCTTGATCTACCGGGAGGATAGAAACATATCCGGTGTTAGCTAATCTTCCGTGCCCCAACAAGGTTTGCAGACTATTGAGAGTCTGTATGTTTCTATCTGAATTGACCCACACATCGTCCACGCAAGTGGGTGATGGAAGATGAAGCAGCGATTTATCAATAGTCTTACATACGTGATTTAAATAATAATCACTTTTGTCTCCTAATAAACTAATAATCTTAGATGTATCCATATAAATAAATATTTACTTAGTAAACAATCACTGTCAAAAATAAGTTCCATAGTTTTTATCGATTAACACATAGAATTAATCTATCGATGAATTATGGTAGTATCGGATAGTTTAGTTAATTTTGTGCCATACAACCAATAAAAATTTTGCGATATATGAAAAAGAAATGGATTTGCACAGTATGTGGTTATGTACACGAAGGTGATGAGGCTCCTGAGTTCTGCCCTCAATGTAAACAACCGAAAAGCAAATTTAAGGAATTAGTAGAGACAGAAGGTGCGTTGCAGTTCGTTGACGAACATGTACTAGGTGTTGCTAAAGGTGTAGACCCAGTGATTTTGGAAGGTCTGAACGCTCACTTTATGGGAGAATGTACCGAAGTTGGTATGTATTTGGCCATGAGCCGTCAAGCAGACCGTGAGGGTTATCCTGAGGTAGCTGAGGCATTCAAGCGTTACGCTTGGGAAGAGGCTGAGCACGCTGCTAAGTTTGCGGAGCTTCTTGGTGACGTTGTTTGGGATACGAAGACTAACTTGAAAAAGCGTATGGAAGCTGAGGCTGGCGCATGCGAGGACAAGAAACGTATCGCTACATTGGCTAAACAACAGAATTTGGATGCGATCCATGATACCGTACATGAGATGTGCAAAGACGAGGCACGTCATGGCAAAGGATTTGAAGGTTTATATAATCGTTATTTCAAGTAATTTAGAGGTATTAGTTATATGTTTTAAAGAGGGGCGTTCTGTGAAGAATGCCCTTTTTTGTATTTGATAAAGTAATTTTAGCCTTTCAAGAGAATAACGATACTATATTTTATGTACTTTTGTACACGTCAACCACAAGGAAAGATGCCGGAGTGGTCGAACGGGCCGCACTCGAAATGCGGTGAGCGGGTAACCGCTCCCTGGGTTCGAATCCCAGTCTTTCCGCTTGATAACTATAACTTATTCACGCAGAATACTAAATGAAGCATATCGATATTGCGATAATGTTTTATGAAATTTGCGATTTCCCTCATATCGTTTCTTAGTGCTACTTTTTGAGAGGGGATATTTGTGTCCCGTATGATGGAGTATACTTTGTCGAAGTTAAGGATATTGAAGGCGTATTCCTTACAAGCTATGGCGGCTTCGGTAGCATAACCTTTATGCCAGTATTCCGCCCTAAGCAAATAACCGATCTCCGGAACCTGTTGACCATTGAATTCTTGATAGGTGAGACCACATTGACCGATAAGCTCTCCGCTGTCTTTCTCTATCATCCCCCATAAACCAAAACCATCGTTTTGATACCTCCTTAATTGCTTATCAAGCCATTCTTGTACCTCTTTTTTACTGAACGCTCCCTCGTAAGCGTACATTACAATCGGATCTTGTAAAAGCTTACAGATATTATTAAAATCATCTTGTTTTAATTCCCTTAATAGGAGTCGCTTTGTCTCTAATATCATCTCTTTCATACGATATTTCTTTTTGTCTTCTCAAATTGTTGGATGACTAGTTAGAATATATCGCTCAAGGAATACCGGAGTTGATCCATCATCAACGGCACTTCCGCCTCCTCGATTCCCGCTACAAGAAGATCGGGAATATCTTGATTGAACTGCTCTTGGAACTTCGAGAAATCACCGGACTCTTTCTCCACGGCTTTTTTATAAAAAGCAAGCGCTCCCTTGATATTCTGTAATGCCCATTCCGTATGTCCCGCATTCAAGAAATCTTGGGTGTTGGGTTGATTATCCATGATCTTTTTGTAATAATTACGGGCCTGATCGTATTTACCGGTCAAGAAAGAACACCAAGCTATTGGACGCCAAGCCTTCGTACTTTTATTGTCCAGATAATCTACCTTGAAATAATATTTCAGCGCCTCATTATAATTCTTGAGTTCAAGATGGCAGTGGCCGATACATATTTGGATCGATAAATCATCCGGATTGAAAGCCTCGTAACGATGATAGTATTTCAACGCTTCTTCCGGTTGCTTTAAGGTACGGTAACAACCGGCGATCCGGCGAATAACCCATTTACTGTCTGGATTGATAAGATCCGCATGTAAATAAGCCTCCAAGGCGCCTTGTATATCGCCATTCATTTGTTTGCAGTAACCGATTTTCTGGAATAAGATATCACTTTCTTGATTTGCGTCGGATAAGCGATTGTAGATCGTGAGTGCGTCAAGGAAGTAATTCTTCCGGAGATAATACTCCGCTATAGTTGTCAAACTTTCCTCATCACTGACGTAAGGCTGCAAAATTGGCAGGTTATGAAAGTCTAGCGCAGATGTAAATATGTCATCAAAATCCAGATGTCCCGGATAAAGTTTGAAGAAACGATACAAGTCCTGTATGTACTGTCCGGATATGATTTCCAGTTTTCCCCGTTTACTGATTAATTCCTCCTTTGTTTGCTGAATCATCTCGGAGGCTTGACTACCAAACTGTCCCATCATCATTTGACGGGCTTGATCCGGCAATTGCATCATACTGAAATATAAGGAATATTTATCGGAATTACACATGAATGCCGCAAGAGTCATGGAATCTAGCATATCCTTTTCCGTTTGATTCTTGCTCAACTGATTGCCAAAAGCGGAATGCTCGGTCGTGAATGGCATGAACCAGTTACCCAGTTCCCGGAAAAAGGGGAAATGCTTTAGATGCACGAAAGTAGAGTGCATTACGTCCGCGCCTTCTTGTTGCAGTTCGCTGAACTCCTCCATTTTCTTCCCTAAGGAACTGTTCGATAACATATTCTGCCACTCCGGATTCATCTCGTTTCCGAGAAGTTCCGGATTGATATCCTTTAAGTTTATCTTTTGACTGATTTTAGGGCCTAGCTTGATCATCTCCGGAATGATCTCGTCTTGTAGCTTACGGGTGATCTTCTCTGTCTCACGGGCTAGGATAAAACGAAGGGTAATCGTGCGGATCGCTTTCGTGAAATTAGGAAATCCCTCGGATAAAGCCGCTAGTCGATCCGCTATCTGCGGATATAACGCCGTACGTTTCCTATAGGTATAGAGCGTCAAGAGAATCCCGATCAACGCGCGGTAACGAATCTCATCTTCTTGGAGATTGGCCGCATCGAATAATAATAGCAGTTTCTCCTTATCGAAAGCGGCTTGCAATCCCAACATTAATGCCGATACGATTTGGCTACCGATGATAAAAGGCAACTCTTGGTCATTCAATAGGTTCCTGATGGAGGCTATTTCTTCCTTATTGAGAGGATTCGAGGTCCAGATCTTATTGAATAATAGGATCGTGGCGGATTCGATTTGCTGCTGCTCCGTGATGGTTCCGGTCGGAGTCTCTATCTTCACCAGAGAGGCGTTTCTCAAGACCTTGTGGAGCTGGTCATAGTTGGTAAGCTCCTTTTGCATCATTCGCCTACGGCTATAATAGGAGAGAGGCGAATCTACCGATAAGGCCTTGTGCTTCACTATATCCGCGAACTCATAGCTGGATGCGATCAAGTTGTTGTATATCTGGTCTTGCATCGGATCTTTAGCCCCCTCGATCCGGTATCGCAACATATATTTATAAGTATCTTGTAGCTCGTTCAACCTGTCTTGGAATGAGTACTCACGTATTCCCGCTATTAGACTTTGGAGAAAATCGAACGCGTTCTTTAGCTCCTTTTCGTCTAATGAACCGATAATTCGGTTGTATGCTTTATTTATTTCTTGTATTGTCATATACTATTAACAACAAATGGTATGCCAAAAGTATAGTATTTAGGCTAAATTTCCTATCTTCGCGTACCTAAAAATAAATTTAGCAGATGAAGAATATCCGCAATTTCTGTATTATTGCTCATATTGACCATGGGAAAAGTACCTTGGCAGACCGTTTGCTTGAGTATACCAAGACAGTAGAAGGTAAAGACATGCAAGCTCAAGTCCTTGACGACATGGATTTAGAGCGTGAGCGTGGTATTACGATCAAGAGCCATGCGATCCAGATGAAGTATAATTATAAGGGTGAAGAATATATACTGAACCTGATCGATACTCCGGGGCACGTGGACTTCTCGTATGAGGTTTCCCGTTCTATCGCCGCCTGCGAGGGTGCGTTGCTGATCGTGGATGCGGCCCAAGGTATTCAGGCGCAAACCATCTCTAACCTGTATATGGCGATAGAGAATGACTTAGAGATTATTCCGGTGATGAACAAGATCGACCTGCCTAGCGCCATGCCGGAGGAGGTAGAGGACCAGATCGTGGAACTGTTGGGCTGCCCTCGTGAGGATATCTTACGGGCGAGCGGAAAGACAGGTGAGGGAGTGACTGAGATCTTGAATACGATCGTGGAGAAGGTCCCGGCCCCGAAAGGTGATCCGGAGGCCCCGTTGCAGTGTCTGATTTTTGACTCCGTTTTTAATCCGTTCCGTGGTATTATCGCTTACTTCAAGGTGGTAAACGGCGTGATCCGTAAAGGTGACCATGTGAAGTTTATCGCTACAGGAAAAGAGTATGACGCCGACGAGGTAGGTATATTGAAATTAGATATGTGCCCCCGTGAGGAGATCCGGACGGGAGACGTAGGATATATCATTTCCGGTATCAAGACGTCCCGGGAGGTGCGTGTCGGTGATACGATCACTCATGTGTCTCGCCCGGCTAAAGACGCGATCGCCGGTTTTGAGGAGGTGAAGCCGATGGTCTTCGCCGGTGTCTATCCAATTGATAGCGAGGATTTCGAGAACCTTCGTGCGTCATTGGAGAAATTGCAGTTGAACGACGCTTCCTTGACTTTCCAGCCGGAGAGTTCCGCCGCGTTGGGTTTTGGGTTCCGTTGCGGTTTCTTGGGCTTGTTGCATATGGAGATTGTTCAGGAGCGTTTGGATCGTGAGTTCAATATGGATGTGATAACCACTGTACCGAACGTTTCTTATATCGTGCATACAAAGAAAGGGGAGGAGATCGAGGTACATAATCCGGGAGGCTTGCCGGACCCGACCTTGATTGATCATATCGACGAGCCGTTTATCCGTGCTTCCGTGATCACGAACACTACCTATATCGGCCCGATCATGACACTCTGTCTGGGTAAGCGTGGCGTCCTGCTTAAGCAAGAATATATTTCAGGTGATCGTGTCGAGATTCATTATGACTTGCCGTTGGGCGAGATCGTAATCGACTTTTATGATAAATTGAAGAGTATTTCAAAAGGGTACGCTTCCTTCGATTATCATTTACATGATTTCCGTCCTAGTAAATTAGTTAAATTAGATATCCTGTTGAACGGTGAGCCGGTAGACGCCTTGTCTACATTGACGCACGTGGATAATAGCGTTACTTTCGGACGTCGTATGTGCGAGAAACTGAAAGAGTTGATCCCCCGTCAGCAATTCGATATCGCTATCCAAGCGGCGATAGGCGCAAAGATCATCGCTCGTGAGACGATCAAGGCTGTCCGTAAAGACGTGACGGCGAAATGTTATGGAGGCGATATCTCCCGTAAGCGTAAATTGCTGGAAAAACAGAAAGAGGGAAAGAAACGAATGAAGCAGATCGGTACGGTAGAAGTTCCGCAAAAAGCGTTCTTGGCCGTATTGAAGCTGGATTAGAAAGTCAATGGAATCCGTTCGCTAACTCAATGGATTTATAAAGAAAAGTCAATGGATTCTGTAACGGATTCCATTGACTTTTTTTATATAAATGGGTCACTTCTCGTTCACGAGCCGTATCCCGCCATCTTCCAGCGTGATAAGATGTTGCTTATAGAGTGCCCCGATCGCTTGTTTGAAAGCTTTCTTGCTACAGCGGAATAAGGAATAGATCACGTCCGGATCGCTCTTGTCGTGTACCGGGATGTATCCCCCTTGTGTTTTCATCGCTTCCAGAATGACGCCGGCGATCCCCTCTACCTTTTGGTAGCCTTGCGGCGTTAGGCTTACGTCTATCTTATCATCCTCACGTACCTCTTTTATATAGCCTTTCAGATGCTCACCTTTCTCAAGACGCTGGAATACCTCATTATAATAGATCAATCCCCAATGCTGGTTATTGATGATCACCTTATAGCCAAGATCCGTCTCATCGGCTACCAATAACTGAACCTCTTGATTCTGCTCGTAATCGATAGGGGTATTGTTCAAGAACTTCTCGATACGTGCGGATGCCATGATACGTCCTGTCACATGATCCAACCGGACGTAGACTAAGTACCATTTTCCCTCTCTCATCGGCATTTTCTGCTCCTTGAAAGGAACGAGCAAATCTTTCATGATACCCCATTCCAGAAATGCGCCGGCATTATTCACGTCTTTTACCTCCATGAACTGGAACTCCCCGACCGTTGCCAGAGGACGTGCGGTAGTAGCGATCAACCTCCCTTCATTATCATGATAAATAAACACCTCGACCTCATCCCCGGGTTTCACGTTTTTAGGTACGTAACGAGTCGGCAACAAGATCTCCACCCCGTTACCTCCATCCAGATAAACCCCGAAGTCAAGGTCTTTCACTATTTTCAGCGTGTTGTATTTTCCTATCTCAACCATATGTTTTTGTTTTGTCACAAACTTACGCAATAATCATGAAAAAGCGGTAAAAACAACTATAATTTTGATTTAGCATGCAGCAATATCTAGACAATTGCATCGTTATAGAAGTATCTTTATACTTGTGGTCCTTTTGAGACCTCATGTTCAAACTAAAAAACGTATATTTGCACCTTATTTGAAGAAAACAAAGATTATGAGAGTGAAATTAGTATCAGTAGTGGCATTGTTTGTCTTATTGTTAGGGGCTTGTTCTGTTCCTAAAGATGTGGTTTATTTCCAAGGAGTGGATGCCTTGACCCCCGAACAGGTGAGTAAGATGAATCAAGCTTATACCTCGAAGATTTGCCCTGATGACTTACTTACGATAACTGTTACGGCATGGGATCCGACAGTCGTTACTCCCTTTAATCCCCCTGTATATGCTTATGCGACTCAAGGTGAGACTACGACGGTTTCTTCCGGTCAATTAAGAACGTATTTGGTTGATCAGGAAGGTGACATAAATTTCCCTGTTTTGGGAAAGATCCATGTGGCGGGATTGACTAAGCAACAGTTAAGTGATAAAATGCAAGAAATGATCTCCCCTTATGTGAAAGATGCATTGGTTAATGTACAGATTGTTAATTATAAGGTCACGGTGATGGGTGAGGTTTCTCGGCCGGGTGCGATTTCCGTGAAAAATGATCGTCTTTCAATTTTAGATGCTATAGGCCAAGTCGGTGATTTGACAATTAACGCGAACCGTAAGAACATTTTGGTTATACGAGATAATAATGGAGAAAAGGAATTTGCTCGTTTGGATATTACCGAGCCGGATATATTTACTTCCCCCTATTATTATCTTCAACAAAATGATGTTGTTTATGTGGAACCGAATAATGCGAAGAAGAGAAACGCCCGTTATAGTCAAGCCCAACAATATAGTATAACCGTGTTCTCCTCAATTTTGAGCGCAGTATCTGTGATAACGACTGTTATATTGGCTATTACTAAATAATAATTAGATGATGGAAGTGAAAGACAACGAAACAATCGGACTTAAAAGTATTATCGTAAGATATCTATTGCAATGGAAATTATTTTTAGGGGTATTCCTGTTTTCTATAATCCCTGCGGTTTTATATCTGATTTATTACCCTCGTACATATGAGATGATGGCCCGTATCCAGATTCAGGAAGATAAAGACCTTGGAGGAGGTAGTTTTGGATTGGGAGAGGCCGCTGGGTTGATGAAATCTTTTGGGTTGGGGGGCGGTTCTTCTAGTGTTATTAATATAGAGGATGAGTTAATGATGTTAACATCGAATAAGTTACTCCGTGATATGGTATTGGATTTGGGAGTGAATGTGGAATACTCTGAGCCTTATTCTTTTGGATATCGATTGTATGAAGAGTCTCCTTTTAAGATGACAACGGATTCTATAACAAATCTGCGATTAGATGAGGATGTGGAGTTCTCCGTATCGATGTCTAATGGGAAGATTGAAGTTTTGGCTGAAACTAAAAGTATGGGAAAGAAACATTTTAATTTCAGTTCTCTTCCTGCCTCTATGGAGCTACCTAAGGGTATGTTTACTCTATCGTTTAATCAAGGAAAGGAAAATATTACATCTGCGAAATTGGATATTATTTATCATCCGGCAGGATGGATAGCCGAGAAGTTAGAGGAAGAATTTACTATAGAGGAAAATTCTAAGAGTTCGAATGTGATAGAGTTGGGATGTATGGATTATGAGCGGCAAAGAGGTTTGGATATGTTGAATACCTTGATTTTGCTATATAATCGACAAGCGGATATGTATAAAAAGAGTGAGGCTCGTAAAACATTGTCTTTTTTAGATGGGCGTATTCAAAATGTTATATCTGAATTAGCGGATGTGGAAAATCAAATTGAAGCCTATAAGAGTAAGAATAAGCTTATGGATGGAGAACATGATGTCCAGTTCTATGTGGATCAAATGAAAGATCTTCAAATAAAATTGATAGAACTTGAGGCACAAGTCAATGTGGTAGGGATGATGGATGCTTTCATAAAAGATCCTGCTAATAAGTATAATCTAGTCCCTGTTCTTTTGACTGCTCAAGAGGGAGAGAAAGGAAGCCCTTTAACATCTTATAATGAAGTGTTGCTAGAACGAGCTCGAGTGATCCAGAACTCAAGTATAAATAATCCTTTGGTTGGAACATTGACGAAACAAGCAGATGAGCTTCGTCAGAGTGTTTTTCAAACTATCAATAATGCTCAAAAAGGGCTTCAGGTTTCTATCGCAGATGTGAAATCAAAAGAACAATTGATTTATGATAAGATGAATAATTACCCTATTGCAGAGCGCCATTATGTAGAGTTGAAGCGTCAACAAGAAATAATACAGGGTGTTTACCTTATCTTATTACAAAAGAGAGAAGAAACAGCCTTAATTTTAGGTCAAGCTAGGGAAAAAGCACGTATATTGGATAGTGCCTATGTTAAAAGTAAACCTATCGCTCCGCGTAAATTATATGCGGCTATTGGAATGTTAATATTTACATTGGTTATTCCTCTTGGATATTTATTTATTAAAGAACAATATTATTCATTACGGGATGAATATAAAAGAGTAAGTTCGAAAAAGTAAAAAGGATCTCTTATGCGTCTAATAGGTTTTTTTATATATAATTTAAGCTATTTTGTACGAGGTTGCTTGAATCGTTTTGTTTCGTTTTTTTATAAACGTTTAATGATGCGGTGTGGGACTCATGTTCGCTTTGCTTCTCTATCCTCTTTGATTACATATAAAAATGTCTCTATAGGTAATGATGTCTATTTAGGTCCTCATGCAATTATACTTGCTACAGAAAGTAAGGTGTTTATTGGCAATAAAGTTTTATTTGGTCCCCGTGTGACATTAATTGGTGGGGATCATCGAATAACGGATGTCGGACGTTTCATTTATGATGTACAAGATAAATTACCCGGGGATGATTTGGATATCCATATCGATGATGATGTGTGGGTAGGGTCTAATGCAACGATTTTGAAGGGTGTGACTGTGGGAAGAGGAGCTGTGGTTGCTGCTGGAGCCTTAGTCATAAAAGATGTGCCTCCTTATGCTATTGTAGGAGGGGTTCCTTCTAAGATACTCAAGTTTCGTTGGGATATTGATACAATATTAGAACATGAACGTAAGTTATATGCTGAGGCAAAGCGTTTCAGTAAGGATGAATTAATTAGGCATAGAGATGAAAACTAAAAGGGTGTTGTTTTTAGCTACTTCAAGGAAGACACGTGGAGGAGTTACGGCAGTTGTCAGAGCCTATGAACAATTTCCCTTTTGGACTAACTATCAGGTTCGTTGGATCGAAACTCATATTGATCGGAATTTAGTCTGGAAGTTTTTATATGCTTTTATTGCTTTTTTGAAATATATCGTTTGTGTGTGGAAATATGATTTGATTCATATTCATACAAGTGAGCTTCCGTCGGTGAAGCGTAAATACCCTTTTTTTAAAATAGCGAAGTTCTTAGGGAAAAAAGTTGTTATTCATTTACACATAGGTAACCAAGTTGATGAAAAGGCTGGAAATAAACTTTACCAAAAGATGTTTCAAGGGGCTGATGCTGTTATCGTATTATCTCAATCTATCCGTCAAAAGGTAGAACTTTTATTTGGTCTGGAAGGTAAAGTGTATGTGATTTATAACCCTTGCCCAATTGTTCCTTCAGTGAAATATACAGATCAATATAAAGAAATTATATTTGCGGGAACATTGAATTATAATAAGGGGTATTCTGTTTTAATCTATGCTTTTGCTCGAATTGCAGCCTCTTATCCGGATTGGAAACTAAATATAGCTGGTAATGGGGAGTTAGCAGAAGCAAAGCAGCTTGCCGTTGATTGTCAAATAGAGAGCCAAGTGAATTTTTTAGGATGGGTGAGAGATGGGGCTAAGGATTTGCTATTTCGTCGAGCATCAATCTTCTGTTTAGCCAGTTATGCGGAAGGATTTCCTATGGCGGTATTGGATGCTTGGGCATATGGCTTACCGGTGATTTCTACTCCAGTGGGAGGTTTACCGGATGTTTTGTTTAATGAAAAAAATGTTTTGTTTTTTGAACCGGGGGATATAGAAGGGTTAGCTCGTCAATTAGATCGTTTGTTAGCGAGTCAGGAACTGCGTTATCAGTTGGGGGAAAGCTCGTTGAATCTATCAAAAGGCTTGTTTAACATGAATGAAATCAATAAGCAAATTGATTCTCTCTATAAAAAATTATTGTAATTGATAAAAGAAATGCGTAAAATACCATTATCTTATTATACAATCGCTGGAGATTATGTGTTCAATTCTATTCCAGAAGAACGTATAACAGTGAATACGATTAATGCTTATTCTTGGGTGATGGCGGATAAGGATCTTCTTTTTCGTCAGTCGTTGATAGAAAGTGATTATTTATTACCGGATGGCATAGCGGTTGTTTGGGCTGCACGTTTCTTGAAGAAGGAGCGCATCCAGAAGATTGCGGGAGCAGATTTACATCAGATGGTCCTAGAGACATTGGAAAGACAAAGTGGGAAATGTTTTTATTTGGGGGCTTCGGAGGCAACGCTCTCAAAAATAAAGGAACGTTTGTCTTATGAATACCCTCATATAGAAGTGTCTACTTATAGTCCTCCGTTTAAGGCTACTTTCTCAGAAGAGGATAATCAAGAGATGATAAGGCTAGTCAATGACTTTGCTCCAGATGCTTTATTTGTCGGAATGACAGCCCCTAAACAAGAGAAATGGATTTTTGAGAATCATAAGGCTTTAAATGCTCATATTACCTGTGGGATTGGTGCAGTGTTTGATTTTTATGCTGGAACAAAAAAACGTCCTTCCCGTTGGATGATTAATATGGGACTAGAGTGGCTCGGTCGTTTGATTAGTGATCCGAAACGTCTTTGGAGGCGATATATTATTTATAATCCAGTTTTTGTTTGGAAAATCTTAAGGCTGCGCTTTCTCAAATCTTGATATGTTAAAAATATTAGACTAGTACTACCTCCGATTGAAAGGCGCTAAGATTTTCAATCGGAGGTGTTATTTTTATAATATAGGCTTTAATAAAGCTGCGTGTTGCTGAATTCGTTTTTCAGGAGGAGGTGGTGTCATATATGTCTTTCCATATAGTTGAGATAGATAAGCATCAGCATTTTGTGGTCCAAGGAATGTATACCCTTCAAAAATATATTCTTTTAGAGGGAAGATTTCATTATAATTGAAATACCGTCTCCAAGGTGTGTCAAAGCCATGTCCGATCAGACATTGTTCTCCTAGATATAGATTATTATGGATATATCTTCTGGACTGTCGCAAATATCTTTTTGTTAAGGCCCTCAATATGGGGTTTAAGTAAGAAACAAATCTTTTTACGGTTGAATTTTTCTTGTCTAATTCAGCATCTAGCCCTTTGCACAAATAGAAGAAATATGACTTATGTCTTTGTTCTTTTTTGAATATCGTTGGATTTAAATGATAACGGTCTGCAGGGAAAATGTCTATAAATAATCCCATGTTATACTGTTTATTTTCTATTCCATTTGAAATAATCAAACTATTCTTATCTCTTATTTTGCAAGGTAAGGCCAAATAATCGTAAAAGGGATCCGTTTCTCTTGTTTGTAGAAATAAGTCTTTGGGTAACTCCGTTTGAGCTATAGTTAAAAACTTCTCATAATCTTCCCTTATAATACAAATGTCTAAATCATCATCCCAAGGGATAAATCCTTGATGACGTATGGCTCCTAGTAGTGTTCCAGAACACATCCAATATTTTAAATTATGCTGCCTGCATATATGATCAATAATTTTAAACATGCGCAACATAACCAGTTGTGCTTGTCGGAGAGTTGTTTCTCCAGATTGCCGATTATCGGGAAAAAGTTTATTGTAGTCAGTCATTATTTTATTTTATTGATTGTTTTATCTTGGATAATATCATTTTCTTGTTCTTTAAAGGAGATAGATTGTTCTTTTTGATTTGCGGCAACTAGCCCTAGAAAAACCATCATAAATAGACCTCTGTTACTAGTGAACGATGCGTCTGCTATATTTTCGATAAGCAGGAAGCCTATGATAAGACATGTTATCGTTAATAATTTAGAGTCGTTCGTGATTTTACTGTATGTGATGGATTTCATGATGATATATATCCAAAAGAGGATAAAAAGAATGATTCCTGCAAAACCGAATTGAGCCAATGAAGGATAATAGGTGTCCGCAATGAATTTATTGTACGATTTGCTTAGTCCCCAAACAGAATCAATGCCATATTTACTATAAATGTTTGAATAAAATACGGCGGAAGTGTGTGTGCCGAAACTAGCTAGACCAGATCCAAAAGGAATGTAATCAAGTAATATGAGAAAAGATGTCGCATAAAGAACAAATCGGGCTAAAAGATCTTTTTCACTAGCATCACCGTCTTCTGTGAATCCTTGTATGAAATAGAGATCTATCTTTTCTCTGGCCACGAATATTATAGCAGCTAATAATATTATACAAGCCATTACGTTTCGGAAATTTATTTTAAGATTCTCTATTTTCCCTAAATAGAAAACAGTGAATATCGCTAGTGCAAAAAATCCATAGAATTTTGATCGTCCGGAGGAGATACCTATAGCTAGCATCGCTAAAAAAAGTAATTTGTCTTTTAGCGTGTATTCGCTGCAATATAAATAGGTTAAGGCTAATGCGGTAATTAATGCCGCATAACAAGATGGATGACCAATTATGTGGAAAAATATTCTCACATTATAAAATCCGATAATTCCTAAAGGTAGAAATAAGCACCATAGTAAAAGGCATAGGTCTTGTAATATCTTTTTTTGTTTTTTATTAAACTTGGGCATTAATTGGTAAGTACAGAAAAATGCAAGATATGGTTTCATTTGTATGATCAAATCCATACATATTGCTTTTATTGAGTTGCTACCAATATAAATGGAGTAACAAACGTAGAAAAGAAAAATTCCAAGTACCAATAAGAAAAATTTATTGATAGGCCAATCTTTAGAGAGAAACATATTCCTAAAAAATAGAACTAGTAAAAGAAGACCGCATACTTCGTCTGCAGAATTAAATCCTATGATATCATAAAAAACAATACCAGAGAGTAATGTGATCACAAAAAGATAATAAAAATATTTATTAGTGAATTCTTGTAATGTCATAATGATGTTATAATCCTTTCAAGTTTGCAAATATACAATTTTTTTTTCAAAATGAAGTCTAAATAACTGATAATTGTAATTGTAAGCTAGTTAAAGTGCTGTTTTCACGGATGTAGAAATGTATTGGATGTTTGCATTTCGAATTTATGTATCATAGCTATGATCTCTCAGTCTGAACTTTCAAGAAGTTACTTGGTATGATAAGAGAGCCTGTGAAATTGAATTAAACAGTTTGATCGGATTCTATCTATAATAAGCTGTCAAAAAGGACAATGTAGTTTGTCCCTTTGACAACTTTAAATATTTTTGATTAGGCCTTCTCAAAAACTTACGTTCTTAGTGGATATTGTCCTCTTTCATACAGGTTGCTATTTCTGTTTGTAAAAGATTTCTTGTGAAACTTGGAACTTTCAACTAAGTTTTTATTTAGCAATCCAACTTCCATTAATACGTATCCATAAAGTTGGAGTGCCATTTCCCATATTATAGATGATGTCACCATCAGTCCAAGTACCTACAATAGGATAAGAGGTGCTTCTGCAAATAATATTGTCTCCTAAGAACTGTATTGCTCCATTCGGGATAACCCCAACTTGCTTTTCTTGATTTCCAGTTTTCCACTCAAATCCACATATTGAATTTCCATTGTCATACAGGTGCTTACAGCCACATAAAGGAACATCGCAGTATTCAAAGCTACTACTAGTTCCTTTTGTCCTAAAAATACGTATAAATGTGTGGTATCCAAAAGTATCACCTCCGAAAAGAGTAATTAGAACTCCAAATTTGGATATATTCTCAACAGTAAATGTGGAAGATATTGGGGTTGTTAACTTTCTGGTTTTATCCCAAACTATATTTGCGGTATAAGAATAGGTGCCAGGATCTTTGTGCCAATCAACATGGCTATTGGTTGCACCACTCATTGTTAAGTTCTTGGTGGATATAGCATGATCTTGGATTACGCTAAAGCCAGTCGTTAAGGCTCCTCTGTTTGAAAGTAAATAACTGTGATTATTAAATTTATCAATAGGGGATGATGACACATCATTATTACATATTTCCATTCCATATGGAGCGGATCTATTTATCCAATCTCTTTCTACCCAATGCCTGAAAGAATTTTTTATACTGATATTTACTTTTCCATCTGTTTGTAAATCATATCTTTTTATGTTCCTCGGTTGTGTTTTATTTTCATCTTCATATTCATTTTCATAATAAGCAAAAACTATGTTTTCTAAAGATATGTTAGAAATATCATAATTATTAGCAGTTGGATCTTGTATGTTAATACTAGGTACAGCACCTTTTTCAAAATAGCAACTTGATATTATGGCTGAACTACACATTATTTGTAATTGAGTTTCTTTTCCTTCACAATGATTTGCTTGAAAAATTACTCCTTTGGAATTCTTTATAAGAATATTGGCATTTATTATATTGTCACATATCTCTGCTCCTAAACTCTGATTCAAAGCCAATCCCCCTAAGAAATGTTGAATATTATTTGTGTCAATCCATTTGCCATTTGGTTGTATCATATTATATTTAAATAAAAGAGCATCTCCCATGCCTTGTAAATCAAAAGCATATAGATCTTGAGTATGTGTGACATATTCTGTACTAAAATGACAATGAGTAATGGATTTTCCATCGGAATAATTCTGATGTGTTGATGCTACGGCTTGAACAAATCCTTTCCATCGACAATATTGTATATTTATACAACCTGCAAATAAGACACCGCGTAAATTCTTAATGCTAGAATTAAGATTACAGAAGTAAATATCACTTATCTCTGTATGATACTCAGTATAAGCATATTCCCATGTCCCATTTTCAGGACTGTCTCCACTTACATTTACTTTTACTAAGAAATTACCGGAAAAACTTAATCCACTATTAGGTCTTGGAGATATAATAGTACCTTGATTTAGATAATCATTTTGACTTATATTTTTTGTGTCTTTATATGTATATGCTTTTTCACCTCGTAGGATTATCCCTACTTTAACGTTAATAGTTTTATTTATGTAATATTGACCTCTGGGTAAGAAGACTTCTCCGACCCTTTTAAATTGTATCGCTTTATTGATGGCATCTGAAGAATCTGTATTTTCGTCATTGTTCTTGGCTCCAAACCATTGTGGGTAAGCTCTATCCATAATCCAAGAACCATCCAATTGTATTTCCTTTTCAAAAATTAGGCTGATAGGTGCGATTATATGTGTATTGTTACCTTTTAATGTTCTTGTGATATTGGAGACATTGCTTGCTATTTTACCTCCAGCAAAAATAAGTGTAATATTTTCGGACAATGTAATATTGCCTGTCAATGATTTTGTTGTTGTAATTACATACGTTTGATTGGGACTGAACGAGCTAGGATTAAATTCTGGCCAACTATTGTTCACTGCTGTTAGAATAGATTTAGTAGACATAATCGTTGATTTTTAAATTTATATTAATGCATAAATATAGTATTATTTAAATTCAAAATTAGATATACTTGGTTAATAATATGCAATTCTGGTTTTTATTCTTTTTATCTATTGGAGGAATAAAAAAGTTTTGCAAGCGACATATATGTATAAAATCTTTTTTAAGTTGTTCGGATAAATAGTGAAGAGGTCTTTCCCTTAGGTAGATTATATATGATGCGAGATCCATGGCACGAGAAGAACTGTGAAATCCATATCATAGGAGGTTGCTAGGATGGGTAGCAAATCTACTGGAATAAGGCTTGGCAAGCGAATAACTAATCACTTCCCAACTGGTACGCTTACGACTACCCTCAGCCGTAAGCTTGTGGCTTGACAAACCGTAAGTTGTTCACTTGATAAGCCATGAGCCGATTGTTTGAGCTTCTTGTATTAGATTAATAATCAGTGTGTCTTGTGCATATGTATATGTATTGATAGGGCTAAAAAGAACGCATATTTGGCTCTGTCAATCGTTTTTCTATTTTGTAGTTGATCTGTTGGAAGATTGTCGGTGCGCTAATCTTCTCGATAATGCGGTAAATAATCCTTAAAAAACTTTACTAGGCACATATAGTAGTGCCTAGCGATAGTTGTATTTTAAATATGTGAAATGTAAGAATCCTTAAAAAGTTGAAATCGCTGTACTCCCCATATTCTGAAAGAAATCAAAAGCGTTTCGGAGAAGACAACTATGATCGCTACGGTTGTTGGTATAAGAGCATTACAGAAATACAAGATAATTAATCCAGTTATATGCATTACGGAAGTGAAAACAACTGTCCAGTTCGTAAATAATGGGTGCCCCATGGCTGCAAGGAATGGGTATCCGAGAAGCATTGATGGTATAGTGACAAAACAAGCGCATATAAGAATTCGGAATACCTCAAGAATGTTTGGATTTGCGGTTCCATAGACAATTTGAAGTACATAAGCTGATAATAGAAGTGCTGCTGTTACACAAAACAAATTGGCAAATGTGATACGGTAGAATATCCTTTTGAAAAAAACGACATCACGACTTTTCGCTATATGCGGGAATAATATGCCCGTGAATGGGGATAATAGCTGATTGTATGCTTGGTATAACTTTTCTGCCGCTGAATAATATCCTACTGCCGTATTTCCACAAATAAGGCCTAAAAGGAATGAATTGCTAGTTGTAAATAAAGAGGTAGAAGCCCTCGATAGAAAATAGGTAGAGCTGTCTTTTAAGGAACTTCGGATCTGATTGATGGGAGTGATATACCATCTCATTCCCATTTTAAAATATACGATAAATAAGCTTACGATTCCAGCTAATATGAATCCAACACTATAACATACGGGTACATATATATAATCTTCAGGTTCTCGTATGAAAATGAAAAATGGTATGAAGCTTAAAGATTTTGCCACAATATTAAAAACTGTGATGTATTTCATGTTCTCCATGCCCTGAAAGAACCACATAGGAAACATGACATTTCCCATGATAATGCCAAAATAGAAGAGATAGAATGTTGATTCCATTTTGAATTTATCAAAACATGAGATCAAAATTAATAATATAGCTAAACTAATTCCACATAGGATAAAACGCCCGATCATGGCGCTATTTAAATAAGAGTTTATTTTTTGTAGATCGTTCCTGTGCTCAGATATGAACTTTGTAGCAGAGAGGTTAAATCCGAAATCGGTGAACATCACAAAGTACTGCATCAATGAGTAACCGAAAGTGACTAATCCCCATCTTTCTACTCCCAATACCCTGAATAGAAATGGAAAAGATAATAGCGGTAATAAATAATTCACTCCTTGGAGCAATGCCAAGGAGATGAAATTTATAACCATAGGGTTCTTAAGTTTCTTTCTTATTTCCATATAATATATTGGATTTCTTATTCATTCAATGATTTTAATGCTTCTGTTAGCTTATCATTGTCCTCCTTGTTTCGGATAGCGATTCGGATATATTGTTTTCCTTCGAACCCGGCTTTTGTTCCACAATTTTTTATCAAAATATTATTTCTCGACAATAAAAAGCTACAAAGTTCCTCCGATGTGTAAGTATCGGTTACTTCACATAAGAAATAATTTGCGGCGGAAGGAATAACCCTAAGATATGAGACTGCCTGTAGATTCTGGAAGAAACGCTCTCTTTCGTTTAAGAATTTATGGCAGGCTTTGTCGTAGTCATCACTGTATTTCACGAAAATCTGCATATAAAATTCAGCGAAGGAGTTGATGTTCCAAATCGATATGTCTTTTTTCAACGCTTTTATGAGATCTTTGTTTCCCGACGCTAAGAAACCTAATCGTAATCCGGGAACGCCGTATGACTTTGATATGCTCTTAATGACAATCAAATGTGGATATTTGTTTAAAAGCTCTTTATCTAACAGGGAAAGTTTATTTTCAGGATTTGCGAAATCAAGGAAAGATTCATCTATGATTAAACGAATCCCTTTTCGTTCGGACCATTCGACTAGCGCAAATATCTCATTTTTAGATAATAAATTTCCTGATGGGTTATCAGGGTTAATTATCAAAAGTTGCTCAATCGGTTTGTTATCAAAGAAAGATATAATGTCTAAAGCAGTATAAGAGAAGTCTCGGTTGCTGGGAGTATAATACACCAGCTGCTTAGGGGCCAAACGGTTCGGGTATTCCTCGAATGTTGGTAATATAACTCCTGTGGTATACTTAGAGGTCATACGCATATAACCACTGATTAACTCGGCCGCTCCGTTTCCTACGATGATTTGTTCGGAGGATATTCCCGCATAACGGGCGGCTAGTTGAGCGTTTTCTTGCATACCAGAAGGATATTCGGTGAGGAGAGTATCGAAATTAGCTTTCATTTCTTCCTTCAATCGGGTATTTGGGAAATAAGGGTTGACGAGATAGCAGAAATCCAATAACATAGGGAAACGCCAGTATCCACCATAACGTTTGCCGTATAAAGATAAAGCTTGCTTGCCTTCCGAAAATAAGGCTTCCGCATTATTTAAGTCCTGTTGGTCATCTATCTCATACCATTTTTCGGTTGTAATCGTCAAGGCCTTTAAATCCGGTCTGTCTAATAAGGATATTACCTTTAGAACTTGTTCGTAGTATTCATTATTACCGAGGGCTTTACAATAAGCTTCCAAGAACGGAATATACTTATTAGTGGAAAATTCCTTACTGAATTTATATATATTTACGGTCTTGTAATAAGACTCCTTTTGGCAAAATTGAAACGCTTTCTTTGAGATGAAGTTCAATATATTGTTATCCTCATCCAGCCGTACGACGGTACCATCCATCCAACTTTGGTATTTGGCAACTACTACCAAATTTGGATAGGGATGGTTTATCAATTTGCTGAGAATGGAGTTCTCAAAAATTAGATCGGATTCAAGTAGAATTGTCTCGTCCTCCACCAGATAGTTTTTAGCGAGATATAGCGAGTATATATTATTTGTTTTATCATATACATTGTTCTCTACATAAAGAACAGGAGTGTTGTTTATCTTATCTCCGATAAGCTCACGTACCTTTTCCCCTTTATAACCTATCACGATAATTATACGTTTCAGGGATAGAGCTTCCAGTTGTTTAAGCATACGTTCGATTAAGGTTTGATTATGTACCTTAATCATGCATTTTGTGTTGTTTTTTGTCAACTCTTTAAGGCGTTTGCCCATGCCTGCCGCTAATATGATCGCTTGCATATCTTATTCTTTTTTAATTGTATAAACAAATACCCCTGTCGATTTTACTGTCAAAATATCAATTTGACTGTACATAATCGAGAAGGGGTTGTCATCTATAAGATGATTCTATTATCTAAAACGCTGCATATAATGTAAACCGATATCATATCCAGAATTTTGATACCTCTCTTTCTATCTTAATCTCTGGAGATTGCGCAGATAAACTATCATAAATTTTACTTGCGAATAGAATATCATGTAGACCAAGACCTATATTGTAACTTAATATCCGTTCATGGTCATTTTCTCTGCCAGCCGTTCTACCTGATAAAACGTCTTCTAGCTCGGCATATTGTTTGAATTGGGAAAAATAACGGAACCCCTTCACATGATCGGTATCATCGCCATATACCTTGTCGAAAAAGAGATCGCAATTTTGAAATCCTCTCGTATGTATCGGCACGACTAGGCATCCTTCTTTAAATAGGTCATTTTTCGGACAGATCAAGGTGCTTGCGTCTGTTATACAACTGATAATAACATCTGAGTTGGATATGAGATTCTCTATATTGTCTATGATCGAGAATGTAACATTGGGATAAGCCCCGAATCTCTCTATAAAGGAATCCGCTTGATCCTTATATTTTAATAGCTGAACTGTATGATGCGTATTTTTTTGGCTATCAAGTAAACATAACATAGTTGCTCTAGCTGTATTTCCTAAGCCGATGAAACTGTAAGTAGTGGCATCGGTCGCTTTTAATGTTTGGATAGCGAGAGTGGCGACAGCTCCTGTACGCATAGCGGTTATCCAATCTCCACCCAATAGGGCTAATAGTTCTCCCGTATTGGAATCATAGAGTAGGATATCGCTTCCTAAAGCAGGTATGCCACCTACAATACGATGAACCACCTTGATTCCAAACCTAGAGAATTCTTGGGGTAAGAGGCAGGGCATGGAAGTGAAAAAGTCATTACCTTGGGGGTGTACACTTATTTTTGCGGGTAATTGAGCCTTGTTTTTTATAGAGAAACTTTCTTTCGCCCAATCTACACAGGTCGCAGGCGTAATTCCTAAATCCTTAATCTGATTTTCAGAGATAATTTTCATATTGACTTCCTTTTTTAGTTCATGCTTATGCCAAAAAAGCTTCCAAAGTTATGTATAATTCTTGAAATAGTCTTACTTTTGTATCTCTTTTAAATGCACTATAAACATAAGTAATAGATATATATGAAAATAGCGATTGTAGGTACAGGCTATGTCGGGCTGGTAACGGGTACTTGTTTTGCGGAAATGGGGACTGAGGTCTTTTGTGTGGACGTGGATAAGGTAAAGATTGAGAATCTAAAGAAAGGCATAGTTCCTATCTATGAACCGGGGCTAGACGATATGGTGGCACGCAATTCCCAAGCTGGTCGTCTTCATTTTATGACTGATTTAAAAGAATGTTTGAATGAGGTCGAGGTACTGTTTTGTGCGGTTGGTACACCTCCCGATGAGGATGGTAGCGCAGACTTGAAGTATGTGCTTGAGGTTGCCCGTACGGTAGGACGCTATATGAATAAATATATCTTGGTTGTTACGAAAAGTACGGTTCCGGTAGGCACTGCCCAGAAAATCAAGAAAGCGATCAAGGAGGAACAAGCCTTGCGAGATGTGAGTATTGAATTTGATATCGCTTCTAATCCTGAATTCTTGAAAGAAGGTGCGGCTATCAAGGATTTTATGAGTCCAGACCGGGTTGTTGTTGGGGTTGAGTCTGATCGTGCTCAGAAGTTGATGGCGAAATTGTATCGTCCTTTTTTGTTAAATAATTTCCGTGTAATCTTCATGGATGTGCCATCTGCGGAGATGACAAAATATGCGGCGAACGCTATGTTGGCTACTCGCATCAGTTTTATGAATGATATTGCCAATTTGTGTGAGATAGTTGGGGCGGATGTTAATATGGTACGTAAAGGAATCGGTACGGATGCCCGTATAGGTAGTCGTTTCTTATATGCGGGTTGTGGATACGGTGGGTCTTGTTTTCCTAAAGACGTTAAGGCGCTTGTGAAGACCGCAGCCAACAGTGGTTACCAAATGCGTATTCTAGAAGCGGTGGAAGCCGTAAACGAGGAGCAGAAATCGATATTGTTCCGTAAATTAATGAAACATTTTAGAGGAGATATACAAGGTAAACGAATTGCTTTATGGGGATTAGCATTTAAGCCGGAAACGGATGATATGCGAGAGGCTCCTTCGCTAGTCTTAATCAAAAAGTTGAAAGAAGCTGGATGTGTAGTTTCCGCCTATGATCCGGTTGCAATGCCCGAGGCTCAAAGACGTTTACCTGTGGGGGTGATTTCATATGGCAAAGATATTTATGAGACCGTGATAGATGCAAACGCTCTGTTGCTTGTTACGGAATGGAAAGAGTTTCGTATGCCCTCTTGGTCTGTTATCAAGAAATTGATGTCCACGCCTTTAATTTTAGACGGACGTAATATTTATGACAAGACAGAGTTAGAGGAAGCCGGCTTTATCTATCATTGTATAGGTCGGTAAATTTTAATTATACGAGATTGTATGAATCTCCGGATAGTTACGATCATTAGAAGGTTTATAGGCACCGAAATAGGTGATGTAAATCTTCTTTTCTTTTGTATCTACGGCATAGATACAAAAACTGTTACTTGATAGGCTATCTTCTTCACGTATGACCCTGTTGTATACCACGCCTTTTTCACTTGGAGCTTGATTGGTACAAAGGATCATTTTTTGTGGAACGAGTTCCGCACTTTCGTTTTCTAATCCAGTCACGTCAAAATAGGCGTTGCAGTGGATATGTCCACCTAGATAGCAGATAAATTCTCCTTTACTATCGCTGAAATCAGCCTTGATATTGATGGGTTCTAGGTTGAATTGATTTGGATATACTTTCTCTAATGAGGAGCGAGTACGAAAAGCTTCGATGATTTCGGGGATCATATTCCACGAATGAACGTAATCCCCATCACATAAATAGGTATTATAATTCGCATTATAAGGTTGAAAAGGAAAATGAGTTAGAATAATGATGCTATGATGATTAGTCATTTGTTCTTTTAAAGCTATATTAATTAGCCAGCTAATTTGTTGTTGGGAAAAATAGGCATAAGTTAAAGTATTGTATTGAGAAGCAGGTTGATCCAACATGTCAAGGGCAATGAAGCGGATAGTACCTCCTTGAGGGTTTGGCAGATCTGAATAATAATAATTTTCGGAATGTTTGCGATTCTTTGAATAGTTATTGTTGGCAAATAATATTTCGTTGATCTCGTTCTTATATAAGAAAGTGCTGCCTATCTCTTCCTCGGAATTGCTGTCATGATTTCCTGTACAAATAAAAGTGGGAATATGGTTTTCATCATAAAGATGATGAATAAATGAACGCATACTTTCTTTCGCTTTCTTTTTCTTATCAAAGGAAATAAAATCACCTGTAGCGGTTATCGCATTGATTCGCAGTTCTTGTTGATTGGCGAATTGGATGGATTGTCGTAGATTTATAGGTAACTCGTAATTATTGCTCGGAGACCAAGAGGATAAATGAGAATCCGAAATATGGACGATCTTAAAACGTTCATAACTTCCACTATCTGTTTTATTGTACATGATTTTCGCTAGTCTCTGAGCTGCGAGCTTATTGTTTTCCCAATAAAAAGGTTCATTCTCTCCGCTACGCAAGTTGAGGTTTTTCCAATCATCTTTACAGCCTACTGATAAGATCAGCAGGATAAAAAGGGCATATATTTGTAAGGTCGTGTTATTCATAACCTATGTTGTATTAGAATAACGCGAATATAAAAAATATTTTGTTATTCCTTCATTCTAAACTCTTTTTTCAACGAACACCCACTACACCCGCTGCAAGGATCACTGGATTTCGGTTTCGTAAGCATTCGATAAACCTTATATGCGATATATCCGATAACCGAGATACCAATAACGCAAACTGCTATATCTTGCCACATACCTATAAATTTACCTCCTATATATAACTAAATAAAACATAGGAAAGTTCTTAGCTGAATAAACCCACAAAGAAATTCCCCGTTTGATAAACAATGAAAGAAACGATCCATGCTAGGACACAAGTATAAATGATAACGAATATACCCCATTTCCATGAGCCAGACTCGTTGACAATAGCCGATATAGTTGCTATGCACGGAAAATAAATCAAGACGAAAAGCATTAAGCTAATCGCTATGAGCGGTGTGAATACCAAATTACCTTCTGCGTTACGGTCTTGCTTCAAACGCTCCGACAGGGCTTGGCTGTCATCATCGGCATTCCCCGTGTATAATACGCTTAACGTGCTGACAACAACTTCTTTCGCCGCCATACCGGTAAGTAGGCTTACACTCATTTTCCAATCGAATCCTAAAGGAGCCAAGATCGGTTGAATCGTCTGGCCGATACGCCCGATATACGAATTTTGTTGGTGGTCGATTGCCTTCAAGCGTTCTAACTCCTCTATCTTATCTGTTTTTTCTTGAGAATCCAACTCCGTATTTTCGATCTCCGCTATCTGGCGATCAAACTGATCTCCGCTCTCCGAATGTCTGGGGAAATACCCAAGGAACCAGATGATGATAGAAGCGACCAAGATGATACCTCCCATCTTGTGCAAGTATTGTTTCGCTTTCTCCCACATATGGATCATGATGGATTTGCCGGTAGGCATCCGATAGGGGGGGAGTTCCATTACGAAAGGAACATCCTCCTCGTTAAACAGGAAGCGTTTGAAAAGACGGGCCATGATAACTGCCAGCAAGATTCCGGATACATATAAAGCTAATAACACAAAGCTGGCGTTCTTCGGGAAAAACGCCCCGGTCAGCAATACATAAACCGGCAGGCGGGCGCTACAGCTCATCAACGGATTTACCAACATCGTTATCATCCGGCTATTACGGCTCTCTATCGTACGGGAGGCCATGATAGCAGGAACATTACAACCGAATCCCATCACTAAAGGGATGAACGACTTTCCATGCAGTCCCATCTTATGCATGATCTTATCCATGATAAAAGCCGCACGTGCCATATATCCGGAGTCTTCCATGAACGATATGAACATATACAGAATCAAGATATTCGGCAGGAACACGATAACACCTCCCACGCCACCGATGATACCATCCACGAGAAGATCCTTCAAAGGTCCTTCCGACATATGGCTGCGCACGAAATTACCGATCACCTCGACCAATGCCTCTATCCATTCCATCGGATAGCCTCCCAAACGGAAAGTGGCCTCGAACATGATCCACATGAATAGGATAAAGATAGGGAAGCCTAAGACTTTATGCGTGACGAATAGATCGATGATCTGCGTACTCGTTGCCTCTTTGATCGTATTTTGTTCGTAAGTCTCACGCAACGCTCCGGAAATAAAGCCATAGCGTGCGTTCGTGAATGCGGTCTCACAATCCTCTTGCAATAACTTTTCTATTAGGGCTGTATTACGGTCTCTTTCTTGGAAGATCGTTTCGGCACCGGGCAGCGTTTTTATAAATGTCTCTATCTCCCGGTCTCCCTCTAATAGCTTGATAGATAGATAGCGCTTTGACAAGCTTTTGGGTATATCCACGCTATTTTTCAAGGTCTTCCTAACGTTGCTGATCCCTTTCTCTAAAGACTCTCCGTAATTAATATGGATATGACGGATGACAGGATCTTCTTCTTCGTATACCTTGATTACACGGTTAAACAAATCCTCTATGCCAAAGCCTGTTTTACTTACGGTTGGGATAATCGGTGCCCCGATCATTTTCGCTAAGGACTCATGATCGAATTTATTACCATGGCGTTCCAGCTCATCATACATGTTTAAGGCGATTACCATGCGAACGTCCATATCGATCAGTTGGGCGGTCAAATATAGGTTTCGCTCCAGATTGGATGCGTCGATAACATTGATCACCACGTCCGGTTGCTCTTCATTCAAATGCTTGCGCACGTATAATTCTTCCGGCGTGTAAGCGGATAGGGAGTAAGTACCCGGTAAATCCACGATGCGGAATGTATAGCCATTCTGTTGGAAGGTTCCTTCCTTGGCATCTACGGTCACGCCGCTATAGTTACCCACATGCTCATGTGCTCCGGACGCGAAATTGAAAAGAGAGGTCTTTCCGCAGTTCGGATTACCAACCAAGGCTACGTTAATTGTTTTTCCTTTATGTAATGCGATGGCTTGCAATTCATTGCCGGAAGGCAGGATAAAAGAGTCTGCGCTCCTCTTCGTATCTTGTACCGAGGTAGCTTGTTCCTTCTCGAAATCCGCCGCGCTAACGACTTCGATCAATACGGCGTCCGAGCGTCGCAATGAGACATCATATCCCATTACACGATAGTGAATAGGGTCTTTGAGCGGAGCGTTTTGTATAACGATCACTTCTTTCCCTCTGATAAATCCCATCTCGATAATGCGTTTGCGGAAAGCTCCGCGACCCATTACCTTTACTATAACACCTTTATCGCCTGTGCGAAGTTCTGATAATCTCATGTCCTATTAAATGTTACGCAAAGGTAGCTTGAAAACTTCGTACCACCAATACCAACTAATAGGTATTTTTTTATTTCCATGGGTTGTTTTTCGAGTATTTTATGTATGTTTGTGCCACAAATTTCAACTTTAGACAAATGAAACTACGAATTACTTTGTTCGCTACCTTATTGGTTCTTCTGTCTGCTTATTTTACAGGCTGTAAAAAAGAATTGAAGGATTTCTCTTTTAGTTATAGTATGGAAAGTGTAGATAACTACAAACTAATGGTTCTGTTTGATAGTGACAAGACATTCCGTATCGAGGAGTATAATTATTATATGGATAATTTCGCCAAGAAACGAGATCCTAAAATTATGGAGGGGACATTGACTGACGAGGAGTTCGCTTCTTTAAAACCGATTCTGCAAAAATGTAATTTCTTTAAGATGAAAGACTCTTATGGCTTTGAGGAGGAGACGAACCGGGATTTAGGGGATATCATGTATCAGGTTTCATTTACCACGGAAGGTAAGGAGAAATTTATCTCTATCCGTAATAGCGATACCGGACAATTTTCCGCTTCTTTCGTGAAGTTGATCGGTTTTATCAATACATTCTTGAATAATCATAAGAATGACTAAACGCTTTTAGCCGGAGATGGAGAATAAACGAAACCGGGTTCTATTGTGCTTAGGCTCTAATTGGGATAAAGAGAAAAATATGGAGCGCGCGGCGGAGATGCTGCGTGCTCATTTTGTTTTTATACAGTTTTCTCAGCCAGTTTATACGGAACCGATCGATTGTCCATTATCAACTACATTTTTGAATCGAGTGGCTGTTTTGTATAGCGAGGAGAGTCCGGCGCGAATAAAGGATGTCTTGAAAGATATAGAATGCTGCATCGGCCGTAAGCCGGAAGATAAATCTTGTGGGCATGTGCCGATAGATATTGATTTATTGCAGTGGAACGACCAAATCTTGAAAGCTGAGGACTTGACCCGTGAATATGTTCTAGATGGCATCTGCTCGCTCCTTGCCGCAGGAGAGAATGATGAATGGTGCCAATAGAAAACCAAAGGAGCCGCTGTTGCGGATCAATGCGTTGATACCTTTGCATATCAAGGAAAGAACTGGGTTGTTTCGGTCTGCGTTATAAAATCCTTTCTCTACTTTAAGCTTGAACTGGTAGGGTGCCAATAAGTCTTCATAAGTCTGTATGGGAAGGATTCGTTCGGCCCAATTACCTGTAGCCGGGTCGCAAGTATTGTATGGGTCTTCCGGGCTTGGTAAACTCTTTTTCTCGATCGCTTTTTGGATATCGGGATAGGTCAAGCCTCTAGTCTTCCGGGCCCATGTCTCTACTTCTTTTGGGGAGAAAGCCGGGCAAAGTTTCGTTATGAATTGCTCTCGTAATGTATAATAGTTGGGGGATTCCAAAGATCCACTTTCGCATCCGACCATCATCTTATGTAACCGTTGTTGGACATACGGGTTGAATGGTGTAGAGGCTGTCGTGAATAGTAGATACATGGAATCGTTTATATGGATTAAATCCTTGAAGAACAAAGATAAATCATAGACATGCTCTATCAGGTCCGTAGCGATTAAAAGTTGGGGGTAGACTTTGTTCCTTGCGCACCAGTCCGCAAGAACATCTGAATCTCCATGGAGTATGATATCGGGGCCTACTCCTATTATTTGTTTCAATAGCTGGATCGTCTCCACGGAAGATGGGTTAAGATCAATATAAATAACTTGTCCTATTCCTATGGATTTCGCCAGAATACTAAGGAAGCCGGTTCCTCCTCCATAATCGATTAGCATGACATCGGAGATAGGGGTTTGTATCGCTTGAAGTCCTCTTTGTAGGCAATCTGCGTATATATGCATGAAATAGCTTAACGCCGGCTTTAAGTTGCCGATGTATCGCTTATTATAATCGCTGATCGGTAATTTATTATAGTCGATCGCTTTCAAACGTTCGGTTAATGTATGTAATAAATCACTTCTATTCTCTTTCATCATATATCATCTTGTATAAACGTATCCCCTGATCTTCATTAGAAAAAGCAGGGAACAATAATTGTTTTCGTTTATCTATCACCTCTTTATCTATAGGTAGGGCCATTAATTGTTCGCAAGCCCGTATCATCTCATCCGGCGTATCGGCGATATGGCATAAAGGATCTAATCCGCTACCCGCTAGCATGAGATGATTGACAATCGTATGCCTTCCGGCGAATAAGCTGTTCAAAAGCTTTAGTTTTAGGCCGGTATCTTGAAATGTGATTAGCATATGAATTTGTGCGTTGTGGATCAATGCGTCCATACGTTCCTTACTGGGATTTGCTTCTACTTTTATATGTGGGTAAGGAGCGGCTGCCTCTCGTATCAAACGGGTCGGGTTCATGCCCGCTATTATGCAGGTATGTTTTAATTGGCTGAAAACATGCTTGGTGAGAAATAACACGGCTCGTTCATTCTCGATAACGGATAACTTGCCATGATATAAAATATAATCGGATTTTCCCGGTTCGGCCGTAATCCGGTTATTCTCGTGGAAACAAGGAACGAACTCGATCCTTTGATTGGGAAATTGTTTTCGTAAATAGTCTGCGTCTGTCGTGGATACGGCGATTATCAGATTTGCGTACCGTGCTACTTTCTGATAGGCTTGGAAGCGCATGGCCTCGATCTTGAAAAAGGCATTGCGAACCAATCCTTTGCCAGACTTTGCCAAGTGGCGATAATAATCGTGCTCGATATTGCACTCCCGGAATATCTTCATCCGGTTTCTTAAACGGGGATCGTCCATATAATAGCAGGAGTGGAGGCCCTCAAATAAGATCGGGTAATCATTTTGTAAAAGATTCTCGATCAAGCGATGATCTTTACGGCTATATACATTGTAAGGGAGCCATGTTAAATTAGCGATTACCCCGGTACGGCGTTTATAATAGAAAACCTTGTCGCAAATGCTTTCTAATTCCGGTGCATGCGGACGTTCATATTCGAAACAATGTAATATGAGTTTCACGCCGCAAGCACGCAAGGCTTCCAGTTTATAATACACATCAATAACCCCTCCGTAATTGGCGGGATAAGGTATATTGAACGATACTATGTTGAGGTATTTATCCATCTGCTTAAATTTCCTCAAATATACGCGCAAATTGGCTAGCTTGTTCTTTCCGGGAATAATTCGATAGCTTATCCCGATTGACGGGCGAGGTCGTATATCCTTTTTCCTGCCATTCCTCATAGTAATGTTTCAAGAAATCGTACACCTCGTCTACCCGGGTTGCGGCCAGTCCGGAATGGGTCTCCTTGATGGCTTCGGCGAGGTAGGCCTCGTCACTTTGTACGCATAAGATGGGTTTTTCTACCGCAAGCGATTCAAAGAACTTAGTTGTCATGAAGCCTTTTGGACCAGACGTGTCAAACTTATTCGTCAAGGAAAGCAGCACCGAGCTTTTGTTCAAGATGAGGGGAATATCGGATGCCGGTACATACTCATGGTAATCCATGAAAGATTGCACCCCATGTCGTTCGGCCTCTTGGCGGATGATGGAGCGGGACTCTTGATCGGTATACCATACAACTCGAAAAGTTTCGGGGATAATGACCTTGTCCTCCGTAAGACGGGCGATGGCTGCAAATAATAACTCCGGATTTCGGATCGCTAAACTTAACAACCGTCCGGTATAGGTAATGATAAACCGGGAGGTCTTGATTTGTTGCGGATAGAACAACTCAGGATCGAATCCATTATAAATCAGTCTTACGTTGGGATTATATTGTTTGAGTACCTCCACATGCCAAGGCGATACGGTCGTGACACAATCCGCTACCTCCAAAGCGTTATTTCGCTTTCTAAGTAACCGTTTGCGAAATCGCTTTGTGATGAATGCGTCTAACCATGAAAATGTATGGAATTTATGCGATATATATTCGTTGGAGGCGTATTGCTCGATAATATCTCGTAAATCCACGACGAAAGGGAGGTTGGTATGGATCGCTAACGTCTTGGCGGCGGTTAAAGGAAAGGTGCGGTATGTGCTACACAATATCCCCTTGTATTGGTTGGTCTTTATTAAGGGGATGCATGCGTTGATTATTCTCATGTCTTTATAACCAAACAAGATGTCTAGAAACATGACCCACATCCATTCGATATGCTTTGAGATCTTTCCTGATGCTTTGTAGTAGCGGACGCAATACACGTCCGCATACCCCGTAAGGAATTCGAATGTATTGTCTTCTATGTATTCTGTCACTACGGTAACTTCCCATCCCATGCGTGTCAAATATTTGCATAGATATCCCATTCTGGGGGCGAAAGCGGGTGGGAACATATCACATATGATAAGAAGTTTATTCATGGATTCAATCAGTGTTATAAGAATAGACGAACGACTTCAAACGCTTCCGCATAGGTACATCCCGCTTGGACACCCCGTGCTCTCGCTAATGAATAGATAAAGTCCTTGGATAGATAATCTCTCGCTCCTTGCGATTTATAGGCTTTCAATGATTCTACCTTTGCGTCGATATGGCGCTCTTCCAGCCTTACAAAACATTGTGTATTGAATGTCAGGTTGTTCCAGATTAACTCATAACCTAATATATTCGTGTTTTTGAACGCCCGTAGACCCTCTTGGGCGATCGTCGTATGATCTTGGTGGATGTCGTGCAAGCTAGGGATGAAGACTAGGTCAAAATCGGATACTTTTTTCAGGCGTATTAACTCCTCTAATATCTCTTGTCTTGCGTATCCCAGTTTTCTTACTTCGTAATTGTATATGATTAGGTTTTCCGGTTCTATACCTAAGGTCTGGGTCGCTTGCTTGACCTCTGTCTTCAAGATATCTTTCGGAAAACCCTCGGGAACCGATTGCTGTGCGGTGGAGAAAGCCACATAGGTCACTTTTTTACCATCTTCTATCAGGCGTGAGATAGTTCCCCCCAACCCAAGTTCCCCATCATCCGTATGAGGGGCGAGGACTAAAATATTTTTACAATTAGTAATCATTCTTTCTGATTTATTTGAATACAGGGATTTTATTGTTTTCACTGCTTCGCTAATTCTTTTAATAGCTGGGCGTATAATTTACGTAAATAACTTCCGGACCCTTCTTGTACGGAGTCATTATGCCATAGTAAAACCAATTCACCTCCTACATTATTTACTTGTTCCACTAAATTCCGGCAATAGGTTAAAGCCCTGTCAAAATCCAGTCCCATATATTTCTCCTCCTCTAGGGTACAATCCATTATAATAAGCGGATGTAGTCGGAGAGGAGATAGCCGGCGGGTGATCGGATTGATCCAACGAACCGGGTAGCAAGTCCCTAACCGGAATCCGGAGACATCGGCGTACCCCATGGTGAAATCGTCCGTAACCCCAGCAGCCTCTATTTGGTCCATATCTTCCGGTTCCCGGATTGCCAAGAAATGATGACGGTTGAACCGAACATTTTTACCGATATGATCTTCCAGACCGGTTTTCTCTTTCCGGATAAGGCTGGGAGTCGTACCCGCTTGGTAGCTACTATGCAAACCAATAGTTACATTATGCTCTAAAGCACTTTTTATCAATTTACGAATATCTTTATTCCTCAAATCGTAATGAGGTTTGTCGTGCTTGGCTTTCCCCCCGTTCCGGATAAATAGGATAGGGTGACATTGTTCCTTCCCGATCAAGTCCTGAAGGATACTATTCTGGCGGAAAAACCAAGGGAAGGTATAAAACGGGTCTTTCTCAAGGGAACCGAATTTACCTTGAAAGGATTTATATAAACCTCTTCTATCTCTAATAGACCGTATCAAACCTTTCCACGAACGATATAGAGTCGGAGAATCTACGTCGTGCGTGAGGTAGATCTTCCGGATTTGCTTTTTTACCTCGGGTACACGTAACCGGGATTGGCGCAGCCAACGATGAAGCAGCATGCGATATTCATCCACGATCGGACGATGCAGGAAACCGGCCCGGTAGGGTAAGGACTCTTTACCGGGAAATCTTCCATGCTCATCCCGAAGTCCACGCCGTACCATCTCCTCGTATCTGGAAATGAGAAAATAAGTACTTGCGATGATATCGGCATGAACCACCCATGTATCTCTTATCCATTCCTCTTTCGGCGAGCCGAATAACAAGGGGATACCTTGAACCTCTTGCAAGGGGAGTTCCGGTAAGGAAGCGGGAGTCCCGTATGTTTGTCCATCAAAGAAGCCGGATGGAATAATAACGACGTTATATCGGTCGAATTTATTGGGATCAGCCGTGTACCCGATCGTTTCCACCAGTTCGCTAGGGACATCATCTCCTACAAGAAAACGTATTATATAATGTAAAGTGCGATTTTTCATACCCATTTGCTTAGTTTAATGCGTGCTCTGTCTAATAAACTCAATTTCCCCCTAGATATTGTGAAAAATGGGGTTTGGATAGCTCCGAACTCGCGGAAGAAACGTTCTACTCCGGGTAGCATAGACCCTTCGAAATCAAATACCGTCGTAAATTGAGAAACGAAATGAAGACATTCCCACAGGACGTAGCTTTGCGCTCCGGAACCTCTATAGGCCGGATTTCCTCCTCCTGCGAGATAGTAAGCCGATCGATCTTGCCATACGATGAAAGCGGCCGCATGTAAATGGCCTTGCTCGTCATAACCTCCCCATAAATCACCTTGTCCTCTTTGCCGGCAAGTGGCGATCAAGTCTTTCAGTACATTCGTGTCTTCCTTGATTCGTACATGCTGGCGATCAAATGTTTGGGCTTGTACAGCTAGGAACTCATTCAAAGGAATCCCTTTTTTTACGGATATATGGTATTTATTCTGCGCTTTCGCAATATTTCGCCGGATATTGGGGCTCATATTCTCCCATACCGCTTGATGATCCCGGATATTTTTTAATAAATAGGTATAACGTGTCGTTTGGTTATATCCCGCCCAATAAAACGGAAGCCAATCCGTAATGTCATAATTGAAATTTTGCAGGAAGTGCGGATAGCGTTTTAGTTCTTCCGTGAATTGTTTGCATAGTTCTTGACGTCGTCCTAACTCGGTCGTATATTTCGTGTCGGAGGAACTTGCGGCGAACCAAGGGCCCATCGTTTGGGTGTAAGAAGGCATTGAGACAATATCGGAATGGGGGATGTAAAGGGGGAGGGTTGCCTGTATCCTTCCCTTTTGTTCTATAAGCAAGACATCCCATTTTTTTTCTCCGCAAACCGTATCCAACCACCAGTCATGTGAGAAGATCGGTATATTTTTTTCAGTATTGCAAAGTAAACGATATTTGTCTTTATTACTCATTACAATTTCGTATAGGGGCGGGGTTTGCCCGCCCCCGCAAATTACTTGTTGGCTTTTAATGCCTCAAATATTAATTCGGATAATTCGTCTGCCAATTCGGGATTGTCCTCGACACATTGTTTTGCCGCATCACGACCCTGTCCCAATTTGGTATCGTTGTAGCTGTACCATGAACCGCTCTTCTTGATGATATTCAGTTCAGAACCAAGATCGATGATCTCTCCGGAACGGGAAATACCTTGACCGAACATGATATCGAACTCTGCCTTGCGGAATGGAGGGGCCACCTTGTTTTTTATAACTTTCACACGCACTTGGTTTCCCTTGATCTCGTCACCATCTTTCAGCTTTCCAATACTACGGATATCCAAACGGACAGAAGCATAGAATTTCAATGCGTTACCACCTGTCGTCGTTTCAGGGTTTCCGAACATTACACCGATCTTATCACGCAATTGGTTGATGAAGATACAGGTCGTATTCGTCTTATTGATTGCGGCCGTCAACTTACGAAGGGCTTGCGACATTAGACGAGCTTGCAGACCCATCTTGCTGTCTCCCATATCGCCCTCAATCTCGGCTTTAGGAGTCAATGCGGCTACGGAGTCGATAACAATGATATCTACGGCGGATGAACGGATCAATTGCTCGGCTATTTCCAAGGCCTGCTCACCGTTATCCGGCTGGGAGATCCATAGGTTCTCTACATCAACGCCTAGCTTCTCGGCATAGAAACGGTCAAAAGCATGCTCCGCATCGATAAATGCGGCGATACCTCCTTTTTTCTGCGCCTCGGCGATCGCATGGATCGCTATCGTTGTCTTACCGGAAGATTCCGGACCATAGATCTCGACGATACGTCCTTTCGGATATCCACCTACGCCCAGCGCTGCGTTTAAAGCGATAGAGCCTGTCGGTATCACCTCGATATCCTCGATGCTTTCATCGCCCAGTTTCATGATCGAACCTTTTCCGTAGTTCTTCTCGATTTTATCCATTGCCGCACGTAAAGCTTTTAGCTTATCCGTGTTAGCGGCTGGTTTACCACCTTCTTCTTTCGCTTTTTCTTCGAACAAATTTTCTTCTTTTGCCATATGTGTCCCTTATAAATTAAGGATTTGATTTGCATGGTCTTTTGTCTTCACCTCTTTCGGCCCGATGATATTGGTAACAATACCTTCCTCGTTAATGATAAAGGTGGTCCGGAGAGTCCCCATGTATGAACGTCCGTACATTTTTTTCTCAGCCCACACACCAAACTGTTCTTGTAAGGCCGTGTCTGTGTCCGCTATTAAACGGAAAGGTAAGTTTTGCTTTTGTATAAAGCCTTGATGCGATTTGGCGCTATCTTTACTTACTCCGATGATCTCGAAGCCTTTCGCTTGTAAGGCTTGATAGCCGTCACGTAAGCTGCATGCTTCCGCCGTGCAACCGCTCGTATTATCTTTCGGATAAAAATAGAGCGCTACTTTTTTCCCTTTATAGTCACTCATCTTTACCTCTTTACCGTCTTGATCGGTTCCCAAAAACTCGGGAACCTTATCGCCTATTTGTATTGCCATATTACAATTCTAAGTCAATGTTAAACAATTCATGCCAAGGCAAACCTTGCTCATTTAGCTCTTTCATGAATGGGTCCGGATTGAATTCCTCCACATTCCATACACCCGGTTTCTTCCAAATGCCTTGCATAAATAATTTGGCGCCGATCATGGCGGGAACACCGGTGGTATAACTAACACCTTGCGCTCCTGTCTCTAGATAAGCGGCATGGTGGCTACAGTTGTTGTATACGTAATAAGTTAATTCCTTACCGTCCTTGATACCACGGATGCGGCAACCGATGGAAGTCTCGCCAGTATAATTCTCTCCCAGATCACCCGGGTTCGGCAGTACGGCTTTTAAGAATTGGATCGGAACGATTTCCTGCCCGTTGTAAAGGATCGGGTCGATACGAGCCATACCGATATTTTGGATGACACGTAGATGAGTCAAGTATTCCTGTCCGAAAGTCATCCAGAAACGAGCCCGTTTGAGGGTCGGGAAGTTTTTGGTCAAACTTTCCAATTCCTCGTGATACATCAAATACGATTCTTTCGGTCCTACATTCGGATAATTCAAGGCTTTATGTACGCTTAACGGATCGGTCTCCTTCCATTCCCCATCCTCGAAATATTTGCCACGTTGAGTAATCTCACGGATATTGATTTCCGGATTGAAATTGGTAGCGAATGCCTTATGGTGATCTCCTGCGTTGCAGTCTACGATATCCAGATAGTGTATCTCGTCGAAATGATGCTTTGCCGCATAGGCTGTATATACGCCGGTAACCCCCGGATCGAAACCACATCCCAAGATAGCGGTAAGACCGGCTTTCTCGAAACGATCTTTATAGGCCCATTGCCAGCTGTATTGATATTTGGCTTCATCAAGCGGTTCGTAGTTGGCCGTATCTAAATAGCTAACACCGTATTCCAGACAAGCATCCATGATATGCAAATCTTGATAAGGTAAGGCCAGATTTACCACCAAATCCGGTTTGAAGGCGTTAAACAAGGCAACAAGCTCTTGCACGTTGTCTGCGTCTACCTGTGCGGTTTGCACTTTCACGTTCTTGATATCGGCGGCGATCTTGTCGCATTTACTTTTCGTACGGCTAGCTACCATGATATCCGTGAAGACATCCGCATTCATCGCTATTTTCTTAACAGCAACGGTACTTACGCCCCCTGCACCAATAACTAATACTCTTCCCATTTACTAATAGAATTAATCTTGTTAATATACAGTTTACAAGGTTTTCAACCAATGGACAAATATACGGCTTTTCCTTGACAATCCCTATATATTTATTCATTTTAGAACGGAAGAGGGAAAAGAAAGATACAGCTAATGAATGTGAATAATGAAAATAGTCGTACTTTTGTCACATTTACTGTTTAAAGTTTGGACATGAGATTCTTAAATAATGTCGGGGGTGTTTTTTTTCTGCTTTTATTAGCGTTGGGGTGTAAACCTGAGGCGAAGCGGAGCCGTGTGCTTGTGATCCAATCTTTTCGGTGGGATGATAAGAACTATCTGGAATTAAACTCAGATATCCGGAAAGAGCTGGGAAAAAATCGGGTGAATGCGGACATCCGTACGTTTTATCTCGACTGCGAGTGTTATATGGCTGAGGAGGAAGAGGAACGGATGTATAACTTTATCGATACGATCCGTCTTTGGAAGCCCGACATCATATTGGTGAATGATGATCAGGCTACCTATACGTTGATGAAATGCGGCCATCCTTTTGTAAAGAAAGTTCCGGTTGTTTTCTCTGGCGTCAATTTCCCTAATTGGGATTTGCTGGAAGAATATCCGAATGTAACAGGTAGCTGGGATAAGATTGATTATGAGGAGAACCTTCGTTTGATCGATCGGCAAATGGGAAAGTCTCGCATTTATATCAATTATGATAAGACCTCCTTAGGGCAGTTGGCTTTCCGGGAGTTGATAAAAGCGGTCGATACGAGCCGGTATGTGTTGGATTATAATCAATTGGCTTTCCAATTAAATGATCCGGACTTTAAGGTGGATTCCATGATGTTTAGAACCGAGATGAGAATGAAGGCGATACGTCCTTCGAAAAATATAATCCATTTCATGCCTTTTCGTAAAGCCAATGGGGAGTTTTTATTGAGTAATATTAATGGTACCTATCCTTATTGCGTATTTTTCAATATCCGTTATGACTATACATCCGCAGGCTTGTCTAAGATGTTCGTGACTCCTTCATTTACGGCAGTGCGGGAAATCTTTAATATAAACGTGGAAGTTCTGGGAGGCTATTTTTGCTCGAACCGCATACAAGCGGCGGAACAGGCTAGGTTGGCGGCTAAAATTCTTTCCGGTACGCCTGTCTCTTCCGTTCCGATCGTAGAGAGTCCCAAAGAGTATCTGTATGATTGGGTAGAGATGCAACGTTTAGGTATTTCAAAGGAAGAGGTCCCTACTAATGTTCATGTCATAAATATGCCTATTTCCGAACGGTATAAGATAGAGGTTTTTATCGCCTCTTCCTTGGGTGTGATCTTATTGTTGGCATTGATCGGTTATTTGTTTTATCTCTATTGGCGGGAAGCAAGACGAAGGAAAGAGGTGCTCGCTAATTTAAAGCAGGAGAAAGAGCATCTTTCTTTAGCGTTGGAAGGGGGTAATATATTCGCTTGGAAATTACAGTCTGGAACTTTCCGATTTGACAATGAGTTCTTTAGTTATGTGAATATTTCTCCCCGGGAAATTCCTTTGGATGAGCTGTACGAGATGACTCATCCGGACGACAGGCAGAGTTTGCGATCCTTAATTGATTTCATTTGTACGGGTACAATCTCTCATCATATCCTTCAATATCGTTGCGATTTTAACGGGAAAGGTTACCAATGGTGGGAATTTCGTTACGGAAGCTTAGAGGATGCGAATGATGGGTATGTAATCAATGGCTTATGTTTGAATATCCAAAATATCAAGGATACGGAGGAGGTATTGATCTCTGCGAGGGAAAAAGCCGAGGAGTCGGATCGGATGAAGTCGGCTTTCTTGGCGAATATGAGCCATGAGATCCGTACGCCGCTGAATGCGATTGTCGGTTTCTCGAATTTAATGAACTCGGAAGAGGTCTTGGAGCCGGAAGAGCGTGAGCAGTTCGTGAAGTTGATTAATACGAACTCCGACTTACTATTGAAACTGATCAATGATATTTTAGATCTTTCCCGTATGGAATCCGGAAAGATGAGTTTTGTTTTCGATCGCCATGATTTGAATGTCTTGATCAATGAAATCTATTGTACTTTCCAGTTGATGATGCCCGAGGGGGTAGAGCTACGCATGCGTGTCCCCGAGATCCCGGTGGTTGTGGCGGTAGATCCTTATCGGCTGAAACAAGTATTGTCTAATTTTATCAATAATGCCATCAAGTTCACGACTTCGGGCTATATAGAAGTTGGATACTATTTCTGTACGAAAGGCGACTGCCTTCATATCTATGTAGAAGACACTGGTATCGGCATCCCTGAGGAGAAACAGAAGCAAGTCTTTGATCGTTTTTGCAAATTGGATGAGTTTGCGCAAGGCACCGGACTCGGACTGGCGATTTGCCAAGTGATAGCGCAGCGTTTCGGCGGTGAGATACAATTGAAGTCAGAATATGGTAAAGGTAGCCGTTTTACGCTAACTTTGCCTAAAGAACGTATAGGTTGACAAAGCATGGAACAAATAGAGGAACTTTCACGATTTATCAAGGAACATGCGTCGGATGATTTGAATCGTCTGTTGCTTTCCGCCTCTCGTTATCCGGGGATCGATATCCCTTTCGTGGTGGATCAATTAAAATCTCGGCGGCAGATCAAGGATAAACTACCTTCATGGTATCAAAACGATCGACTGGTTTTTCCGGCGAAGATAGCGGCGGAGCAATGTTCCTCGGAACAGACTGCCTTGTACAAACAGAGGTTGGTAGATCCACAGGCACATGTATGTGATTTGACTGGTGGATTGGGGATCGATAGCTATTTCTTCTCCCGGAAAGTACGGCAGGTTACCTATATCGAACGCTTTTCAGCTTATTGCGAGGCGGCTATCCATAATTTCAAGGTGCTAGACGTTGGTAACGTAACGGTATTGAATGGTGATTCTACGGAGTTGATAGATAAGATCGATGGAATAGATGTGTTTTATATCGATCCGGCTCGTAGGGGAGAGGGGAATAAGCGGGTTTTTGCGCTGCAAGATTGCGAGCCGGATTTGACAAAGTTGGTTCCTGTCTTGTTTGGTCATGCCTCTAAGGTGATCGCTAAATTATCTCCGATGGCGGATATTCATATGACGTTGGATTTGCTTCCGGATGTGACAGCCATACAGGTGCTTTCGGTGAAAAATGAATGTAAGGAGCTTTTGTTTGTGTTGGAGCGAGGCTCGAAAGGCGGGAGTCCTCAAATCTGTTGCGTGAATTTCACTTCGGAGGAAGAGCCGGAATTGTTTGTGTTCTCATTGGTGGAAGAACGGGAAGCTGTCGCTTCCATCCGTGGAGAAGTCAAGCGTTATTTATACGAACCGAACGCTTCCATCTTGAAGGCGGGTGCGTTTAAAGCGGTCGCCACTCGTTTTGGATTGAATAAATTGCATGTCAGCAGTCATTTATATACGTCGGATGAGGTTGTCCCTAGTTTTCCGGGACGTTCTTTTGTGGTAGACGAAGTGATCCCCTTTACGAATAAACAATGTAAGACCTTGTCGAGGCAGATTCCCCAAGCGAATATCACAGTCCGTAATTTCCCCCTCTCGGTGGATGAGTTACGTAAGCGAACTAAAATTGCGGATGGAGGAACTATCTATCTTTTCGCTACTACTCTGGAAAATGGGGATAAGGTACTTATCAAAACTCATAAGATATAGGATACTGCATGGGCGTTGCAGTGTTACTGCATAGGTGCTGCAGTACTATTGCTAGACCTGTTGCAGTGATATCCGAAGGGATATAAAAAAAGTGTATGATGTTATCACCATACACTTTTTATGATATGAGGTTTATATTACTTCAATAGATTCGCACGCATTTCCTCAATCTTAGCTTTTGACTCACGAGCCGTATTTATGGTTGCTACCATTCCGCTTAACGGAGCGATTGTAGTTCCTAATTGCTCCAAGTCAGGATAATATTTAGCTAAGTCGGCTGTGATCTGCTGGATGATACCGATACGTTTTTCCATATTCTCGCTCAAACCGGCGGAAATAGCGTCGCCTTTAACAACCAAGCCCGGGTTTGCGTATACAATGGCATATTCTACAGCCATGCCCCCTAACAACTCAAGCTCAACGTCAGCCTTATCATTTTCCATCATAGCGTCGATCAATTTGTTTTCTTGGTTTTTCATGAATTTGCTTAACTCCTCTTTGCTGGCGTTAGCGGGAGCGGACTCTTTCATGATGTCGATAGCGAATGGAATGTCCAGATCCGTAGTCAATTTAACCAATACGTTCTCGATATCTGTAGTCGGCTTTTTCATAGCCTTCAATACGTTCAAGTCTGCGAAGTAGATACCGCAAGCACGTGCTTTCTGGGCTTGTGTGTTCAATTCGGAAACCTTGCTGACCGGCAACATAAAATCAGTATTAGCGACAGAGATCGTAACCTCGCCGGTAGATACTTTGTAAGGCAACTCCGAATCCGGCATATCTTTCAAGAAACGAGTAACCTCGTCTTTCAACTCGGCAGTAAGCAGACCTTTAGATACTTCTCCTGCGATAGCTGCTTCTTCCTCTACTTTTTGCTCAGCGGCGTCTTGTTTTTTACTGCTGTTGCAAGATACCATTCCAAATGTAATCGCTGCTATGGTTAGCAGGCTAACAAAACTCTTTTTCATGTTATTCTTTATTTTTAGATTATATATTTTGTCATTAATCGCTCCCTTTGTTTAAATACTTGCCGGGAAACTCTGCGAAGATAGATATAATTACCAATAAAGCAAAGATTCCTAACATTAATAAATTAAATGTAAAAGTAGAAAATGTATAACCGGCGAATTTTTTCTCATGACTATAGAAAGGCGCACGTCCCCAATTATTGTCCGGTTCCAGATAAATCTGCCCGATTTTAGGATAGATCCGGTTGTGAGCCTCCTTATAGAATTGGGTACTGGTTGAGTTAAGTACCAGTTCCTCAATGGCCGAGTTATGGTGCTCTTTTTTCAAGGTGTTCAACCATTCGGAGCCATGTTCTTGAATGACCTCTTTCCGTTTTTTCTCTAATAACGCCGTGAAATTATCGCTACGGGTATGCAGGGCTTTTTCCACTTTATCCATATAGCTCTCGTAACTCTCTTTGGACGTATAGGGGGCGATACGGGCGGCACGGGATAGTACGGCCAGTTCGTTGTGGATCGTCCGGGTGTTTTCTTCCCGTTTATTCGGGATCAGGTTGAGGCTGTTTATGAGGCTGCGCACCTCGTCGGCATGGACATTCCGGTAATATTGCGCTAGGAACTTTTCTTTTTCGACCGTGAAAAATAGGCGGTTGTAGCTGTTGTTCCGGAATTGTTCCGTAACCAACGCCTCGAATGCCCAACGTGAGGGGATAACCTCACCGATAAGGGGCACTATGTTCCGGCTGGATGCGCTCCTGCTCAAATCGTCGAACTTGACAACTAAGCCGCAAAGTAAAATCTGCGGGATTAAAAGCAGCGGTATCGTTATATAGATCGCTACGATCGAGTTTAAAGATTGCGATAGTATCAAACCTGTCAGGTTGGCGAGGAATGAGGTTGCCCATAGCGTGATCCACCAAGTAAGGAACATCTCGCTTCCGATGCCTATCAATAAATTTCCTACCACTATGAATAGCAAACTTTGGATCGCTGAGATACAAAGCAGGTAGAACATCTTTGACGAGAGATAACTGCCTCGGCTCAATCGCAAGAATCGTTCTCGCTTTAGGAGCGTCCGGTCCTTGATGATCTCTTCGGCGCTGATGCTTAATCCCGTGAAAGTAGCGACAATCACCGCCATGAAAATGTAGGATACCAGATTTTTGTTCGCCAGCAAAGAATACCCGTCATCGGGTACGAAGCGGGTGAGCAGGGCCACGATCACCGCCAATAAAGGAGTCTCCAGTAAGGCGATGCACAAATACTGCTTATTGGTCAGCTTGGTTTTTATGTTTCTTTCCAAGAAGATACAGAATTGCTTCCAGATCGAGGGCTTCTGCTGATGATTCGGGGGCAGGGGGGTAGGCTTAACCTCTTGGAACTTCGGGCGGGAAGCTACATATAACTCATGCCATTCTTTTGAAGTTATCTTCCGGATGTTTGTCTGGTTTCCGCTATCGTCTATCTTTTTTGCGTCGATAATAGTTAGGATTAATTCTGGATTGATATTTCCACAAGTGCCGCACACGCTGATATCCTGATCGGTGTAATTGGCGATCCGTTTGAAATAAGTGATCGCCTCGATCGGGTTACCGTCGTAAATCGGGTAACCGCCGGTATCTAATAACCACAGGCGATCGAACAACTTATAGATCTCGGACGAAGGTTGATGGATATTGACAACCACGAGCCGTCCCCGGTGCGTTTGTTCCTTTAACAGCATGATGACCTTCTCGGAGTCGGTGGACGAGAGGCCGGAGGTTGGCTCGTCCAAATAAAGGATCGCCGGCTCACGGATAAGTTCCAGTGCTATATTTAAACGTTTACGCTGCCCTCCGCTGATCGTTTTCCGGATTGGAGACCCGACGGCCAAATCCCGGATCTTGCTCAGATCCAAATCCTCCAGTATCGTATTGACACGATCCTCGATCTCCTTTTCGGTCAGGTTCGCGAAACAAAGGCGGGCGGTATACCATAGATTTTGGAATACGGTCAGCTCCTCGATCAGCAAGTCATCCTGAGGCACGAAACCGATCAATTGCTTGCATTCCGGATCACTCAGCGGATGTCCGTTCAAGCATACACTTCCCTCACCGGGGATAATATTCCCATTTAAGATGCTTAACAAGGTAGACTTACCAACGCCGCTTCCTCCCATGATGGCTACCAACTGGCCGGATTCAAGGTTGAAAGAGAAATTGTGCATACCGTTCTCGCTATTTTTGAAGCTGAACTCGATATCCCTCCCGGTTAATAAAATACGTTCCTTATGCTCATTCTGATTGAATACATCGAGGACATCACTATAATAAACCGGCAAGAATAGCGGGCTTTTGATTACGCTGCTACGTTGCCAGCCATAGAAGATACCGGAAGTAAGCGGGATATCGTTCATGAATACCCGTCCGCTGCCTTGGTAGATAAAGACCATTCGGTCGAACCGGGTCAGTCTCAACACCCGTATCTCGCCCTCCAACCCCCTTCTGTAGATATGGTTGACGTCTTTATCGCTATCATCAGCGTTGATCGTAAGTATGGAGGGGGATTTTTTACCGACAACAAAGGCGTATAGATTGTCGAAGGTATCCGTGTCGATATTAAATATCGTAGCGATCTTATGGAAAATGGCTAAGTTCTCGTTCAATCCTTCATTGTTGCCATGGGCGAACTCCATGAAACGGAGAAGAAGCAATAGCTGGTCTTCCGCAATCAATTTGGGCTTGAGCTGGTTGCATACGTTGATAATAACACTCTCTCTATCGATATCGAAGTCCGGATCATCGTAAACACTTTGTATCTCATCAAATAGCTCCATATATTCTTTATGGGAGCGGATACCAAAGTGACTGGTTAAGTAAGAATTGACGGCCTGACGCGCTTGGTCACTTTCTATTTTTGCCAACGAAGCAAATATAGCGAACAAGTTCAGTAGCCCATTGAGTATAGTTTCATTCATTCATCAAAGTATTGTTTCAAATGTCTTGCAAAGATAAGGTAAGTGAAACAAAAAACAGGTCGAATGTTAGACTTTTTAAGCAGTCAAGTGAATAACATGATCAATAATTGGGCAGAAATCACCCGGATGAACATGGATAACGGGTAAACCGTAGCGTAAGATACGGAAGGCTCGTCACCCTCGACGGTCGTATTGGCATAACTCAAGGCCATCGGATTGGCCATGCTTCCGCATAGCATACCTATGTTGTGGGCGTAATCTAGCTTGAAGAATTGCGAGGCGATGAACCCGACGATCAAGACCGGTACGATCGTCAATAGGAAACCGAGGCCGATCCATAACAATCCTTCGGCACGGAAGACGGTCTCGAAGAAATGAGCTCCGGAGTCGATTCCCAGTCCCGCCAGATAGATCACTATACCAAACTGCCGCATCATCAGGTTCGCGCTCTGGGTGGTATAAGTCGTTAGGTGGAAACGGGGGCCGAACGCACCCATCAAGATTCCAACGATGATCGGTCCTCCGGCGATACCCAGCTTGATGGGGGTACTCATTCCCGGTATGGCAATTGGGATCGCCCCGATTAATACGCCCAGCGTAAGTCCTACGAATATGGCAAGCAGGTTGGGGTTATCCAGCCGTTTCAGCTCGTCTCCCAAGATCTTACCCACGTTATTCACGGAATTGGCCTCGCCTACGATCGTTAGTTTATCCCCGATCTGTAGACGGAGGTCACGGGAGGCCACCAGATCGATACCCGCACGGTTCACTCGGGTGATGTTGATCCCGTATAGGTTGCGGAGCCGGAGCGAACCTAGCTTTACCCCGTTTACCCGGTTGCGGGTTACGACGATACGGCGGGAGATCAATTGGCTGTCGATAGCGTTCCAGTCAATATCTTCCTTATTCCAGTCCGTAGTCTCTTGTTCTCCGAAAAGTACCTTGATGGATTCGACATCCGCCTTTACGGATATGATAAGCAAATGGTCTTTTTCCTTTAAGATGGTTTCAGAGGTAGGGATCGTCACCTTTCCGTTCCTCCAGAGGCGGGAGATCACGAAATGTTTCTCTGTCAATTTCATGACTTGCTGGATGCTCTTATTGTAAATAGAGGGGTTTAATACCTGAAATTCCGCTACGTTTGTTGTCGTGTCTTGCTCCTTATGCGTGTTCTGTGTCTTTTTAGCGAATAAGGACCTCAAGATGATAATAGCGAGAATTACGCCTACGACACCTAATGGATAAGCTACGGCACAGGCCAGAGCCATATCCGTTACGTTCCTCGTATTTTCCGGATCCATCTGTAAGAGCGCTTGCTGGGCGGCACCTAGGGCCGGGGTATTCGTTACGGCACCGGATAGCAACCCTACCATAACGGGGACGGAGATTCCTGTTATCCAATGAAACACCAACGTCAAAATCAGTCCTAAAGCGATCACCCCTAATCCCATCGTATTCATTTCCACCCCGCCTTTTTTTAGGGAAGAGAAGAAACCGGGACCTACTTGCAATCCCAAGGTATATACGAAAACGATAAGCCCGAAGTTCTGGGCGAAGTTCAGCATGTCCTTATTTACGGTAATGCCCAGATGCCCTGCCATAATACCGGCGAAGAATACAAAAGTAATGCCTAATGAAATGCCGAATATCTTTAGCCGCCCTAAATACACACCAACCGCCGCCACGATAGAAATGACAGCCACGGCCTGTATCATCGAGGGTTCTGCAAGCGTCTCAAGTAACCAATTCATAAGAGTTTCTTTTTTGCTTTAGAAGCGCGAAAATACATAAAACAAAGCAATTAAAAAAATTGTAGTATCTTTGCCCACGAAATAACGATGATACAGGGTGAGGGAAACGATGGTTAAATATATAAAGTGGTTGCTGCCGGTACTTTTTATCGCATATTATAGCAGCGTCTCGCTTTTTACGCACGTCCATGTGGAGCATGGTACGACCATCGTGCATGCGCACCCTTTCAAGAAGACGGCGGACGGTACTTGCCATCATCATGCCTCTCTGGCGGAGATACAGTTGTTTCATATGCTCTCGTCTATTCATGCGATGGACGGGGCGATCCATCCGTTTCGTTTGCATTTCTATTCATCACAGATATCCCATCTTTCCGAGTCTCCGGTCTATCCGGATTATGTCGCTTCCGTTGAGGGAGTGCGATACCTGCGGGCTCCCCCGGTTGTTTGATTACATATCCAGAAATCAATATCCGTTTGTAGAGGTGGGGCAGGCCCTATCTCTATATCGGGCATTGGGCGTGCGGTAATTTATGCCGTTGATTCAAATATTGTATTTATCTAAATATTCAAACAACTATTAATCAAGCAATGAATAAGTTTATTACACTTATACTATGCCTGTGCTGTATCTTTACGTCAGCGTGGGCAGAGGGAGACGATCATGTTTCCTTGAATCCTTCCGACGCTAATATCGTAGGTCATATCCTCGATAAGAAAACAGGAGAGCATCTCTCTTTTATCAATGTCTATCTCCACGGTACGACAATCGGTACGACTACCGACGCTACCGGTCATTATTATATGAAAAATCTTCCCGAGGGGAAATACACCTTGGTCATGAAGTCTATCGGTTATAAGACCGAGGAGAAGACGGTGACTCTTAAGAAAGGGAAAACCTTGGAGATTAATTTCAATGCCGAGGAAGACGCTGTCTCCTTGGACGGAGTTGTCGTATCGGCAAACCGTAACGAGACGACCCGCCGTCTGGCTCCTTCCTTGGTAAACGTGCTCGACTCTAAGGTGTTCGAGACCACACACGCCACTTCCTTGGCCGACGGCTTGAATTTCCAGCCCGGCGTGCGTGTGGAGAATAACTGCCAGAATTGCGGTTTCCAACAAGTGCGTATCAATGGTCTGGAAGGCCCTTATACCCAGATCTTGGTGGATAGCCGGCCGATCTTCAGCGCCCTGACCGGCGTATATGGCTTGGAGCAGATCCCGGCGAATATGATCGAGCGGGTGGAGGTGATGCGCGGAGGAGGCTCGGCCTTGTTCGGCTCGTCCGCTATCGCCGGTACGATCAATATCATCACGAAGGAGCCGATGCGCAACTCTGCCCAGATCGCCCATTCGTTGACGATGATCGGGGGAAGCCGCCCAGATAACAATACCACCGTGAACGCCTCGTTGGTGACGGACGATCATAAGGCGGGTATCTACCTCTTCGGGCAGGGCCGTCACCGCGCCTCTTACGACCATGATGGCGACGGCTACTCAGAGCTTGGTAAGTTGGAGGCGAAGACCCTCGGATTCCGTTCCTACCTAAAGACCAGCAATTACTCCAAGCTCACTTTCGAGTACCATAACATCAGCGAGTTCCGCCGGGGCGGTAATTTATTGGATCTTCCGCCTCACGAGACGGATATCACCGAGCAGACCGACCACCAGATCAACGGGGGAGGCCTGAAATTCGATCTTTTCTCTCGTGACTATCATCATCGGCTGAATGTGTACACCTCCACCCAGCATACGAAACGCCAGAGTTATTACGGCGCCGGAAAAGACCCGAACGCCTATGGTAACACGACGGACATGACCTTTATCGGTGGCGCCCAATACTCCTACGAATGGGACAAATGCCTTTTTATGCCCGCTACCTTTACGGGAGGTGCCGAGTATAGCTACGATGATTTGCAGGACGAGATGCTTGGTTATAACCGTACGATCGCCCAGACCGTGCATATCGGTAGTGCTTTTGCCCAGAACGAGTGGAAGAATGATCGTTGGAGTTTCTTGATCGGTGGCCGTTTGGATAAGCATAATATGATGGATCACGTGATCTTTAGCCCTCGTGCGAACGTGCGTTTCAATCCGACGAAGGATATCAACCTGCGTATGTCGTACTCCAGCGGTTTCCGGGCTCCTCAAGCGTTCGACGAGGATTTGCATATCACCGCCGTGGGTGGCGACGTGGCGATCATCCAGATCTCCCCGGACTTGAAGGAGGAGAATTCGCAGAGCGTGAGTGCTTCCGTAGATTTCTATCATCGCTTCGGCCCGGTTCAGGTGAATTTCTTGGTGGAAGGTTTCTATACGGATTTGCGGAACGTGTTTATCTTGGAGGAGATCGGCCGTGACGAGGATAATAACCTGCTGATGGAACGCCGTAACGGAAAGGGTGCCCGTGTGATGGGTATCAATCTGGAGGGTAAGATGGCCTATTCTTGGATGCAGATACAGGCGGGCGCTACCTTGCAACGGAGCCGTTACAAGGAGGCGGAGCAATGGAGCGAGAATCCGAATATCACTCCGCAGAAGAAGATGTTCCGCTCTCCGGACGTATATGGTTATTTCACTTCTACCTTCACGCCGGTCAAGCGTTTCTCCGCTTCCTTGACGGGTACATATACGGGAAGTATGTTGGTGCAGCACTTGGCGGGTTATATCCCGGAAGATCGTGAGGAGAAGACTCGTGATTTCTTCGACTTGAATCTCAAGCTGGCTTATGACTTCCCGATCTTCAAGTCCGTGACTTTACAGGTAAATGCTGGAGTCCAGAATATCTTCGACTCCTATCAAGATGATTTCGACAAGGGAGCGCACCGGGATGCCGGGTATATCTATGGCCCGGGGATTCCCAGAAGTTATTTCGTGGGGTGTAAGATCAGTTATTAAATACTCGGCGAGCCTCCGCGGGGCTATTCCTCCACTATTCTCTCTATATAATTTGGCGGCAGGGTGGTGCGTGGCACTTTCATGCCGCCAAACCATTTATGCAAAGGCAAATCGAAACCAGTTCCATTCATGTAATTATAGAGGGAAACGCGAAGCCCCTCGCTGAAAAGCTCCGGATCGCAGCCGGATAGCGCCTCGAACTGTACGTCATTACGGGCGAATCCGCCAAAGGGAGGCTCCGTGACACGGCAACTGTACTCGGCGGGGTGCAACCCCACAGGGCTATGCGCTGTCATGGCGAAACGATGCCAAAATCCGGATTGAATCAGCCCAAGCTCAAACATTTGCCGGACCGTTTCTAAGGAATCTATGGTTTCTTGAGCGGTTTGGGTCGGGAAACCATACATCAAATAGGCATGGACCATGATGCCTGCCCCGGTAAAGTTGTTGGCGACCCGTGCCACTTGAGCCACTGTCACCCCTTTATTTATCAGCTTCAGGAGTCGGGGAGAGGCTACTTCCAGACCTCCCGACACGGCGATGCAGCCACTTCGTTGGAGAAGGTCGCATAGCTCCTCGGTATAGCTTTTCTCAAAACGGATATTTCCCCACCACACGACGGTCAGCCTGCGGCGGATGATCTCCTGCGCCATTTCCCGTAGCAAGGCGGGTGGGGCGGCCTCGTCCACGAAATGGAAACCGATCTCGCCGGTTTGCTCGATCAAGCGCTCCATACGGTCTACCAAGGTCTTGGCCGTATTCGGCTCATACCGTTTGATGTAATCTAGCGAACCGTCGCAGAAGGCGCATTTCCCCCAGTAGCAACCGTGTGCCAAGGTCAGTTTGTTCCAGCGGCCGTCGCTCCAAAGCTTGTGCATCGGGTTGGCCATTTCCATGACAGAGATGTATTTGTCCAGTGGCAAGCCTTCGTAATCCGGGAATCCGGTCTCGTTTTGCCGGCAAGCGGGATAAGCGGGGTTGTCTTGATAAACGACCCGGCTGCCGCTCTCGTCCAAGGAGAAGGTGCGTACCAGTTCCTCTTTGGGGATCGCCCCGTCCAGATAGCGCAACGTTTGGTAAAGCGGGTCCTCTCCATCATCCAGCAAGAGGTAATCGATGTATTTGAAGAAGCGGGTATCCGTGATGGAGCGAAGTTCCGTATTCACGAAACCGCCTCCCATAAGGATCGGGATATCGGGATGTGCCTGCCGTAGCCATTGGGCGAGCCGGAGGGAACTGAATAAATTCCCCGGGAAAGGTACGCTGAAAGCGATCGCCTTAGGCTTGCTCTCGGCGATGTGCTTTTCCAATAGCGGTTGCGTCAGGCGGTCGATAAAGCCGAAAGTTTTTTGGAGGGCTTCCTCGATCTCGTCGAAGGAGGAGGCGCAGCGGCCTAGATGCTCGGCATATCGGCTGAAACCGAAATCCGGGTCGATCGTTTCCCGGATCAAGTCGCAGAGATCCTCCAGATACAAGGTTGCCAGATAACGGGCTTTATCCCGTAATCCCGAAGTACCGAACGCCCATTCCAGCTCCTCCTCGTTTTGGCTCCCGCGATCGCTTTCTGGAAGGTAATTTTGATTACAGATGCGATAAGCGAGAGGATCGTTCTTTCCTTGAAGGAAAGCGACAACGGCGGTTATCGTGTCGATATACCGTTGCTTATTAGCCAGCATCCCCCGGACTTTAGCCGGATATTTACCTTTCCGTCGCTCGATCTCGGCGAATAACTCCCCGAGACCCTGCGTGGAAAACAAAGTCAAGATTGTCTCGATACCCAGATCGGTCTGCCCGGCACGTACACCCTTTGCCTCCAAATAACCTTTTAGGTAAGCCGTGGAAGGATAAGGCGTATTGATCTGCGTAAACGGAGATAAAACCAGAAGAACCGAAGCTAATCCCATATCAACTCAACTAATTTTCAATTATTCAAGCTATTGTTGATAGACTCGATATAGTCCAGAATCTCATCCCGTCCCTCTTTCTTCTCTGAGGAAGAGAGGAAGATCGGAGGAAGCTCTTCCCAAGTCTCCAGTAATTTATCCGTATAGACTTTTAGGTTCTCTTTCAAGCGTCCCTTGCTGATCTTGTCGATCTTCGTGAAGATGATGGAGAAAGGAACCCCGCTCTCACCCAGCCATTCCATAAACTCCAGATCGATCTTTTGCGCCTCGTGGCGGCAGTCCAAAAGGACAAATAGGTTGGTCAGTTGCTCGCGATCGAGGATATAGTTCTCGATGATACGTTTCAATTGCTCCCGGTTCTCCTTGCCTCGTTGGGCGAAGCCATACCCCGGAAGATCTACCAGATACCACTCGTTATTGATAAGAAAATGATTGATAAGTAAAGTCTTACCCGGTGTTTGCGAAGTCATCGCCAAGCCCTTCTTGTTGGTAAGCATATTGATCAAGGAGGATTTGCCTACATTACTTCGTCCGATGAAGGCATACTCCGGCTTATTACCCTCGGGGCATTTCCTTACGTCTGTGTTACTGATAACAAATTCTGCGCTTTTAATTTCCATAAAATATAAATTAATGAATAATGAGTAAATGAATAATGGCGAGACCTAATTCTCAATTTTCAATTTTCCATTTTCAATTGCCGAAAGCCACAGCCCGGCGAACGTGATGCCTCCGTTTACCATAAGCATCTCGTAGCCGAACGTATAGCCTGCGTATTGTTTCACCAAGAAATCCGTGGCGAGGCAAATCAACGGGGAGGCTATACAGATATAGGGCACGTATTTGTCACGGGGGTTCCGCTTCGTGAAAAGCCCGAAAACAAACAGCCCCAATAGAGGACCATACGTGTACGACGCTATCATGTAGATCGCGTCGATAACACTCCGGTTATTTACGGCCTTGAACGCCAAGATGATCAAGACGAACAAGACGGATATCATCACGTGTACCTTTAGGCGGGTACGTTTCGCCCTTTTCGCTTCCTCTCTCTGCACGCCGAGGATATCCACGCAAAAAGAGGTGGTGAGCGCTGTCAACGCCGAGTCGGCGCTACTGAAAGCCGCCGCTATGATACCGATCGTAAAGAAGATCAAGATACTCCCGCCCAAGATCCCCGAGGTACAAAACATCGGGAGGATATCGTCGTTGAGGGTTGGCAACTGGATGTTCCGCTGTGCCGCCAATGTCAGTAGCAGTACCCCCAACGCGAGAAACAAGAAGTTGACCGGCGTGAAGGCGAAGCCATATGTGTACATGTTTTTCTGGGCATCCTTCAAGCTCTTGCAGGAGAGGTTCTTTTGCATCATGTCCTGATCCAGCCCGGTCATGACGATCGTGATAAAGATACCGCTGAAGAACTGCTTGAAGAAGTTCTGCGTACTATGCCAATCGCCAAACTCGAAGATACGGAAATGAGGACTTTCCACCAAGGTCTGCGCCATACCCCCGAAATCCAGTCCCATCTTGTCCTTCACCTGCCAGATGATCACGATCAACATTGCCACGAGACAAAGGGCCTGCAACGTATCTGTCCAGATGATCGTCTTGATGCCGCTTCGGAACGTATATAGCCATACCAGCAGGATACTGAGGATAGCGGTCACGGCGAATGGGATGTTCCAAGCGTTGAACACGTAGGTTTGCAAGATCAAGACCACCAGATATAAGCGTGCGGCCGCCCCTACGATCTTCGAGAGCAGGAAGAATGAGGCCCCTGTCTTGTACCCCCTTCTCCCGATCCGGTCATCCAGATACGAGTAGATGGAGGTAAGTTGCAACTTATAGTATAGCGGTAGCAATACCTTGGCTATAATGATATATCCCACGAAGAAGCCTAATACAGTCTGCATATACGTCATATCGATCGCCCGCACCATGCCGGGTACCGATACGAACGTCACCCCCGATAAGGATGTCCCTATCATACCGATAGAAACGATATACCAAGGTGATTTCCTGTTCCCGAGGAAGAATGCCTCGTTGCTGTTATTACGTCCCGTGATCCATGCTATCAGCAGCAAGACGGCGAAATAGGCAGCGATAATAAAAAGGATCATATAGCTGTTCATGTATTGCTAACTTCTGTCTTCTTCTGCGCAAAGATACGGCTTTACTTTGAAATAACCGGCATATGCGTGGATTCTACCGTGATGGGTTTCTTGAAGCCCTTTAGGTAGTCCATGAAAGCGTCGGTCGATATGATACCTAAATTATCGAATTCCGGGATCTCGTAGCCCTTGAATAAAGAGGCGTCGTACCCGTCTCCGCCATCGGTGATGAAAGCGTCTAGGGTCACCACGCAAGGGGTATTGTCCTCGATCTCGGTCTTTTGCTCGTCTCTCGTATAGACTATTTTCTCGATCTTATTTCCGCTTAGGGTAAGCGTGAGGTCGGAGGATTGAAGGAAACCGTTCGGATTCTTCCGTCCATCCTCCAATAGCTTCTTCAACCGCTTGCCGTCGAAACGATAGGCAACGATAGCGGAGCCGAAAGGCAGGATGTTGCCGGCACGCAGTCGGGTGATATCCCCTTTCGGGAGGGCCGCACGGATACCTCCGTAATGGTTTACGCCGATCACCGGCTGATCCTTGTAAGCGGGCATCTCTTTTTGGAAACGCTTGGCGTAAGCGGCCGTGACCAACGCCCCGATAGGCGTATAGTCGAACTTATTGATGGTACGGTCGTGGATCAAGGCCTCTTTTGCCGTGGCAAGTTTCTCGTTCAGCCGATATTTATCCATGATCTTCTCCACGGCCTCTCGCATCTCCGGGTTCTCCTCGCAGGCTACACGCACGGTATCCCCTTGGATGAAAGAGATATCCCGGTGTCCGTTGAAATCTTGTATTTGGAACAGCAGTTTCCCGATATGGGTACCGTTTACGCCGGCTTGGATGATGGGGATGTTATTGATTTTATCGAGCACCAGCTCATGCGAGTGGGCGGATATGATGGCGTCTACCTTATCGATGAACGGCAGTCCTTGGGCGTTCTCCTCGGTGATGCGGTAAGGCATTTTCATATCCGTGCCGATGTGCATCAAGAGGATAATCATATCGATCTGGCCCTCTTTCTTTAACTGGTAGACGGTTTGTATGCAGGCCGCTCCCAGCGGATGCGTGAACTGAAGCCCTTTCAGGTTCTCCGGCTTGGTCTTGACGTAGGTGTCCGTCGTGGTCAGTCCGATGAAGGCTATGCGCAGGGAGGAGCCATCTTTCAACTTACGCTCTACGATACGGTAGGGACTCAACCAGTCGGGGTGAGTATATCTCTTCTCTTCGGTGATATTGGCGGCCACATGGGGGATATTCAAAGCGGCGGTGTCCACTAGATAAGGAAGCCCCCAGTCGAACTCGTGGTTACCGATGGCGGACATCTCCACGTCCATCGCCTCGTACATCTCTTTGATAGGCTCGCCTTTCGTGATCTTGGAGAAATAGCTTCCGCTGAAATTATCTCCGCCTGAGACAACGATGGAATGCGGATAGCGTTGCTTCTCGTTTTGTGTCATTTGTACCAACCGGGCGGCTCCCGGCGTGATCCCGTCGGAGGCGAAAGCCCCATGGAAATCGTTGAATGAGAAAATGGCTAAAGTGTCTATCGAGCTAGACGGGGTGGCGATATCTTGCGCGAATAGGGGAGCGGTTAGCGTGCTGCCTAGCAAAATCGCCGATACGAATTGTTTTTTCAGTCCCATGGTTGTATGTATTAATAGGGACAAAAGTAGGAAAAATAACGAGATTCACCGAGGAAAACGCCCGATTCGTCGAATTCTTTTTGGTCGTTTTAAACCTTCGGCCTACCTTTGCGTCATAGTAATAGCTCGTGAGAGTGAAAGCGAACCGGTTGTTCATCATAACCGGGAAATAGGTAAACATTAAGTCAAAGGGCCGTCATCCGGATAAGATGCGGCCCTTTTGATTTATTCGGACTTGAGGTTGTTTACGGGATTGTCGTGGGTGGTACGGAATACGTTATATCCGGAAACCGCCAGTATGACGGTGAGTACCAATACGCCTCCTCCCACGAATAGATACCAGGATAGCTGGATCTTTTCCGAGAATTGCTCTTGCCATTTCTGGGAGATATAGAAAGCGATACCGCAACCAAGTAAGATGGCCGGCAATGCCATGGTGATGATATCTTTCAAGAAGATATGGAGTATGTCTTTTACCGTGGCTCCGTTAATCTTGCGGATCGCCATTTCTTTCCGGCGACGGTTCACCTCGTCGTTCGTGTATCCGATCAATCCGATGAAGACGATCAGCAAGGTGACGATACCACCGATCATGACGGAGTCACGGAATTTCCGGGAGGAGGTGTATCCTTCCAGCATCTCGCTCTTGAAGGAGATCACGTTGAGTTCTTTATCCGGGATGAGTTGCCCCATTAGATCCTGCGTCTTGCGTAGGGCCTCGGAAGAAAGGCTATGGTACCGAATGACCATATGTTGGGCCGCCCCTTTCGTATAGAACATGATCTTGGCTCGCGGATCTTCTCCCGCTATGGAGCCTAGGCGGAAATCCTCGAACACGCCCCGGATCGTGAAGAGAGGCATCGACTCGGACTTGGTATCGTGTCCGGTTATTTGTACCGTCTTGCCCACGGCTCCATCCTTCCAGTCTGCGAAAGGTTTCATGTATTCAATGAAATTGCGGCTCACCAGTATCTCTTGCGAGGAGGTGGTATTCTCTGTGAAGTATTGTCCTTCTACGATCGGGATTTCCAATACGTTCAGGTAATCGTTTCCTACGTCGTAGAGGTCGGCGATGTTGAATAGTTCCCGGTCGTCTCCCGGAAGATAGACGTTATTGCCCGAGGCTCCCCAGAAAGGAAGGTTATAGCAAGTCGTGATGGCGTCTACCTCGGGCAATCTCTGGGTTTCCTCGATCAGTTTGGCACGCCCCGTGGAGTCTACGGCGCCGATATACACATAGGCGAGGTTCTCAGGATTGTATCCCGGATGATCATTCACCATATGGTCGTATTGCTTGCCTACCACTAGCAATAAGGAGGCGAGGAAGCTGATTGCCGTGAACTGGAAGAACAAGAGTCCCAGTTTCCAAAGGCGGCGTGCTTCACGAATACTCCGGAAAACAGCCGCTACAGGAATGCGTCCTAAGAACCAGCCGGTAGCTATGCCCGTAGAGATAAGTACGACTATGACCGTGAGGCATATCGCCCACATACCCGTGGATAGGAATAACGATCGGACTCCCGTGCCGATCAGCTCCTTTATAATTCCTTGAAATCCTAGGATCAAAAGTACGACCAGCACTAGTGCGACGGTGACGTGGGTCCCTACCTCGGACAACGCCATACCTTGGATATCCTTACCGCTCGCCCCGTAACATTTGCGTACGGCCATCTCTTTCGTGCGGTTCACGATGGAGGAGATCACGATCAATATATAGTTCATTACGGCGGTGAAGATCAATACGAAGGCGATGAACGAGAGGATCAAGGCCATACGTTTGGCCATATCGTCCTCCATATGTACGTTGAGTAGTTTGTGGAAGGTGAAGGTCAGTTCCACGCCGGCTTTCTTAAGGTCGTTTACGGGGAAATGCTTGTCGATCATCTGTCTCATTCCCGCTTCCAACTGGGCCTCTGTCGTACCCGGCGATACCTTGACATAACTTTGGTAGCGGTCGTTTCCGGTTAACATATGGGTTCCGTCCCACATGAACTTGCTGATGGAAGAAAGGGATACGATAATGTCATAACTCTGTTCGGTGTTGTCCGGTAGTTTCTTGAATACGCCGCCTATCGTGAGGGCTTGTCCCGGCGCGTCGTCAATCTCGAAGCGTTTTCCCATCACGTTACCGCCGATACGTTCGGCGATCTCGTCGGATACGAGCACGTACATGGGTTGGGAGAGAACTTGCTTAGGGTCTCCGATGAGCATGGGGCGGGGCAATACGTCGAAAAGACAACTGTCCGCTAGGATGAAGGTCGCTTTGAGCCGATGCTTGTTGTCGGACATCGTAAAAGGGGAGTTTCCCCGGAAGTACGTATAGCGTGTGGCGGCCTCGATCTCCGGTGTCTCTTGTTTCAAGAGGGGGATTACTCCGGCGGGCGTTTGCCCGTGGTCGCCCACTTCCCCGTTCATGAAAAATTTCTCATATACTCGATAGATCCGGTCTCCCTCCGGATAGAAGTTATCGTAGGTGTTCTCGAAGTGGACTTTAGCGATCAGCACCAAGCCGATGGTCAGTCCTATACCCAAGGAGATAATCTTCATTACATTGTGTTGCCCTCTCTTAAAAAGGGAGCGAATTGCGATCCCGATGTTTTTCATATTGTTATTGTATTATTTTCCGGTAAGATAAAATCAAATACCGTGCCATTGTGTTTATGTGGTTGAAAAACAGAGGGGTGAGTAGCGTACGATTGTTTATGAGTGTCCAATAATTGGACAAGGGTGTCCAAAATCTGGACACCCTTGTTTAATACCTTTTCTCAATAGAGGCTCCGGGGAAATAATGCGTGAGGATTTTCCGGTACGAATATCCTTTGGTTCCCATCACGGCGGCTCCGATCTGGCAAAGCCCCACGCCATGTCCCCATCCGGCTCCCGTCAAGATGAAGCGGGAGGGGATATCGAGGCGGATATCCTTCTTATCGACAACAAAGGCCGAGCTGTATAGATGCGTCTCGGATAATGTCCGGCGTATCTCAAGCTCTTTGCCGATGGTGAACGAACGGCGTACCCCTACGATCTTGAGTTTCGTGATACGTCCGGACGAACCTCTTTCCAACGGTACAAGATCGATGATCGGCCCGAAATCCATACCCGTTTTCCGGTGGATCAACCCCGATAGTTCCTCTTGCGTGTATTCTACTTTCCAACGGTAGAAATCCGTGGTCTCTTGATCGTAGTTGTTTAGCACTTGGCTAAGGATCTCCTTGTCCGTCGTATTACAGAAGGCTTCGGGTGAGGTACGTATCCATTGTTCCGCTTCCCGCTCGTCCGTCAAGTCGGGATAGGCGGGAGTCTCGCCGTCCCTCAATGCGGTAAGATAGGAGTGGGGAACCGGTTCCCAGCAATTCTCGAATTTCTCGGTCACGCCTCCGCAGCATTTCGAGAAGCGGGCGTCGCAGATCGTATCGTTATCCATCAATACCTCTCCACGTGTCTCTTTGATCACCTCCCTGACTATCGGGTTCGATGCCCGGGTAATACCTTGGTAACGCTGGCAATGATCGTCGGCGCAGACATCGAACAAATCATGGTCCTCCCGGTCGTACCAGCGGATCAAGGTCTCGTTGTCGCGGTAACAACTTTTATAGGGCGTAACCGATCCGTTCAAGTTGAAATTCTTCTCGACCTGTGCCAAGAGCCAGCTTCGCGAGATCACGGCATGGGCTTTCAGCAACTCTTTGGAGGCGTTGGCGCTCATCTCCGAGGAGATTACGCTGGTAAGGTATTCCTCCACGTCCACTTGGTTGATCGTGACGATTCCTTTATCGGTCGCCACGAGGTTCAACGCTCCCTTGAAGCGTTGATCCTCCTGTCGTTGCCAATGAAAATCCACGCCAATCGTGACCGCCTTCAAATCGAAAGAGGATTGCGGGCTGGTCGGCTCGAAGAATAGCTCCTGATAAAGCTTCCCATTGTACACGATCTTGCCGTTTACCCAGAGGGCACGTTGCTCGCCTATGGTGAACGTGCCGGTTTCCGTATGTACATACTCTTCGTTAAAAACAAATGAGACCGCTTTGTGGGTCATGATTCCCACATTGATTACAGGTGCTTCCATATCCTTATTCCTTTATTCTATTCTTTTTTCGCGTTCAGGGAATTAAATGTGAGGTAAGCGATCATGACAAGGTACATGACAACCGCCAGTATCTCGGCGGCATTGCTAGATGCCCATTCCTCGTTCATCAAGTTGATTCCGCCGAAACGTAAGGCTGCGCTGACCACGCCCATCAAGGCGCCGCCGGCGATAAAGCCGGAAGCCAGTAACGTACCTTTCTCCAAGCGGGCTGAGTTCAAGCTTTGGTCTTTGCTACGGCTTCCTACGTACCAACTGATCGCTCCACCGATCAAAAGCGGCGTATTCAAGTCCAAAGGGATAAACATACCCAAGGCGAATGCCAACGCCGGTATCTTGCAGAAGTTCAATACGACGGCGAGGGCGGCTCCGATCGCGTATAAAGCCCAAGGTGCTCCCGAACCACTCATCAACGGCTCGATAACGGCGGCCATAGCGTTCGCTTGCGGAGCGGCCAATTGTCCGGTCGTGAAACCGTACGTCTGGTTCAATATCAAGATCACGCCTCCTACCGTAGCGGCAGAAACTAGCGTGCCTAGGAATTTCCAAGTCTCTTGCTTGGCGGGCGTACTACCCAGCCAGTAGCCAATTTTCAAGTCGGTAATGAAACCTCCCGCCATGGAAAGCGCCGTACAAACCACGCCTCCGATAATCAGGGCGGATACCATGCCGGCCGGCCCTTTCAACCCTACGGCGACCAAGATGATGGAGGCGAGGATCAACGTCATGAGCGTCATGCCCGATACCGGGTTCGTCCCTACGATAGCGATAGCGTTTGCCGCTACGGTCGTAAAAAGGAAGGCGATCACCCCGACCAACAATAAGCCGATGGCGGCATGGAACCAATTATGAAGTACGCCGAACTGGAAGAACAGGAAGGTGACGATCAGCGATACGATGATACCGATCGTTATCACCTTCATCGACAAATCCTTTTGCGTACGTATAGTATTACTCTCCACAGCGTCTCCTTTTCCTTTCAACTCGTTCGCCGCCAAGCCTACGGCTCCCTTGATGATTCCCCAAGAGTTGATGATGCCGATCACCCCAGCGGTAGCGATACCTCCGATACCGATGTGGCGGGCGTAGGTGGTGAAGATTTGCTCGGCGCTCATGCTTCCGACGGTCGCCGTGATAGCGTCATTGCCGAACGTAAGTACGTCGGCGCTGAAAATGGCGGACATGGCGGGGATGATCACCAACCATACCAAGAATGAACCGGCGCAGATGATCAAGGAGTATTTTAATCCGATGATGTAACCCAGACCTAGTACGGCAGCGCCCGTATTGACTTTCAATACGATCTTGGCCTTCTCTGCCAGCATCTCACCGGCTCCGACGATACGGGTACTGATCGTCTCGCCCCACCAACCGAAGGTAGCGATGATGAAGTCGTACAAACCACCGATTAATCCGGCGAAGATCAAGGGTTTCGCTTGGCTTCCGCCTTTCTCGCCGGAGACGAGTACTTGCGTGGTAGCCGTAGCTTCCGGGAAGGGATACTTACCGTGCATGTCGGATACGAAATATTTACGGAACGGGATTAATAGCAAGATCCCGATGATACCTCCTAACAAGGAACTCATGAAAACCTCGAAGAAATTGACCGTGATCTCCGGATATTTGTCTTGCAGGATATAAAGGGCGGGCAAGGTGAAAATGGCCCCCGCCACGATCACGCCGCTACTGGCCCCGATAGACTGGATGATGACGTTCTCTCCCAAGGCGTTCTTCCGCTTGAATCCGCTGGACAACCCTACGGCGATGATAGCGATCGGGATGGCGGCCTCGAATACCTGACCGACCTTCAGGCCCAGATAAGCGGCCGCCGCACTGAATATCACTGCCATGACCAATCCCCAAAGGACGGACCAAGGCGTAACCTCCGGATAGTGTTTGTTGGGAGACATAAGAGGCTTGTAGCTTTCCCCTTCTTTTAATTCTCGGTAGGCGTTTTCTGGCAGCCCGGTTACCTTTTCTTCATTTTCTGGTTTCACGATATTAAAATGTTAGATTATAAGTTCGTAATAGCTCCACCAAACGGGTGTTGGGTGACAAATTTATGTTTTCTGGCTGAGACATGCAAGGATTCTTTAGAATAGTTAGGGCAACCGTACCCAAATTATCTATATGAATTCTTGCCCAGTAGCGTATGAATTCTTGTTCGCATGCTGTATAATTCTACAAACCACGGCGTGATCTGTACAGACCAAGTCGTGGAATATACAAATCACGTCGTGGTCTGTACATCCCACGGCGATCATTTGGAAATAGATCAAGTAGTAAGTATGTTTGTATATGGCAAAAAGAATGTTTATTACTTGAGGACATGAACAATTATACCTAGAGCAGTTATAGTTGTACATATCAAGCAAGAGATGTGCGACTTGAATGGGATGGGGGAGAAGCCGAGTAAATAATTTGAGGTTTATCGTTAATTCGTAAATTCTTTCTATTTTTGTAGTCAAATACAGAAAGTAGATGAATCAAAGATATCCTTCAGCCTTGTTGGAAAATGCCGTGAATGAATTGGCTTCCTTGCCGGGGGTGGGGAGGAAGACAGCGCTCCGGCTAGCGCTTTATATGTTGCGCCGGGACGTCGGCTATACGGAAAACTTCGCTGCGGCCTTGGTCGCCCTCCGTCGAGACGTGAAGTACTGCAAGGTCTGCCATAATATATGTGATGATGAGGTTTGCTCTATTTGCGCCAACCCCGGTCGTGACCATTCCTTGGTTTGCGTGGTAGAGAATATCAAGGAGGTGATGGCGATAGAGAATACCGGGCAATTCCGTGGCGTATACCATGTGTTGGGCGGGATCATCTCGCCGATGGATGGTATCGGACCGGGCGACTTGCGTATCGACAGTCTGGTGCGACGTGTGGCCGAAGGTGAGGTGAAAGAGATCATCTTGGCGTTGAGCACTACCATGGAAGGCGATACGACTAACTTTTTTATTTACCGGAAGCTATCCGGTTACGATGTGAGGATCAGTGTCATCGCACGTGGCGTATCTATCGGTGACGAGATCGAGTATGCCGACGAGATCACCTTAGGACGATCCATTATCAATCGTACCGAGTTCAATCTCACCTCTTCTAATTCATAAATCATAACTCATAATTAATATCCGGAATGACCTACGAAGAAACCAAGTTGTCCGTTATCATCGTTAACTATAACGTGAAGTATTTTCTGGAGCAATGCCTCTATTCTGTCCGTGCCGCCGTAACGGGGATGGACGCCGAGGTGTTCGTGGTGGATAATAACTCGACGGATGGATCTGTCGAATATCTCCGGCCTAAGTTCCCGGAGGTGGTTTTCATTGAGAATAAAGATAATCCCGGTTTCGCCAAGGCCAATAATCAGGCGATCCGTCAGTGCACCGGTGAATACGTGTTATTGCTGAATCCCGATACCGTGGTGGGAGAGGAGAGCCTCCGCAGCCTGTGCTTCCAGATGGATGAGGACCCGGAGATCGGAGCTATCGGTGTGAAGATGTTGAATGGGCATGGGGTATTCTTGCCGGAGAGCAAACGGGCTTTCCCTTCGCCTTGGGTGTCGTTCTGCAAGATATTCGGCCTTTCAAAGCTGTTTCCTAACTCTCCGGCATTCGCACGTTATAGCCTTCCGTATCTGGATAAAGAGCAGACGCATAAGGTGGAGGTGCTGGCGGGTGCGTTCATGTTGCTTCGTCATGAGGCGTTGGATAAGGTTGGCTTGTTGGATGAGTCGTTCTTCATGTATGGGGAGGATATCGATTTGTCTTATCGGATCGTGTTGGGAGGCTATAAGAACTTGTACGTGCCGGAACGGATCCTGCATTATAAGGGGGAGAGTACGAAGCATGGTGACTTGAGGTACATAAGGGCTTTTTACGGCGCCATGTTGATTTTCTATAAGAAATATTATCCGGGGTCCGGTTGGTTGATGCGGATACTGATCCGGTTGGCTGTCCTGCTGAAAGCTTGCTGGGCGACGATTTCAGCCCCTCTACGCAAGAAGGCTAAAGCGGTTAAGCATCGCCGCCTTTTGATCTTGTGTAGGGAGGATCATTTTGAGGAGGTAAAGGCCGTTTGCCTGAAAGCTATGCCGGATCTGGAATTCGTGAATCTCTGGGATTTGGACGTGGAGCGTGTGATGGATGCTATCTGTCGCAAGAACCAGATGAAAGGCTTTACGGACTACGCTTTCTGCTTCCCCGATGCCCGTTACGAGCAGATGCTCTTGTTTATGGACAAGCTCGTGAACAAGAAAGCGGTTTACCATATATATACGAAGAAGAGTGGTCGGCTTGTTTAAGTAATCCTTGGGTAAATATGTTATTGTCGAATGATAGAGTCCGTTTGAGGGCATTGGAACCAGAGGATCTGGAGTTGTTGTATCGTTGGGAGAATGATCCGGAGTTATGGGAAGTAGGGAATACCTTGGCTCCCTATTCCCGTTATATATTGAAGGAATATATAGCGGGTAGCGACCGGAGTATCTATGAGTCTCGCCAACTTCGCTTCATGATCGAGGATTGCGATACGGGGACTTCCGTGGGGATCGTGGACTTATTCGATTTTGAGCCGCATCCGAACCGGGCGGCTTGCGGTATTATGCTGGATCGTAAGTATCAAGGACGTGGCTTCGCTACGGAAGCGTTAAGACTATTGATGGAATACGCTTATACGTTTTTGAAGCTTCATCAACTTTATGTGCATATTCCCGTGGCGAACGAGCCTAGCAAGAAATTATTTACCCGTCTGGGATTTGTCGAGGCGGGGACGCTTAAGGACTGGATCAGGACACCGGATGGTTATTCCGATGTCTGCATAATGCAGTTAATTTAAATACGGGTCCTTCGGATATTTTGTCCAAGTTTTATAATCATTGCCTAATAATTCTACGGAATCTTTCCAATAGCCCTCCCCATCGGCAGACAGGATATTATCGGTGGTGATATGGCTTACGGCCCACGAGTTCCGTTTGATTTCATGGTTTAATTGCCCTTCGGTCCATCCGGAGTATCCCAAGAAAAACTTCACTTTCCCATCGATTGGGTGCCCGTTGAGGATGTATCGTTTCAATGCGTTGAAATCCCCGTCGAAATATAAATAATCATTGATCTTTAATGCGTCCGGAATGATATTATCCCCTAAGGAATGAATAAAGAACAAACGGTTGGGGCTGACCGGCCCCCCCAGATAAATCGGTATCTCCGGAAATTCGGCAAACTCCTTGAAAAAAGAGTTTACGATAAGATCCGTTTTTTTATTCAAGACAAATCCCATCGATCCGTGTTCCGTATGCTCTATTAATAATACGACGGAACGTTGGAAATAGGCATCTTGTAAAAAAGGCTCGGCAATCAGAATACTTCCTTGAATAGGAAGGACATCGTTATGTGTTATTTTAAATATATTTTTATAAGATGCCATGATCGTGAATGTTAGGTTGTTACTAATTCACCGACAATATAAGGCGTTTTTTAATAAGAAGCAAATGAAAAGCCCGGGATTCAAGTTAATAAACGTGAACCGACCGGGCTTATTGTTAATTTATGCTTGATGATTTTCCTCGAATAATCTCAGTCTTTCGTCCAGCAAATCATATTGGTGATCTTTTATGAAAGAGGTACAAGCCCGTAGTCCTTGTTGGTTACTGCCTGTGGTGCTTAATGATATGGCGCTTACTCCGTAATAAACCAGCTCTTCCATCAATTGTCCGCCGGTCATTCCCGGGTAACCGATCGTGAAATAGAAACCGTCGGCTATCGGTTGGTCCAGATCGTGATCATAAACGATTGTGAAACCATGATCCGTAAAAATCTTCTTTAGTTTCTCCGCTCGACGTCCGTATTCTTTCACTTGCGAGACAAAGTCGAACGTACCGTCTGCGGCGGCCTTGAACATGGCGGCTAAGGCGAATTGGGCCGAGTGGCTGGTTCCGGAAGATAGGGCGTATAAGACACGGTGGATATATACCGTACCGAACGTACCGCCTCCATAACGCTGAGTCAATCCCGGATAGGAGCGATGGTAAAGTTTATTGGAGATCGCTGTCACGCCGATACGCTGTCCGGCATAGCTGAACGCTTTGGAACCGGATATCTGCATGATATAATTATCGGTATAACGGGCTACGCTCGCTTGGTAAGGAGGCTCGAAAGGACATCCGAGGTCCTTGCGGAAATCCATGGCGAAATAGGCGAGGTCCTCTATGACAATCACGTCGTATTTATTGGCCATCTCGCCGATGATCTTCAACTCCTCGTCGGTGAGGCAGAACCAAGCCGGATTGTTCGGGTTGGAATAGATCATCGCGGCAATATTGCCTTTGGAAAGATGCGTTTCCAAGGCCTCACGCAATCGCTCGCCACGGTATTCGTATACGTCGAACGACTCATATTTATAGCCCATAACGGCTATTTGCTGTTTCTGCACGGGGAATCCGGGGTCGATAAACAAGATGGTGTCTTTTCCCGGCGTACATTGTCCGGCCGTAAGGAAAGAGGCGTATGTGCCCTGCATGGAACCGGTTACGGGTACGCAACACTCCGGGTCTATATCTATATTTATAAACGCCTTGATAAAGCGGGAAGCTTGCTTTTTCACTTCGGGAGTTCCGTTGATGTTCGGGTAGATAGACGCTATACCGTTACGAAGGGCTTCGATCTCAGCGTCTACGCCTACTTGAGCGGCTTTCAAGCCCGGTACGCCCATTTCCATATGGATGAACTCGGTTCCCGTTTCTTGTTCCAATTGCGTGGATATGGCAACTACCTCCCGGATAGTCGCTTTCCCAAAATCGGGAAGTCCAAAGCCATCGATAATCCGTCTGGCTGTCTGATAGTCTACAGGAGTATTTTTCATGCTAGTGTTAATTATATATGGGGGACAAAAGTATGAAATTTATCGATTTGTTCTAATTTTTTCATCCTAAACTATTGCGAATTCAAAAAAAGCACCTATCTTTGCACCGCAATTCAACGGAATAGCGATAAAGAATAACATTTTGGTCTGGTAGTTCAGCTGGTTAGAATACATGCCTGTCACGCATGGGGTCGCGGGTTCGAGTCCCGTCCAGACCGCTTTTTATTTCTCCTTCCTCTTTTTAAATTTTCCTTTAATACATATTTTAGTACGATATCATCCGGTTCGATGGATTTTGCCTGATGGCATGAGGTTGTTATATTGGGAATGTTTATCTTTGAGACCAATAAAACAGATAGCCTTATGGAGAATCTAATAAAGATCGATACCGTTGATCAATACAACAAGATGTTTGGCTTGGAGACGTTGCACCCATTGGTGAGCGTGGTAGATTTATCCAAGTCCGAGACATGGCCTACTAATTTCCGGGTTAATTATGGTATATACGGACTTTTCCTGAAAGATACGAAATGCGGGGATATTCGGTATGGGAGGCAATATTATGATTATCAAGAAGGAACCGTAATAGGATTCGCTCCCGGGCAGGTGACGGGTATTGAGCTTAAGGATGGGACCCGGCCTTTGGCGCATGGGTTGCTTTTCCATCCGGACTTGATCCGTGGTACGGCTTTGGGACGGGACATCAAGCGTTATTCTTTCTTCTCCTATGAATCAAACGAGGCGTTACATCTCTCTGAGGAAGAGAAGGGGATCTTCGTGGATTGCCTGAGGAAAATCCAGATCGAGTTGGAGCACTCCATCGACAAGCATAGCAAACGGCTGATTGCGATGAATATCGAGTTGCTGCTCGATTATTGCCTGCGTTTTTATGACCGTCAGTTTACGACCCGTGCGGAGACGAATAAGGATGTGTTGGTGAGGTTCGAACGATTACTGGATGAATACCTGCAAAGCGATCTGTTAAGACAGGAGGGGCTACCTACTGTACGGTATTTCGCCGAGAAGATTTGTTTGTCCCCGAACTATTTCGGTGATCTGATCAAGAAAGAGACAGGGAAAACTGCCCAAGAAAATATACAAGACCGGATTATTTCCTTAGCGAAAGAATGGATATTAGGGACAAACAAGACCGTCAGCCAAATCGCTTACGACCTAGGATTCCAATACTCCCAGCACTTCAGCCGCATATTCAAGAAGACCGTGGGGTGTACCCCGAATGAATATCGGAAATCCCAGATGTCGTAATCGGTGTTACGGGTTATTGGATGTATTTTATGACCTTGGCGGGAACACCTCCCACGATGGCATTGTCCGGTACATCTTTAGTAACTACCGAGCCGGCTCCGACTATAGCGTTCTCGCCAATGGTTACGCCGGAGAGGATCGTTGCGTTCGAGCCTACCCAGACATTCTTTTTCAGAACGATCGGGGCAGGGTAGGTAGTGCTCCGGTCTTCGGGGGCGAAGCCGTGGTTGAGGGTGGCAAAGACCACGTTATGCCCGATCTGGCAACCGTCGTCCAGTGTCACCCCGCCATGATCTTGAAAATGACAGCAAGCATTGATGAAAACGTTCTTGCCTACCGTGATATTCTTCCCAAAATCCGTATAGAACGGGGGGAATACACGAAAAGACGGATCGACCGGCTTATTAAACAAGCGGGATAACAGCTCACGGATTTCCTCGGGATCGTGATATGAGCCGTTTAACTCGAATGTCATGCGTCTGGCCTCATCGCTCATCTCGTTCATAAACTGATGGACCTCGTCTCCTTTAAGAGGCTTTCCTGTTTCTACGTACTTTAAGAATTCGTTTAGTGTCATAATTGCTATTTTAATAAGTTCTACTTCTTGGTTTGTTTATCCCTTTTCGATTGCAACGGCAAAGATCGATGAAATCCAGAGAAACTTTTGTAGATGGATTACAGGAATTATGACCTAAATTACATTCACCGATTCTCCAAGGCCTTATATTTCTCAATCAGTTTCTTGACCGTGACAGCGTCCGAGACCTCTTGCTTATAGGTAGTCGGGTTATAATAGGCCTCGAGGAAACTGTCTGCACCGGACCAGACTGTCTCGATAATTCCTTGGAAATGGCGAGACATTTCCGGATTTGAATGCTGGCGGAAATGGATCATATCATCTACCTGTTGAAGCGCTATCTGAGGTTTACGCCAAGGGCATGTAGCAACGTCGAAGCCTTTCATGGCAAAGTAAACAGCGGTTTGCTCGGCACGCTCATAATGCCAGTCGCAGATAAAAACATCTTTCGGGATCAAGTCGATCGCACGGTAGGTATTGTTCATGCTGGCTTCCCAAGCGCCGATCCCTGTAGTCTTGCCATCGATCAGGCGGTCTCCCCATATCATCAATCGTTTGCCTTGTGAGGCTAAGTGGTTTTGTATTTTAGTGACCTCACCGGCATATAACTCAGCTTTGTCATGTCCGCCGCAACGGACGCAACTATCATGTCCGATATAAAAGATCTCGTCCATCCCAGCATGGAATAATTGAGTCTCGAAAACATCCGTCAACTCGTCTACTAAAGCGAATACGATTTTATGTACTTCCGGATGAAGCGGGCAGTAACTTTTACAATAAAGCCCGTCTGAGTTGGGCCAACCCGTATAGTTCTTGGTATCCACGTGTGGCGTCTCGTCGAACTCCGGATACTCACGTAATAAAGCGTAGGTAGTCTCAGCCCATGATTGATGCCCCAAGAGATTGATCTGGGGAGCGATACGTATTCCGTTATCCCGGCAAACCTTTACGATCTTTTTCACATCCTCTCGTGTGAGTGGGGTCGGATCCCTCAGTTCTGGATGGGACTCATAGGCATAATTCCAGTCTACCCGTAGAATCAACAAGTTGAAATGACTGGGAGCCAGTTCCTCTTGGACAAACTTCAAGAATAGATCCAACTTCTGCGCGGATGGAGCGGCGATGGCCAAGCCTCGTACGGGCATGATACTATCTAAACGGTTTGTCTCTGATTGGGCGGAAACTTGGGCCGAACCTATAGCCCATATAAGCAAGAATAGTCCGATAATCTTTTTCATATAGTGATATGTTTTAATGTTTAAATTTTTAATTTGATGTACGCTTTCGAAGATCATCACGCATATCGTGACGGCCCGGAGGATGTCGATGGCTATGTTACGTTGCGTAAAATCTATTGGTTGATCGCTCATAATATATTTAGACTAAAGGTGAATTTAATACAAGACAAATATAATCAATAAGAGACATATCATTACATTTGTGCCTTATAAATATGAATAATAATTAAAAATGATAGACATGATAAGACGATTGATTTATTGGGTTCTCCTACTTTTCGTTTGTATGGGCGCCCATGCCCAATTCCGGGTGACAGCCCATCAAGAGGGTTGGGACCGGATTCCTCCGCAAGCGCAAAAAGACGGCTTTTGGTTTCAACAATCCGTTTTAGCGAATATGGATGATGATGCCGCTATGGAAGAGGTCATGCTTTTCGGGCGGGATAATGGGCATTACCCTACTTTCGACCTGTTTAAGTTTTATTACGTGATCGTGGATAATTATACGAAAGAGATCCAATATATATCGGATGAGATCTATGTGACGGATAAATATGCGCTTACGGTGGAGGATCGCAATAATGACGGGATCTCCGAGTTATATATCGATTATTTCAAGGATGGGAAGTTTACGGTTGATGAGCGAGGATATAATTTGCGAACCACCCGTTGCTACGACCGTATCGAATGGAGCCCCGAGAGTGAAAAATTTAACCCCCAACAACCATGAGAAAGTATATCTATTTTATAGCGCTTATCTGTTGCGCCTTATCAGCCTCAACCTCTTACGCCCAGAAAAAGGTGATAAAAACGATGATGATCGCCGGGCAAGATGGCAGTCATTATTGGCGAGGTGCTTGCGAGGCCATGAAGCAGATCTTAGAGAACAGTGGAATGTTTAAGGTGGATTTCGTCTTTACCCCGGATTTCGGAGGAGATATAAATACCTTTAAGCCCGATTTCGCTAAATATAACTTGGTTGTTGTTAATTACGGAGGTGAAGTCTGGCCCGAGCCTGTCCAAAAAGCTTTCGAGAACTATGTAGCGGATGGTGGTGGGGTCGTGATTATCCATTCCTCCGTGGTACCTATGGCCGGTTGGAAAGCGTACAACGAGATAATCGGCATGGGAGCTTGGGAGGGGCGAAACGAGAAAGACGGTCCTTACCTGTATTGGAAAGAGGGCAAATATGTATACGATTATACACCCGGTTATGCGGGTTATCATGGCTTGCAGCATGAGACGATCCTAGAGCATCGTGCGCCGGAGCACCCTATTTTGAAAGGTCTGCCTATAAGATGGAAACATTTCAAGGACGAGATTTATACCCGCTTGCGTGGTCCGGTACGGAATGTGGAGATATTGGCTACCGCTTATGAGCGTGGACGCCATGAACCGTTGATGTGGACGGTGAAGTGGGGGAAGGGGCGTGTCTTTGTCGATCTGTTGGGGCATTGCGGCAATGACCCGAATATGATTTACTCGATGGAGTGTACGGGTTTTCAGGTAACCTTACTAAGAGGGGCTGAATGGGCAGCCACCGGGGAAGTGACGCAAGAGGCCCCTCGGGATTTCCCATTGGAAGATACCTGTACGCTCCGTCCGGAATTCAAGGCTCCTTTCCATGCGACGAATTAAATGCCTTAATAAGATGGTGTCTTTCGACAGAATAATCAAATTGACAAATTGTAAAGTTAAGTCCCGGAGAATCGATTTTTCCGGGACAAAGTACGGCTCGCTCCTAAATACGCAAGAAAAAATCAGTAATCGTTTGTTAAATAGATAGATGTCAAAAAACAGCCTTTCATTCTAGCGAAATTAGTTCATCGTAATTCATATCTTATGGGTTGTTTGGGCTATCTCATAGGGTTACGATGGGGAAATGATAGGGTTATGATGCCTATTCATGACAGTTCATAACCCTATTCATGACTGCTTTCGATGCCCAACGTGACTATTGGCGTTGCCTAACACGACTAGTTGCGTAGGCTTTCATGACCTATCGTGTATAAAAAGCGGCCTTTTTGAGTAAAAAGCGCCATATATAGCTATCCTCTTTCCTCTACTTGGCAATCTCTCTCAAAAGGTTGTGTTACAAGATACGCCTTATATCTATTAAAAAGACAGGATTAGATCGTATATTTGTCATCTCGCTTACTCGTCATACGAGATATTCCCTAATTCCTTAATCTTCGAATCTCCGACTTGATGCGTGAATAACTCGATCAATTGAGCGGGCGTTAATGTCATCTGAGGCGAGAACTCGGAGGAATCCATATAACTTAATAAGCTATGGTATAATTGACGGGCCTCCGGGTATTCTTGTTGGGTTTCCAAGTCTGTCATACAGATTAATAACTTGCCCGGGCCGACATTGAATTCTTGGATCATCCCTAATTTATGGTTACGCTCCACGTTATCGATCACTTGTACGATCGGCCTGTAATTATTCGGAAGCTGGTCTAGTATCAACGGATGGCTATTCTTTATCATCGTGAACCATTGCCAGTTTGTATGGAAATCCGTCGGGAAATGAGCGAAAACCGGATGAGAGGGATTCATTAATAATCCGAGGGTACCCGGAGAGACCGGTTTCTTTACCCATTCGCAGATGGACTTAAACATCCGGTAATTCCAGTAATCTGTCTGGAATAATCCTTCTACCGTCACGTTCTTGTAAGTCTTGGCATCCGGGAACCACAATACTTTCGCCCCGTTCGCCAATAAGTTCTCGGCCTGTTTATCCCATTTCTTAATAACATTGATATCCGTAGGGATTTGCACGTTATTATGTTCCGGATAAATCCATAACGGATAATGATTGTGATAATCCGTGCCCTCGATCGCCAGCCGTAAAGTATAGGTCTCAGCCTCTTGAATGGCAGGTAAAGCGATATTTAATGGGCCTACCTCGGCCAACGTACCTTGATTGATTTGCAGCGGTATGTTGTTTTGGGCGATTACTTGATCTTGACTATTCGTCAAGGTCCAAGTTAGATGTTTCCCTTTTAAAGTGGTAGGTGTATAGTTCGCTACCTTGATGGAGCCTTTGAGCGCCTCATTCCCAGAGTAACAGAATTTAGGTAGGAGAGCCAGTAATACGACATCATCGCAAGACTCTTTCCATTCCTTGGCGGTTATCAAGCCCTTATTATCCATAAAAGCGTCCAAGATACCGACTAACGCCGTGCCCTGTCCCGGATAATCCTGTAAATCCAATAATTGGAAGCCGGCCATTCCCGGAGTACGGAACGCCATTTCCATCTCGGCCCGGTAAAGTTGCGCCATCCATTTACCGGAAGCCTTGAAGAAATCATCCGCTTGTCCGGCCATACCGGACTCGCCCAGTCGTTTGCGGAATATCTCCAGATTCCAAGGTTTTAGTGCCCCGGTATATTTCTTGATTTCCTCATAATTCGGATAACATTGGAATTGCCCGGTCTCATGTCCGATGATAGGCAATGAACATTGTTCGATAGCGGATTCGAAATTCATGACCGAGTTTGGATAGGTATGGTTGATATAACCGCCATCCTCCGCATCTGCGAAAGAGAAGGAACCCCGGGTATGGTTGCTGAATACGTTAGCGCCGGGGACTCGACAGGTCGTGAAGTAATCGTCACCCGCCGCAGGGCCGTTGAAGCCTAGATAGTCATTCGATCCAGATGCGTATAAATGCCGTCCGTCCTCACTACGGAAACGGGCGATCATGTCTACCATCGCTTCTTGATCCCCGGAAAGCTCGTTGCCGATCGCCATCATGACGAAAGAGGCGTGATTCCCGTAAGCCTCCTGTATTTGTAATCCTTCTTTGGTGAGGAAATGGATCAAAGTGGTATCGCCCTTTTCCATCTTTCCCCAGAAAGGTAGTTCCGGTTGGAGGTAAAAACCTTCGATATCGGCCGCCTCGAAACAAGCTTTAGGAGGACACCATGAATGGAAACGGCAATGATTGATACCGTATTCCTTGGCGATGCGGAAATAGCGTCTCCATGCTGCGGTATCCATCGGTACATGGCCTGTAAGCGGAAATACGCAAGCATCGTGTTTTCCACGAAGGAAGGTGGTCAATCCGTTGATGTTGAATTGTGTTCCTTCTGCTTTGAAATCTCTTAATCCGAAAGTAGTACTTTGGCTATCTTGGATATTCTCTCCTTGGATGTTCGCGGTCAAGCGATACAGGGTAGGGGAGAACTCGCTCCATTCCAAGGCGTCATCACCCATCGGTATTTGGAATATGATCTCGTCTTGTTGAACTACGATATTCTTATTGAATTTGATATGGTGCTCTAAGCCTGTGTTGAAAGCCTCCATCTCTATTTGAACGGCGGCTACGATCATTTGCTCGAATGGATTTGAAAGCTTTATTTTTACGTCCACCGTTTTTTGATCCGCATGTGGATATACTTGTATCCGGCGGATATGGAATTGTGGACGGGCTTCCAATTTCAGGTCTCCGATAATACCGTTCCAGTTTGTCTGCGTGGATTCCGTATAAGCGTGTGAATTGTCCAATAATTGGGGTGGAACGCTCAAACCGTTATCGACTAGAATAGTCAAGTGATGCTTCCCAGCCCGGAGATATGTGGACAGATCGTATTCTTGAGGGGTGGAAATATGGTCGGATGAACCGACATATATGCTATCTACCCATATTTGGGTCGGTTTTGTTCGCTCCAAGATTAACCAAATGCTCTTGCCTTCCCAATTCTCTGGAATCGTGATCTCTTTCTGATACCAAGCCTTACCTTGATAGCGGAAGGGCCTAGATAAATGAGTTGTCTCCTCCTTGTCATTGTTAGGGTATCCTTTTTGGTTGGTGTCCGTGGTACCCGGTAATTGAACTTGCTCGGTGACATCTGTTGAATCCAATCGTAATTCCCAGCAACCGGCAAGCGATAATTCCTCTCTACTCTCTTTGGGAGTTTGGCATGCGAATAGCATGAGCATAAGTGGAATACTCCAAAATCTCTTCATGGTAATGTTTTTTACTCTAAATAGGGTTTACTCAATTAGCAGTGGACAAAGGTAGTATTTTTGGCCTTTTTATTAAGGAGAAGATATGAAAAAAGAAGAAGATTTTGTTACGGGCCTGTTAGTCTACATAGCTCGTCTGCGTGAAAAAAAGCATTATTCCACGGCGAAGAGCTATCAAGATGCCTTGAACTCGTTCAAGTGTTTCTGCGGTATGGAGAAGATACCTTATTCCTATATTAATAGGGATACGCTCTTGTGCTATCAGTCATGGTTGTTGGGTGGGGGCCGTTCGTTGAATACGGTGTCTACCTATATGCGTCGGATTCGTCACATTTATAACTTAGCCGTGGAGGCGAACGAGGCTCCCTTTGTACCCAACCTGTTCAAGGATGTCTTCACGGGCGTTGAAAGCAAGCGGAAGAAGGCGTTGCCGCAAGAGATGCTGGAGCGTATGTTTAACGCTGAATTGGAGGATCAATCCTTGCGGCGTGTACAGTTGACCGTTCGGTTGATGTTTGCGTTCAGCGGGATAGCGTTTGTGGATCTTGCGCATTTGAAATGGGAGAATATCCGGGATGGGATATTGCAGTATCACCGACAAAAGAGCGGATCTCTCATACAGTTGGAGATTCCCTCCGGGGCGTTGCGGCTGTTGGATGAGCTGTCCGCTTGTACGGCAGAGGAATCCCTTTATTTATTTCCTTTTTTGAGTGGAACGAGAACCGGTGAGGCGGCCTACAAAGAATATAACAGGACCTTGTCCCGCTTTAACCATGACTTGAAGTTGTTGGCGAGATCGACAGGCGTTACGCTTCCGGTCACCTCATATACGATCCGTCATTCATTCGCCTCGTTCTTGAAGGAACAAGATGTATCGATCGAGGTTATCAGTGAGTTGTTGGGGCATAAGTCTATTAAGACAACACAGATCTATTTGAAGAGCTTCTCGTTGGAACGTTTATCGAAGGTGAACCGGAATTGTTTTGAGAGCGTGTGTAAACCGATACCCAAAGTGGGGTAAGAGGCTTGCTACTTGGGAAGTAGCGTATTCTTTCACGGCGCAAAAGTAATAAAAAATAACAAATAACAAGCAATCATAAGGCTTAGTTTGTTCATTAGTTTGTGCTCCGACCTTGATTCTCCTTAAATCTTCGTTCTTATTCCTAGTGCATAGACATGGCAATAGAGACGAAATGATCTCGTATTTCCTACATCATCACGTCCCTCCTAAAAATCGAACATACATTCTTGTAGAGACGGGGCGTGCCCCGTCTCATCCCCTCAAAATGGTATTCTAAATTACTGTCAGACGGTGGGAGACGGAGCGTGCTCCGTCTCTACAACTGGGTAATAACCATTTTCCAACCTTTTAAGCTACTTCCCAAGTAGCTTAATATTTCAAGCGATGGTGATTTTCAGAAAAGCCATTTTTAAAGACATAAAGTGTTGTTTATCAGGAGTAAATACGGTGCTCTTGGTAGGGCTTTGAATTGTCGTGAGGCTTGAGTGGAGATCTTGATATAATCTTAGGAAAAGATAATCATAATGATGAATGTTTTGAGAGACGGTCGCTCGGAGAGGGGTACGGCGTGGGTTGGCAAGCGTCATGACCTGAAGACTGTACGCTGGTACGTGCTCACGCTTCCTACTACGGGTGTGGCACGACGCGACAGGATCAGCCCCGCTAAAAGCTTGGATGCCGAGCTTTCCCGGCGCGAGCGTCGTGGGGAGACGTTGTTCGAGTATTTCGCCCCCTCCTATGTGGAGGTGAGGAAGGTGGACGGAAAGATGGTAAACACGAAGCGGCCCCTGCTGTTCAACTACGTGTTTATCCGGTCCTCCGTGGAGGAGATCTTCCAGATGAAGCGTACGCTTCCCCTATACAATTTCCTTCCCCGGGTCTCTTCCGGAGGCATGACTCATTTCCCTTATCTGTCGGATGACGAGATGGGTAATTTACGTTGGGTGGCTGAATCTTATTCCAACGAGCTTCCGGTGTACGTTCCTGACAGCGATCGCCTGCTAAAAGGTGATCGCGTGCGTATCACGTCCGGTTATTTTACCGGTATGGAGGCGGAGGTGGTGATCCAGCCGGGTGGCGGGCATAAAGATGTCATGGCGCGTATCCTCGATTGCATGTGGGTCCCCTTGTTGGAGGTGAAGCCGGGCGAGTATGAGCTGATCGAGCTGAACACCAAGGGCAAGCACGCCTATACCCATCTGGACAACGATCGCCTGCGGGAGGGCTTGCACGATGCCTTGGGACGTTACCATGCCTCCGGCAGCGTATCTGAGGAGGATACTCGTTTGGCCCGTGAGGTATTGAGATCCTACGGTTCTCTCCGTGCGGAGACGGACGTGATGCGCTGCAAGGTCTACTCGTCGCTCCTACCTACCTACAAGCTGTTAGGCGAGGAGGATGAGTTCGTACGCTTGTTCGCCACGATGCGAAGCATGCTCCCGTTGGTAAAGGCTCCGCAATCCCGTGCCTTGTTGCTGGTGACGCTCTACGGTTGCACGGACAGCAGTCTCTACCGGCAGATGGCGCACGAGGTTGTGGACCCGTGGCGGTGTGAGTCCTCGCCCAAGAAAAGCAAGTTATCCTTGATCCGCCGGCTGGACGATTACGATCGATGGCTGAGACACTAATAGAGTTGACAGTTTAAATCATAATTCAACAATCATAATTCAAAACATGTCTTCCCTTCCTTCCGGCGTTCGTTTGGTGAGGTTGCTGAACGAGCATTTAAATGATATCATGAACCGCGAGCGTGCGAACCAAAACTCGATTCACCTGTATTGCACGGGTCCTTACTGGGTGGCATTTGAGCGCTCGGCCTATCAGTTGCGCCATGTGTTCCCGGACAGCGAGATTACGCCAATGCGTTTGCTCGGCTACCCGTTCCCGGTGGTGATGGTGTCCGTTACGGATCGTTCGCTCCGCTCGTATGCCCGCAGGCACATCTTGCGAAGAGACGACATAGATTACAAATTATTAACAGCATCCCAACTCTCCCATGAGGACTACCAAGCGTGGCATGCCGGCGAGGTGAAGGGGTTGCCTTCATTAAGTGAGATCGTATGAGTGAGGTGCAAATTCTATTATTGTTATTACTGTCCGGATATCTGATCTCCGTGTCTTTGGGCATGGTGATCATCCCGAGGATCTTGGTGATCTCCCACAAGAAAAGACTGTATGATGTCCCGGATTCTCGAAAGGTACACACGACCCCGGTTCCCCGCTTGGGTGGCCTGTCGTTTTTTCCCGTGGTCTTGATGTCGTTTGCCTTGGTGATAGGCTTTCGCCTTTATCTGTGGCCCTCGGATCTGTCTAGCTTCTCGATCGAGATGCTCCATGAGTATCTTTTCTTGTTCGTGGGCATGACACTTCTTTATCTGGTGGGTGTCTGCGATGACTTGGTCGGGGTGGGTTACCGCTACAAGTTCATCGTACAAGTCGTGTCGGCCCTCCTGCTGGTGTTGTCCGGCAATTGGCTCGATACGCTGGGAGGCCTATTCGGGATCTATTCGGTCCCGGCCTTGCTGGGTGTGCCAGTCACGGTTTTCGCCGTGGTTTATGTGACAAACGCTATCAACTTGATTGACGGGATCGATGGTCTGGCCTCCGGTTTGTGCTGTATCGCCTTATCGGTCTTGAGCGTGTTCTTTTTCATTCAAGATCAATGTGTTTATGCCTTGCTCGCTATCTGTACGCTGGGAATCCTCATGCCTTTCTGGTGCTACAATGTCTTTGGCAATGCCAACTGCGGGCATAAGCTCTTCATGGGCGATGCTGGGAGTTTGACGTTGGGCTACGTGATCAGTTTCCTGATCATTCATTTATGCGTATCGAATAGTACCTCTACGGAGCGTTCGGATCCTTATTTGGTGATTGCCTTTTCCACGGTCTTGGTACCGTTGCTGGACGTGGTACGTGTGGTGCTGCGCCGCCTTCGTGAGCACAAGAACCCGTTCTTGCCGGACAAGAACCATTTCCATCATAAGTTGTTGCGCACGGGTATGCGGGTGCGGATGGTGATGGTGACGATCATTTGCGTGTCCGTTTTCTTTATCGCATTGAATATTGTATTGGCTAATCATTTGAATGTCAATTGTATATTATTTTTAAACCTGTCTCTATGGACGGTTCTTCACTTGCTGATCGATTGGCTGATCGCCCGGAATCGGCAGAAGAGGGAATCGGCATTCGACAAGAGGTTCTAGACAAGGAAAGCCGGGAAGGGCAATTCCGTCCTTCCTATAAATCAAAATACCATGAAGAAAGTATTGAAAGGCTGGCTCATCGATAATGCGGTGACCACCGACAACAAGACGGACAAGATCTTGTTACTGGCCTCGGCCGGAAGTTTAACTTTGGATGACGTGTTGGAGGAGATGTACAAGCAAGACACCGGTCTACGCCCGGAGACGATGCGTCACTCTGTGACCCTCTACCATCGGATAGTAATGGACTTGATCTTAAACGGCTATAGCGTGAACACGGGTCTGTTCCGTGCCGTCCCCCAGTTGAAAGGCGTGGTTGAGGGCGGCGTTTGGAACAAGGAGAATAATTCCATCTACGTCTCTTTCACGCAAGACAAGGCTCTGCGCGAGGCGATCGCCAAGACCGTGGTGGAGATCCTCGGCGAGAAGTCTAACATCATGTACATCCTGGAGACCGAGGATCGTAAGACGGGCTTGAAAGACGGCAGCGCCACTGCGGGTCACAACTTCTTCGTCCGTGGGGCGATGTTGAAAGTGGTTGGCGACCACGAGTCGGTAGGTGTTACGCTGACCGACTCCAAAGGTGCCACCACGAAACTGACGGATGACCAGATCACCATCAACAACCCTTCTTCGCTCACGTTGCTCCTGCCGGCTGATTTGGCGGAAGGTGAGTACACGCTGACTGTGACGACGCAGTATTCGAACTCCTACACGCTGAAAGTACCCCGCAGTATCAGTACCCCGATCTGGATTGGCGGCAAACCTGCTGATGGAGGCGGTGACAGTGAGAGTCCGGATGAGGTTTGATGATCTTATGAGCTAGTGGTTCTTTGTCCCAAGTGTTGAGACAGGTAATTCCCAAGGCATGGGAGTTATCAGTCCCAATGCTTGGGACAAATGAGGAATACAGAACCTTGTGTTAAATGAATTAAAGGAAGGAAAGAATGGAATCAATTTATCATCATACATCATTCAATGTTTTAAAGAGTATTGTAACCGATACCGGATTAAACTTTAGAGCCAGTAAATATAGTAACTATATAAATGGCGAGTATGAATGGATCAAGGATAAGGCGAATGTTGCGATTCAGGAGATGTGCGAGGAGCAGGGCGAACCTTTTGATAGTGATCCCAAAGAACATAATCCTGATGTTTTTTCAATGTGTTTACATGACAAAAGAGGAAAGGGAAGAAAAACAGCAATGAAACGTGTTTATGATAAATGCATGGTTGGGCCTGATAACTATCAAGAGGATTTGTCGGTCTGTACTTCTTGCCTCAAATAGGAAGAATTTGAATAAGAGAAGGAGTATAGGTATATGATGCCTAAATATAACCGGATCCTTTTTAGTATGATAAACAAATAACATATGAGTTAAGTGCGGAGAGTCGTGTGATGGGAGACTGCTTAGTATGGTTCTGTGAGAAAGGAAGGTTAAAGTTTCCCTCTCTTTACTTGACCTTGAAACATCTTTTTGATAATTGAAATATAGACGTACAAACTAATTAATATGCAAGCGATTATTTTAGCGGCGGGTATGGGAAAACGCCTCGGGGAATTGACTCGTAATAATACAAAGTGTATGGTGAAAGTTAATGGTACTTCCTTGATAGATCGTATATTAACTCAGCTTTCCCTGTTGGATTTGTCGAAAGTAATAATAGTTATCGGATATAAAGGGGATCTTCTACGTAACTATATTGGTCACAAATATAAAGGATTGAAGATAGAATATATAGAAAATCCAGTTTATGATAAGACGAACAATATTTATTCGCTTTCCTTGGCAAAGAAAGAGCTGCAAAAAGATGATACATTATTGATAGAATCAGATTTGATATTCGATGATACTCTTTTCCCGATGATTGTCTATAATCCATACCCTAATTTAGCGCTGGTAGCAAAGTACGAGACTTGGATGGACGGAACAATGGTTCGCTTGGATGAGGAGAATAATATTGTCAATTTTATTCCTAAGAAAGCCTTTAAATACGGAGATGTAGATTATTATTACAAAACGGTTAATATCTACAAGTTCAGCAAAGAGTTCTCCACTACGAATTATGTTCCCTTTTTGGAAGCGTATACTAAGGCTCTGGGCAATAATGAGTATTACGAGCAAGTGCTTCGGGTGATTACACTGTTGGATAAATGTGAATTGAAAGCCTTGCCTTTGCAGGGGGAAAAGTGGTATGAGATAGACGATGTGCAGGACTTGGACATTGCGGAAACGATTTTTGCCACAGAAGAAGATCGCTTGTCGCTTTATCAAAAGCGCTATGGTGGTTATTGGCGTTTTCCGAACTTACTAGACTTCTGTTATTTGGTCAATCCGTTTTTTCCACCTCAGAAGTTGAAGGATGAGTTGAAGGCTAATTTTGACGTGTTATTGGCTGAATATCCTTCTGGAATGCGTGTTAATTCGTTACTGATAGCTAGGTATTTTCATATTAAAAAAGAGTATGCCGTAATTGGGAATGGTGCGGCTGAGCTGATCAAGTCTCTTATGGAACAGATAGAGGGAAAGATTGGTGTCATATATCCGACGTTTGAAGAGTACCCAAATCGTTGCGATAAGGAACAGCTAATTTGCTTTACGCCGGATAATAGGGATTTCTCTTATTCTGCTTCCGATTTGAGAGCTTTCTTTTCTGATAAGCCTATTTCTACTTTGCTGTTGGTAAATCCTGACAATCCTTCTGGGAATTTCATTCCATACGCTGATTTGTTGGATTTGATAGCATGGGCACAACAAAGAAGAATCCGTATGGTGGTTGACGAATCATTTGTCGATTTCAGCGTAGGTTATGAAAATAATACTTTGTTGTGTGATGATGTATTGGAACAATATGAGAATCTGGTAGTGATGAAGAGTATTTCCAAGTCATACGGTGTTCCCGGTCTTCGTTTAGGCGTGTTGGCTTCGGGTAACATCGAGTTAATCAAGAAGATCAAAAGTGATATCTCTATTTGGAATATCAATTCGTTTGCCGAGTTCTATATGCAGATTTACGGGAAGTATGAGAGCGACTATAAGAAAGGTTGTGAAAAGTTTATCGCAGAACGCCAACGCTTTTATGAAGATTTGCGATCAATACCTTTCTTGCGTGTGATACCCTCACAGGCTAATTATTTCTTATGCGAGGTGACAGATAAATATAAAGCTACAGAACTTACACAACTCCTTTTGAAACATTGCAACATTCTTGTTAAAGACTGTAGCACAAAATCAGCCTTTGCTTGCAAACAGTATATTCGCTTGGCTATACGCAACAGAATTGATAATGCTTATTTCATAAAAGCACTTAACGAACTTTTGTAATAGAAATTGTTGTTCCACTGATTATTGATATACGGGGAAAATGCAATATCTCCGATTTGGGTAAATATACTTAATATCTATAAAATGATTTCTTTCTTAAAACTGGAAAATAATAAAACAGCAAAAACGTTATTTGCCAATTTTACTTATTTGTCAATTCTAGAAATCATAGGATTATTACTTCCCTTGATCTCATATCCATACGTTATAAGGACTGTTGGAGCCGATAACTATGGGGTAGTTGTTTTTTGTCAAGCTATTATTGCGTATGTAGTTATTATAATAAATTTTGGTTATAACGTTTCTGCAACAAGGAAAATAAGTGAAAATAGAACTAATGTGTTTAAAATTAGAGAAATATATTCAAGTATTGTATATCAAAAGCTATTGATATTTGCGATATGCTTGGTGAGTGGGTTGTTCGTATTAATATTCTTGAAATATGATTACTCTGTTATTCTCCTTGGATTTATAGGACTTTGCATTCAAGAAGTGTTTTTTCCTACATGGTTGTTTCAAGGACTAGAAAGGATGAAGTTTATAACAATTATCACTTTTGTGGCAAAGTGTTCATGTCTAATTTTAATTTTTTTGTTCGTACATGATAAAAAAGACTATGCTTGTATTCCAGTATTATATTCAATAGGAGGTTTTTTTACATCAGTATTATCGGTTATTATCCTTAAAAAAAAGTTCGATATATATTTTGTGAAGGTGTCTAAGTATAGGATGAAAGAGGATTTTTTAGAAAGTCTTCCTTTTTTTACATCTCGTTTATCTGCTATTGTCATGGAAAGAGGTAATGTCTTAGTGATAGGAACTTTTTTTTCTTATGATATGGTTGCTATATACGATTTGTGTGCTAAGATAGTTTCAATTTTAAAAACTCCATTTTCATTAGTAGCACAAGTTATATATCCAAATGTAGCTAAGAGTAAAAATATGCTGCTAGTGAAAAAATCTATTAAGATAGTGCTGCTTTTTGGTGCTTTTGTTTGTTTGTTTGTTTACTTATTTGCTCCTAATATTATTTTATTATTAAGTGATACTTCAATGTTAGGGGCCGTTTCGATATTAAAGATTATGGTTTTATATGTTCCAATAGTGGGGATCAGCTATCTATTTGGTGCTTCTGTTTTAGTTGTTAAAGGGTATTCAAGGGAATATAATTTAAGTGTTGTATATTCTGTCTTGTTATATATATTGATGTTATTATCATTTATCAGTTTTTCTAAAGTAAATCTTTATACAATGGCATTGGCTTTTGTTGCACCCGAATTATTTGTTGCGTTGTATAGGATTTGTATCGTTAAATATAAAAATATATTAAATTGATGGCGTATGTTATCTGATAAGCAAAAAAAACATATTTTGGTGAATCGTGATGGTTTGAAGTATTATACTGTTGAAGGGTTGGAAAAAGTACACGAAGAAATGCTACGTCTATTATTGATAATAGATACTATTGCAAAAGAAAATAATATTCCCTATTGGATAGATGGGGGTAGTTTGATTGGTATAGTACGTCATAAAGGATTTATTCCATGGGATGATGATCTGGATATTTCTCTGCTAAAAAAGGATTACCTTAGGTTAATTAAAGAAATATCAATGTATTGTGAAATGCACAATGATGTTGCACTGTTTTATAACGAGCCATTAGTAGAACATACTTGTAACTTTTTTGCCAGTAAAAAAGTATTTTCTCGTACTCAGGGTTCTTGTGTTCTTGTTCCTGTTAAAATAGATATTAGACCTGTTAATTGTATAGTTAAAAATAAAGATAATGTAATAGAAAATAATATTTATAGAGATACTGCAAATTATATCATATTTGGTAAATCTTATGGTTATATGAAAAAAACTTTAAGCCATAAAAATGAACAAATGGATTTTTTAGAATACTATAATTATAAATATGGGTTAGTAGATTCTGGATTAGAAAATGTTATAATGGTTCATCCTTATTTTGAATTTTCTAATACATTTGAGCTTACCTATAATGATTTGTTTCCATTAAAAATGCTGCAATTTGAGAATATGTTGTTGCCGGTTCCGAATAATTATGATTATTTGCTAAAAGAGTTGTATGGAGATTATATGAGTTACCCAAATATTTGCCATAGAGCACCTGTAGCATGTCAAATTTATCAAAGGCAATTGAAAGATAATCGTTTTAACTTGTGCTTGTCGATGTTTAAACATACTAACAGAGGATTGTTGTACAGGATGCGTATTATATTAGTGCAGATAAGATTGTTGGGAGTGTTTGAATATATGAAAATAAAAATTTATGAGTAATCGTGATAAAATTTTGAGTTATAGGGATTTGATAAAGAAAAAGCTGATTCCTTTAATAAATGCTGATTATGTATTGTTGGATGTACCCAACCATCCTAATATTGGTGATAATCTTATTTGGGAAGGAGAACTTCGATTTCTTGAAAATATTCATTATAAGTGTATTTACTCGGCAAATGTTCATAATTGGGATGAAAATAAGATAAAGGATGCCAAAATTATTTTATTTCATGGAGGAGGAAATTGGGGAGATCTGTATCGAGAGTGTCAAGAGCATCGTTTATATATTGCAGAGAAATTTAAAGATAAGCGCATAATAATATTTCCACAAACGGTGTGGTATAATAATAAAAGTATTCTTCCAATAGATTGTAAAATATTTAACAATCATGCGGATATTCATATTTGTTTGAGAGACCAAATGTCTATGGATATATTGTCTAATTATGTAGATGCAAAAAAACTGTATTTACTGCCTGATATGGCTTTCTTTGTTGATGTTGAAGCCATGCCGATGAGAAAGGTAAGGAATGATTGTATATTATTCATGCTTCGCACTGATTCAGAAATAGATGATATAACTTTTAAGTTGGAATCAGATTTTGACGTAAAAGATTGGCCTACATTTTCTAATAATAAATATATTTTATTATTGTACTCATATTTTGAGTATTTTAAAGTGGTGGTTTCTAAGAGATTGCAAAAATGTAAATTTCTAAATGTTTTTGTGAGTCCTATATATGGTTTAAATAGAAAAAATAATAGAGAGCGGTATATTTATAAGGGAATAAATTTTTTTTCGAACTATGAAATTATTTATACAACGCGTCTTCATGGACTAATTTTAGGTATTCTTATGGATAAGAAAGTGATAATTGTTGATAATAAATATAATAAGTGTAAAAATTATTATGATACATGGCTCCGTGAGTTTGATAATATAGAATTGATGAGCTAATTTTTTTCTGTTATAGACATCATTGCGAAATCTTATCTGCAAACATAACAATAAATGAAAGTTACAATTTTACTACCTGCATATAATGCGGCACTTTATCTTAGAGACTCTTTAGATAGCATTATGCGACAAGCATTTAAAGATTTTGATGTGCTGTTGATTGATGATGGATCTATGGATGATACCTCAAAAATCGCAATTGAGTATAGTAATATTGATAGGCGTATAAAGTATTATAAGAATGAGAAAAATATTGGTCTAATCAAGACGCTTAATAAAGGATTATCGCTTGCTAAAGGTGAATATATCGTTAGAATGGATGCTGATGATATAATGTTTGATGATAGGCTTTACAAACAAGTAAAATATATGGATTCAAATCCTGAATGCTTTGTATGCGGAGGGCAAATGGAGTATATAGGAGGCTTGACTGGAATGGCTCCTATTTTGCCTCAAAAATATGAAGATTTACTTTATTTATCTTTGATAAACTGTCCTTTGTATCATCCTACAACTATTATTAGGAACAGTGCGATTAAGCAGTTTGGATTGAAATACAATGACTCATATAAACATGCGGAAGATTATAAGTTTTGGAGTGATATAATTTTTTCACATCCTAACTCTATTGCCAATATCAAAGATGTTGTATTGTTTTATCGTATTTCGAACAACCAAATAACCGCAAAATATAGTGATGAACAAGATTTAATATCAAAAATAGTGAGAAGAGAAAATGTTCAGCATGTTTTAGTGCCATATGGTATAAAGTTGCCGGAAGTAGTGAACTGTGAAATAATTGAAAAGGTATCTTCGCTTATAAGAAAGGAGCATATTGATGCAGCTGAAATTCTGACATTGGTACTATGTATGCTGTATATGTCTATGGAAAATTCTTATGTTAGAATAAAGCATTTTATACTGTCGAAGGATTATTCTTTATTTGTTAAAAATTCTTCGAGAATCAAATTGGGATTGTCTGTTTTGTTAAGTGGAATTTTCTCTAATAGAGGGAAAAGATTTGTGATTTAAATCTTATAGTACTCGATTCATTATGCCTAAAGTTAGGTGGTATCAAAATATACTGATTATATTTTGCTTCTTTGTTTATTTCTTTCCATTTAAAGCTTACGGGTTTGATCCAAGGCTTTTAGTCTTTTTGTTTTTCTTTATTTATATGATTAAAGATGGATTGTTACTTAATAGAAAAGTAAAGTGTAGATATATAAAGACTTTGTTTTATCCTGTCTTGATGTCTTTGTTTACAGTGCTTTCAAGTGTTGTAAATACGATAACCGAAAATACGTTTATTATATTTCCTTTTCAAGTTATTTATTTATTACTTCTTTCTTACTGTACATACTATATTACAAAAAGGTTTTGCAAGGTAATAAGCTTTTATGTAATAACACGCTATTTTTTGATGACATTAGTTGTACAGTCTGTTATAGCTATAGTAATGTTTGTCAATCAACCAATATGTTTATTCCTGTTTGATTTACAAGGTATAGATCTTACTAGTAGGGTTATTAAAATGTATTTCGGAGTCCGGTTGATCGGACTCGGTTGTTTCTACTTTGGAGCTGGAGCTATATATGGATTAGGCTTAATTGCTATAATGCCATTCATGTTAAAAGCGAAAAACAAGCAGCAATTAATTAAGTTGATATTGCTATATGTTTATATATTCATTGTAGGTATCTTCTTTGCAAGGACGGCTATGATTGGTTGTGTGTTTAGTATAGTGTATTTGATTTTTTGTATATTAATACCTAAAATGTGTAATAAGGTATTTTTAGTTTTCAGACAATTTATAATCTATCTTACTGTTTTTGGTATAGCATTAGTTTTCATTTATACATCATCTCCCAAATTGCAGGAAGATTATGGTGATATCATTGATTTTGGTTTTGAAGCTTTTATTAATTTAGTTGAAAATGGAGAACTATCGACTGCATCAAGTGATGGATTAACGGAATATCATTTGAGTATATGGCCGCAAAATCAAAAAACATATTATATTGGTGATATGCGTTGGACTAAAGGCGATAGTTATTATGGTGATTCTGATGTTGGGTATGTTAGGTTATTGTTCTATTTTGGTGTTCCTGGAGTAATACTATTTCTATTATATCAATATAGTATAGTTAGAATTTCTGGTTTGATATTTAAAGAACGGATTCTTTCGTTTTTCTTTTTTACGGTGTTTTTTTATGCTTTGATATTATTAATTAAAGGGTATATTGATGTTGCATCATTGATATTCATTTATTTACATTATAAATCATTAGATTCAAAATATGAAAATCGTATACTTTGTTGATGGATTAAACAGAGGAGGCGTAGAGTCGGTTGTTTGTCATCTATCGTCAAGTTTCGCCAAATTGAGGAATAAGATCTATATTATATGTTTGCACAAAGATATGAATGATCTGCACCTTGAAATACCTGAATATATCTCTGTTTTTTACCTTCCTTTTGAAAGTAACAGGAATCATCATGTTAATTATATTCGTTATTTGCCGAATTTAGTGGATTTGTTGAAAAAGATAAAACCGGATATTGTTCATGCGCACAATTCCTCATTTTCATATTTCTTTTTATCTATAGGTATATTGCTATCGAGAACTGTTCCGGTTAATATTAGAAGCATACATTTTAGTGGTTTTTTTCTGGAAAAAAGAACAATCGAAGATAAAATACGTTTTATCTTCGATTGGTGTGCATGTCGATTGTTAAAAACGATAATTATATCTGTTGGTCCTACGGTAAGTCGTGTTGTTAAAAGATTATATACTTCTAATCAACATTTGACGATAGTAAATGGAATTGATACAAAAGAAAAATTTTGTAAACGTAATCTTACGAAATCGTGTATGGGGATTAGTGAAGATAAATATGTTGCTGTTTATGTTGCACGAATTTGTGAAGGAAAGAATCACGATACCCTAATCAAGGCGTGGGAAATAGTGACACAGTATCACCCTTCTGCCTTATTACTATTTATTGGAGATGGCCCACTTAAAGAACAATATCAATCTGTTGTTCATGAAAAATCATTAGATGATAAAATCACATTTACTGGTTCTATTCCCAATATTGTTGAATATCTGTCAATTGCAGATGTTGGAGTGTTTCCCTCAGAATCTGAAGGGCTACCATTGGTTCTTATGGAAATGATGGCTGTGGAACTACCTGTGGTTGCTTCTAAAATACCATCTTGCTGTGATCTAATAGAGGAGAATGTTAACGGTATTTTATATGAAACCTATGATTATAAAGATTTGGCTAACAAAATTCTGAGTGTTTTATGTGATAGTGAGCTAAAGAAAAAACTTGGAGAACAAGCTAAGTTGCTTGTTTGTAATCATTACTCCATTGAAAATATGATAAATCGGCATAATATTCTTTATCAGAAGTTGCTATTAAAACAGAATTTTACAGATGCGTATAATTAACAGATTTATTAGTACTGTGAAAGGAGAAGATTTTAAATTAGATTCAAGGGTTCCATTATCTTATGTTATCTTACTTTTCCTGTCACGAGGACTATCCTTGCTTTGGGGTATTATTCGTTTTCGATCAATAAAAAAACTTTTTATACATCCTTCAAGTGTAATGAGGTGTACCTCTATGATTAAAGTAGGAAAAAATTTCAGTGTAGGAAGAAATTGTTATATAAATGCTCTTTCCCAAGAGGGGCTGATATGCGGCGATAACGTATCTATCGGTTATAATACGCACATAGAATTAACAGGTTCTTTACGGTATTTTGGAAAGGGAATGCGAGTAGGAAATTATGTCGGATTAGGTACACATGGGCATTATGGAAGTGGAATGGGCTTTTTAGAGATTGGAGATGATACTATATTCGGAAATTATGTGAGTATACATCCAGAGAATCATAATTATCATAATACAAATATTCCTATTAGGCTACAAGGTGTTAATGGTGTTGGCGTTAAAATTGGCAAGAATTGTTGGATTGGAGCAAAAGTTACGATTTTAGATGGTACTATCATCGGCGATAACAGTGTTGTAGCAGCAGGTGCTGTTGTGCGTGGACAGTTTCCTGATAATTGTGTTATAGGGGGGATTCCGGCAAAAATTATCAAATATATTTAACAATCATTCTATTTATGTTATTATCTATATGTATTCCGTGCTGTAAAAGGATTGAGCAACTAGAACTAACACTTACAAGTATTTTTCAAGATAATTCAGATGTTCCAATAACTGATTATGAGGTTATTCTTTCTGATAATGATCCTCTACATGAAATAGAACTGTTGGTTAATAAATTTGATTTTGAAAACTTAAAATATTTCCATACAGATTGTGAGGGATTTTTAAACTCCTATTGTGTTCTTACATATGCGAAGGGCACATTCTTAAAACTTCATAATAGTCAAGCAAAATTCAAAAAAGGGAGTTTGACGAAAATAATTGATGATATTAGAGGGTCGCAAAATGATAAAGCTTTACTATTCTATTCAAATGGAATGCTTAATAAAAACAGAGTGTTGGCATATGATGATTTTAATTCTTTTATGTATAACTTGTCATATTGGTCTTCGTCAAGCAATGGCTTCTGCATATGGAAAGATGAATTTGATAAGATAGGAGAAATAAAGTTAAATCCTTTATTTCCTCATACCTCCTTGTTCTTGACGCAACATTGTTTAGGAAAATATATTATTAATGATGAATATTTGTTTGATGTTCAAAGGATTCCTAAACGAGGTGGGCATAATAAATTCAAAGCTTTTACTATTGAATATCCGTCTTTGATTGATGCTGTATATAAATCTGGATATATTTCCATGAAATGTAAAAAGCATATATTGAATGATATATTATTCTATTTTCTTCCTACGCTTCTTTTTAATAAATATGTGGCAAGGATAGAATGCTTTGATATATACGGATATAAGCAAAATATTAAGAAGTATTTCCCGTGGTTTTCTTATTATTTGACATATATGTTAATACTTATTGTTCCTTTTAATAAACTATATAATCGTATTAAGAAGCGGTTGAAAAAATTATCTTTTTTAGTGTATAGTGGTTGATTTTGCTATGATAATGTGTGTATAATAAGTTGTTTACATGAAATATATAACAATCATTGGTACGGTTGGAGTACCTGCTAATTATGGAGGTTTTGAAACCTTAGTCGAAAATGTGATAGGTGAAAATGCTTCTAAGGATGGGAATTATACGGTATATTGTAGTAGTAAAAGTTATCCTAAGAGGCTTAGTTTGTATAAAGGTGCTTCGTTAAAGTATATTCCTTTAGATGCTAATGGCATTCAAAGTATCTTTTATGATATTCTGTCTTTGATTCAAGCTACACGGAGAAGTGATGTTGTTCTGATATTAGGTGTCTCTGGATGTTGCTTTTTACCCATTTATCGTTTGTTCTCAAAAAAGAAATTGATAATTAATATTGATGGATTGGAACACCGAAGAAATAAATGGGGAAAGTGGACACGGCGATTCTTGAGGTTCTCAGAAAAAATGGCTGTGAAATATGCAGATGTAGTGGTGGCCGATAATAAGGGAATTCAAGATTATGTATTAGAAGAGTATGGTAAACAGGCTGAGTTGATTGCTTATGGTGGTGATCATGTTTTGTGTGACGTTTCTGATATAGAAGATGAAGTATTAGAGCAATATGGTCTAAAAGATGTAGATTATTCTTTTTCGTTATGCAGAATAGAGCCGGAAAATAACGTACATATAACATTGGAAGCTTTTAAACGGACTGGGAAAGAATTGTTTTTTATAGGAAATTGGGAAAGAAGTTCGTATGGAAAGATGCTAAAAGATAAATATGGTGATTGTGAAAATATCCATTTACTTTCCCCAATTTATGATGTGAAGGTGTTGAATGTTCTTAGAAGCCATTGTTGCTATTATATTCACGGACATAGTGCAGGTGGTACCAATCCGTCTTTGGTGGAAGCAATGTTTTTTAATAAACCGATATTGGCTTATGATGTGATTTATAATAGAGAGACAACGGAAAATAAGGCGGATTATTTTTCTTCTGTAGAAGATCTTGTGAATTTATTGAAAATGCCTGATTCTTATTATGTTTTAAATGCAGAAAATATGATGGAAATAGCTCAAAGATGTTATCGATGGATAATGATAACAAAACAATATGAGCGTTTATATGGCGTATCTGCAAAATAAATTATTATGCCGTTAATTGAAGATTTTGGCATGTTGATTTATACTGTCCTTCCAAATAGATATTCTCTCCTTTGCAATTCATAAATGTATGATGGACTCTGAATGTATAGACTATTCTTCTTGTCTAACTTACAGACTTTTTGGGTGATACCGAATTGAAGAGTATCATGTCTGTAAGCACTCAATTTAGGGCTGAGATTTAGAATCCGTACCTTCGTTGCGAACAAAAACTTATAGATTTGTGTATAGCAACGAGGATTTAGAGCGATTTTATTTTCAGTACCAAACAGAGTCACTGCCAAGAGGCGAGTCTGTTCAGTCTTTTTGTAAAAGGAATAAGGTTTCTTGTAATATCTTTCAATCAAACAGAAGAGGGAGTAGTTGAGCAGGGAAACCTTCTTTCGAGCTCCTGTAAAATACAGTGAGGGTATGGCAGACGATCAAAAAGACCGATTCATTCAGTACTTGGCGGAACAACATTGGGAAGATGGGCTGACCAAGCGAGCGATCTATCTAAAGCCGTTTGTATCTTTGTCAAAGAGGAACGGACTAATTCTGTATCACACATAAATGCCTTCCTTTTCAATTCGGTTTCTCAAAAGTGAATCCATTTGATCCCGCAATCGGACAATATCGACATTACAGCCGAATAGGGATTGTAAATCTTCCTTTATATGTACCAATGCGAACATATTTGGCTTTGAGGTCTCTAAACAAACATCAACATCACTGTTTTCTGTTTGTTCCCCTCTGGCTACAGAACCAAATATTCCCATACGGGTAATGCTATATTTGGATGCATTCTTCGCCATATAGTCACGCAAGATGTTTATATATTCAGTTGTTGACTTCATGTCTTCTTAATTCATTTTACGCAAAGATATGATAATTAGGTAATATCTACTGTAACATAAGCCGGAAATCCGTACCTTTGGCACACGGCTTTTTCATTTAAGAAATATTGTTCATCGCTTGTTTTTGCCATAAAAATCCTTATATCCGTGCGCAGCGATACGGAAGCACCGCCTTAGGTGTTTCATCTTATCGTTCATTCTTATTTTTTTATAGGCGGAATTCAATAGCGATATGATGTTTATATTGTCTTCCGCTTTTGTTTTTGCGATAGCAAAAACAGGATTTATTTTCTTGATATACAACTTTTCACACATAATATTACTAAAGAAGAAACACCTTGACTGTCTTCGTGGCGGCATCATGACTCATTTGAGAAAATTTGTATCTTCAGTCCCTAAATACTGCAGAACAAGCAGGGAGAACTTCAAACACAAACTTGAAGACATACTCATGTTTGTCATATTGAGGAGGCTCAGCAAGTGTATTACCAGAGCTGAAATGGTATTTCTGCCTATGCCGCACTGGCGTGGCTAGGGGTATTGTTCCCTTAAATCAAAGCTTAAATGAAGATACTCCCCATGTTCACGGACAATGTCGCTATTGCTATAAACCATTGGCAGTACTTGCTTGTTTAATAGCCATTATTACGTTAATAAAATAGAGAATATGAGAACAAATGATTCAAAAACATCCGTAGACTCTAAATTGGAGGAGATGGAGGAAAAGTATCCTGTAGAGCAAATCGCTGTTAAAAATGAGAAGAAAATAACGGCCAAGGATGTAAAGGAGGCTGTGAAAGAGATTAATCCCGATACGGACAGCTTGGGTAGCAGAGGGTAAAACGTATTTTAATTTGCTTAAAAGAATAATTATTAAGATTTATAGTATTATCTTTGTGGTTGCGGTTTGTAATAAACTGAGGTATAAAGATTGGTAAATCTAGCAAATTAAATAATAAAGATGTATAGAACAAGAACTTGTGGCGACTTGCGCCTTGCGGATGAAGGTCTGGTGGTTACACTGGCCGGTTGGGTGCAGAAAACCCGCAAAATGGGAGGAATGACATTTGTCGATATCCGCGACCGTTATGGTATTACTCAGTTGGTATTTAATCAGGAGGTTGATGCAGCTCTTTGCGAAAAGGCAAATAAGTTGGGCCGTGAATTCGTGATTCAGGTTACGGGTACGGTTCGTGAGCGTTCCAGCAAGAATGCGCATATCCCGACAGGTGATATTGAGTTGATCGTTTCTGAATTAAATGTCCTGAACACTGCGCTTACCCCTCCGTTCACGATCGAGGAGGAGACAGATGGCGGTGATGACTTGCGTATGAAATATCGTTATCTGGACTTGCGTCGTGCTTGCGTTCGTAAGAATCTGGAACTTCGTCATAGAATGGCGTTCGAGGTTCGCCGCTATTTGGATGAGCAAGGTTTCTTGGAGGTAGAGACTCCGGTTCTTGTAAATTCTACCCCGGAGGGTGCCCGTGACTTCGTGGTTCCTTCCCGTATGAACCCGGGACAGTTCTACGCTTTGCCTCAGTCTCCACAGACCTTGAAGCAATTGTTGATGGTTTCCGGTTTCGACCGTTATTTCCAGATCGTAAAATGTTTCCGTGACGAGGATTTGCGTGCGGATCGCCAGCCGGAGTTCACGCAGATCGACTGTGAGATGAGCTTCGTGGAGCAAGAGGATGTCTTGAATATGTTCGAGGGCATGGCGAAACATTTGTTTAAGGTAATCCGTGGTGTCGAGTTCAAGGAGTCGTTTATGCGTATGACTTGGCAAGATGCTATGAAACAATATGGTAGCGATAAACCGGATTTGCGTTTCGGCATGAAGTTCGTCGAGTTGATGGACATCATGAAAGGCCATGGTTTCTCCGTATTCGATAACGCTGCTTACATAGGGGGTATCTGTGCGGAAGGTGCAGCGAGCTATACCCGTAAACAACTGGATGCGTTGACTGAGTTCGTGAAACGTCCGCAGGTAGGTGCTAAAGGTTTGGTTTACGCCCGTGTGGAAGCGGATGGTAACGTGAAATCAAGCGTAGATAAATTCTATAGCCAAGAGGTTCTTCAAGAAATGAAGAATGCGTTCGGCGCTAAGCCGGGTGATTTGATTTTGATCCTTTCCGGCGACGATGTGATGAAGACTCGTAAGCAACTTTGCGAGTTGCGTTTAGAGATGGGTAATCAATTAGGTCTTCGTGACAAGGATAAGTTCGTTTGCTTGTGGGTAATCGACTTCCCGCTGTTCGAATGGAACGAGGACGATCAACGTTTCTACGCTATGCACCATCCGTTTACCTCTCCGAATCCGGATGATATACCGTTGTTGGACACGGATCCGGGTGCTGTTCGTGCGAATGCGTATGATATGGTTATCAATGGCGTTGAAGTGGGTGGTGGTTCTATCCGTATCCACGACAGCCAATTACAGGATAAGATGTTCAAGCTGTTAGGATTCACCGAAGAAAGAGCGCAAGAGCAATTCGGTTTCTTGATGAATGCGTTCAAGTACGGAGCGCCTCCTCATGGAGGTTTGGCTTATGGCTTGGATCGTTTCGTGTCTTTGTTCGCCGGTTTGGATTCTATCCGCGACTGTATCGCTTTCCCGAAGAACAATTCCGGGCGAGATGTTATGCTCGATGCTCCGGGTGTCTTGGATCCAGCCCAGTTGGATGAACTGAATTTGATCGTTGATATCAAGAAATAATCCAATCTGAAATTCCATTCGAATGGGAATCTTATTCCATCCGAATGGAATTTTCTTTTCTTCCGAAAGGAATTACTTTTTCTCCCGAACATAAATCAAAGGATATTTAGCATGGTGAAGGTTAAAGATATATTGAGAGAAATAGAGCATTACGCCCCGCTGCCGCTTCAAGAAGGTTTTGACAATGCGGGTGTGCAAGTTGGCGACGTGAACCAGCATGCGACGGGTGTGTTGCTATGCCTAGATGTTATCGAGGAGGTGCTTGATGAAGCGATCGAGATGGGATGTAACCTGATCATCTCTCATCATCCTTTGGCCTTTAAGTCGTTTAAGTCGTTGACTGGCTCCAATTATATCGAGCGTTGCATGATGAAGGCGTGTAAGTATGATTTGGTGGTTTATGCCGCCCATACCAATCTTGATAATGCCGTAGGAGGCGTGAATTACCGTTTGGCAGAGTTGATCGGCTTGCAAAATGTACGGATCTTGAGCCCCCAAAAAGGCGCTTTGTTGAAGTTGGTGACGTTTGTCCCCGAGGCTTATGCCGAGATCATGCGGAATACCTTGTTCAATGCCGGTGCGGGAAGTATCGGGAACTATGATGCTTGCAGTTATAATTTACATGGCGAGGGAACATTCCGGGCCAATGCGGGATGCAATCCGTTTTGTGGTGAGATCGGCGAGGTGCATGTAGAGAAAGAGGTGCGTATGGAGATGATCCTTCCGGCATTCAAGAAGACAGCGGTGACCCGTGCTCTGTTATCCGTTCACCCGTATGAGGAGCCGGCTTTTGATTTTTATTCGTTATCAAACACATGGGAACAGGCAGGTTCCGGTGTAGTGGGAGAGTTGCCTGCCGAGGAAGATGAGTTGAGTTTCTTGTTACGGGTCAAGGCCCTGTTTAACGTCGGTTGCGTGAAGCATTCCCCATTTACGGGTAAGTCTATCCGAGAGGTCGCTATCTGCGGAGGCAGCGGCGCTTTCTTGATCAAGGACGCTATCGCGTATGGTGCCGATGTCTTTATAACGGGGGAGGCGAAGTACAACGATTTTTACGATGTGGAGGACCAGATTCTACTGGCGGTTATCGGTCATTATGAATCGGAAATCTGTACAAAAGACATATTTTATAACATAATATCGAAAAAATTCCCTACCTTTGCGGTACATTTTTCGAATGTTAATTCAAACCCAGTAAAATATTTATAGAATGGCTACAGATAAACAATCAGCTGAAAAGGAATATACGGTTGAAGAAAAGCTTTCTACGCTGTATCAACTTCAGACGATGATGACTGAAATTGATAAGATCAAGACCCTTCGTGGTGAGCTTCCTCTGGAGGTTCAAGACTTGGAGGACGAGATCGCAGGACTGGAAACACGTCTCCAGAACTATCAAGCGGAGATCAAGGAGTTTGAGACTTCTGTTGTTGAGCAAAAGCATAAGATCACGGAATCTACCACATTGATAGATCGCTATAAGGCACAATTAGATAATGTGCGTAATAACCGGGAGTTTGATAACCTGTCTAAGGAGATCGAGTTCCAAGGTTTGGAAATTGAGTTCTCAGAGAAAAAAATTCGTGAATTCGGAGAGGCGGTAGACGCTAAGAAAAAAGATATCGCTGAACTGACTGAGAAGCTGGAAGGCCGTAAGGCTGACTTGGTTCAGAAAAAGAGTGAGTTGGAGCAGATCATTTCCGAGACAAAGCAGGATGAGGAGAAACTTCGTGAGAAAGCGAAGAAGCTGGAAGCCGCTATCGAACCTCGTTTGTTGACCGCTTTCAAGCGTATCCGTAAAGGTGCTCGTAACGGTTTGGCTGTTGTTTATGTGCAACGTGGCGCTTGCGGTGGTTGCTTTAACAAGATCCCGCCTCAGAAGCAATTGGATATCAAGTTGCGTAAGAAAATTATTGTTTGCGAATACTGTGGTCGTATTATGATCGACCCGGAATTAGCAGGTGTAGAAGATTAATTCAAAAGATCTATAAGTAATGGCTCTAGCTAAAACCGGCTAGGGCCATTATTGTTTTTAATACAAAGATGTTATGATACATACGATACGTTTATATATAGAGAAGTACCGGCTGTTATCCGAGGATCGTCCGGTTTTGGTCGGATTGAGCGGTGGTGCCGATTCTGTGGCTTTGTTGGGCGTATTGGTGCGTTTGGGCTATCCGTGTATAGCGCTTCATTGTAACTTTCATTTGCGTGGGGAGGAGTCGGATCGGGATGAGGCATTTGCCTGTGAGTTCGCGGAATCTTTGGAAGTACCCTTTCATAAGATAGATTTCGATACGATCTCTTATGCTGGAGAGAAGCATCTCTCGATAGAGATGGCTGCCCGTGAATTGCGCTATGCTTGGTTTGAGGAGATGCGGGAGCGGCTGGGAGGGCAGGCGACCGCCGTCGCCCATCATCGGGACGATAGTGTGGAGACAGTCTTGATGAATTTGATACGGGGCACGGGAATCCGGGGGATGAGCGGGATCCGTCCGAGGAATGGTTTCATCATCCGTCCTTTGCTGTGCGTAAGCCGTGAGGATATCTTGGCTTGGTTGGCGGATCAAGGCTACGCCTATATGGTGGATAGCACGAATTTATCGGATGCTTATACCCGTAATTTCATCCGTTTGAATGTGTTGCCGCTTTTGGAGGAGATAAATCCATCGGCCCGGAATACCATCGCACGTTCCGCTGAGCATCTTTCTGCCGCAGAGACTATATATATATATGTATTGGAACAAGCCCGGAAAGAGGTTGTCGTATCGGATGATCGTCTTTCTATCGGGGCGTTGATGCGGTTTCCGGCTCCAGAGACGATTTTGTATGAGTTATTAAAAGAATATGGTTTTACCCGTCTGGTCTCGGACGATATTTTCGCTGCCTTGACCAAGGAGCCTGGTAAGCTGTTTTACTCTTCCACCCATCGTTTGCTGAAGGATCGGGATTATTTATGGATCACTTCTTTAGAGAAGAAGGAAGAGCGAACATTCGTTTTAGATCCGGAAAAGGGTATTAATCATGAACCTATTGAACTATCTTTCCAAAAACTTGTTATAACTATAGGTTTCCCTATCGAGAAGAATAAGCGGATCGCTTATTTGGATTATGATAAACTCGATTTCCCTTTAACATTGCGGACTTGGAAAGAAGGCGATTGGTTTATTCCCTTCGGAATGAAAGGACGTAAGAAGTTGAGTGACTATTTCTCCGATCATAAATTTAGCCGGATTGAGAAGGAGCGCACATGGCTTCTTTGTAGTGGCGACGCTATCGTTTGGGTGGTAGGAGAAAGGACTGATAATCGTTTTCGTATAGACGAATCAACAAAGCGTGTGCTAATTGTGAATTTTTTGGGCTAAATCCTCGTTTATTGTAAAAATATTCTTACATTTGCGAAGATTTACTCCGCAGATATGTTACTAATGGTTCAAATTAGCTGAACAATCCGGTTATTACATGAAAATTATAATTAAATAAAGATACAATGATACCATTGGGCGTACATCGTGTTTGTATATGTGATCCGTGTGTATGTACCATTTATATTATTACTTCGCAATATGCAGAAATATAACATTCTAGAACTAAATGAAAAACTTCTTCCCGAACTTCAAAGTATCGCGGAAGAGTTGGGAATAAAAAAAGTTAGCAGCTTAAAGAAAGAAGAGTTGGTTTATCGGATTCTTGATGAGCAAGCGATCTCCTATGCCGGCATTCAGGCTGAAAAGATGAAAGAGAAAGAGGCTAAGAAGCCTGCAGAGGGCCGTAAGAGAGGCCGTCCGGCCAAATCTCCTAAAGTGGCGAAGGCTGAGACTGCCGAAGCTGCAGAGAGTACCCAACAGGCTCCGGAAAAGCTAGTGACTGCTCCGGCTGACAAGAAAGAGCAAAAAGAGCAGCCTGAACGTAAGAAAAGAGTCCGTATCGAGAAAAAGGAAAAGGTAGCGGGCGCTATCGCTCCTTCCGAGGATAACAAGGAAGTGGTGGTTTCGAAAGAGCCGCAAACGATCTCTACGGTAACGGAAATCTCGGCCGTGGAAACTCCGGCGATAGTAGAGAGCCCGGTGGAGAAACCGTTGTTGCCTCCTGTTGTGGCGGAACTTGAAACGGAAGAAGAAGCCGCTTTGCCGGAAAATACGACTCCGGTAGAGGTAGCGGAAGAAACCACTTCACCACAAGCGACGGAAGAAGAGCCTAAGCGCATCGTATTCCGCCATCCGGACGCTAAATCCGTATTGGATCAGATTTTCCCGTTCTCCGCTCCGAAACCCGAGGCTAACAAACCTCAACCCGAGGCCGCTCCCCAGCAGAATAATCCTCGACAGAACAATCGACAGAATAATCATAATAACAACCGTAATAACAATAACGCTAATAACAACCAGCAGGCTCAAGAGAAAATGTATGAGTTTGACGGCATCCTTACAGGAACCGGCGTGTTAGAGATGATGCAAGATGGTTACGGTTTCCTTCGTTCTTCAGATTATAATTATTTGACTTCACCGGACGATATTTATGTCTCTCAATCCCAGATCAAGTTATTTGGCTTGAAAACGGGTGACGTGGTAGAAGGTTCGATCCGTCCACCGAAGGAAGGTGAGAAGTATTTCCCGTTGGTGAAAGTGGACAAGATCAATGGACGTACGCCAGAAGAGGTTCGCGACCGGGTTCCTTTCGATCATTTGACCCCGTTATTCCCGGATGAGAAATTCATGCTTACGGCACGTAAATCACCGAAAGTATACGATAATATCGCCGTACGTGTGGTTGATTTATTCTCCCCGATCGGAAAAGGGCAACGTGGTTTGATCGTCGCTCAACCGAAAACCGGTAAGACGATGTTGTTGAAAGATATCGCGAACGCTATCGCTTACAACCATCCCGAGGTTTATATGATTATATTATTGATCGACGAACGTCCGGAGGAGGTTACGGATATGGCTCGTAGCGTGGATGCGGAAGTGATCGCCTCTACATTCGACGAACCGGCTGAACGTCACGTGAAAATCGCTGAGATCGTATTGAACAAGGCGAAACGAATGGTAGAATGTGGTCATGATGTCGTGATTCTTCTGGACTCGATCACTCGTTTGGCTCGTGCTTATAATACGGTACAACCGGCTTCCGGTAAGGTGCTTTCCGGTGGTGTGGATGCAAATGCGTTGCAGAAGCCGAAGCGTTTCTTCGGTGCCGCCCGTAATATTGAGAATGGTGGTAGCCTTACGATTCTAGCCACCGCCCTTACGGAGACTGGCTCTAAGATGGACGACGTGATCTTCGAGGAATTCAAGGGTACGGGTAATATGGAGTTACAATTGGATCGTAAATTATCCAATAAGCGTATCTATCCGGCTGTGGATATCACGGCTTCCAGCACTCGCCGTGATGATTTATTGCAGGATGAGAGCACGTTGAACCGTATGTGGGTCTTACGCAAATATCTATCAGACATGAACTCAATGGAGGCTATGGAATTTGTTAAGCAACGGATGGAACAAACCGTTGATAATATGGAATTCTTGGCATCCATGAACGGTTGATAATATCCCATAAAAAAACACTATACTTTTGAGTTCAAAACAATATTGTTTTAGCTCCAAAAGTATAGTGTTTTACCTTAACAAAAGTATAGTGCTTTTATTGCGCCTTTTTAGGTCTTCCACGATGTCCCATATTTCGTTTTTGTGGGCTCGAGGATGATCCTTTATCCTCACTTTTACGAGGCCGTCCTCTGCCTCTTTTATTCATACCGTATTTTTCCGGCTCATACAAGGGCACTTCACCGAATTCCGGGCTGACCGGTATCTTATAAACCTCTTTTTCCAAGAAATCCTCTATGCGCTTGAATTGTGCTTGTTCGTCGATCGATACGAAAGTAATCGCCAATCCTTCGCCGTTCGTACCCCGTGCCGTACGTCCGATTCGGTGTACGTAATCCTCCGGATCATGCGGGATATCGAAGTTCACGACCAACTTGATGTCATTGATATCAATTCCACGTGCTACGACATCCGTAGCCACAAGGATATCGATATGTCCGCTCTTGAATTCTTTCATGACCTCCTCCCTTTGGGATTGCTCTAGATCCGAGTGCATGGCGGCTACATTGAACTTTAATCTTTTTAAGGTAGACGCTAATTCTTTCACCTTCATTTTAGAAGAGGAGAAGATAATTACTCGTTGAGGGCGGCTTTGAGTGAAGAGATCTTGTAGAATCTTGAGCTTTTGTGGATCGTAGCAGATATATGCGGTTTGCATGATAGATTCGGGTGGGCGTGAGATAGCGATCTTGACTTCTTCCGGATCTTTTAGGATGGTTTTAGCCAACGTCCGGATCTTAGGCGGCATGGTAGCCGAGAACATGATCGTCTGGCAGTAGGGGGGCAGCTGTTTATGAACCTGCATGATGTCATCATAAAAACCCATATCCAGCATGCGGTCCGCCTCGTCTAAGACGAAGAACGACACTTTAGACAAATCTACAGTACCTAACTTAATATGGGACAATAAACGTCCCGGGGTAGCGATCACGATATCCGCACCCATCTCTAAACCTCTCTTTTGTTGTTCCCAAGCGATTCCGTCGGTACCTCCATACACGGCTACTGCGGATATGGAAGGTATAAAATAAGTGAATCCTTGAATTTGTTGGTCTATTTGTTGAGCCAATTCCCGGGTCGGTGCCATAATGACCGCATTCACCGCGTCTGTCGGATGACAACCTTTGCTTAGTTCATTAATAACTGGCAAAACATACGCCGCCGTTTTACCGGTTCCGGTCTGTGCGCAAGCGATGATGTCTTTACCTTCTAAAATGACAGGAATCGTTAACTCTTGGACTGGAGTCGTTTCGTCAAAATTCATGTCATAAAGCCCGTCTAATACGGCATCTTCCAAATCTAATTCATCAAATCTCATCTTTTTACATTCAAATTCCCGGTAAAGATAAAGATTATTTAGAAATATTATGCAATAGGTAGGTTTCTCTTTGGTGATAAATAGAAAAATAAATACCTTTATCCCCGAGTTATACCCCAAAAACGAAAGAATTAATATGAATAGTCTAGAAAGCGGAAGTAACGTTCAGTCTGGATTAGAGATGATCATGGAGAAGAGTCCCGATACGATTGTATTAGTAGATCGAAATCTTACTCTTGTCAAGGTTATTTCTGCAAAAGACGATTATTATCATTATTTAGCGAATAACTGTATCGGAAAGCAACCTCAAGCGTTGTTCCCGGACGGGAAGAACTACGATCAATATGAGATCTATAGAGCTGCGGTTAAACGTGTTTTCGAGGAGCAAGTGAAAGTGGATTTCTCTTTTGAGGTCTCTTTTGAAGGAAAGAACTATTATTATCTATCGCAAGCAAGCCTTTTTAATGAGGAGCTTGTAATCGTTTATACACGCGATGTATCTTCTCTGAAAACAGAAAAAAATCTACAAGAACTGATCAATACGATATTAGATCGGTTACCGTTGGGGGTTTTCGTGAAAGATGGGGATAACCATTTTAATTACCTGTATTGGAATCATTTTATGGAGGAAATAACGGGTATTGAAACCCGGGAGATCGAGGGACATGATGATTTCGAGGTGAATTATAATGCCTTGATGACCGCCGAGGAGCGTCTGGAAACCGATATGAACGTGATCAAGACAGGACTGACCGCTAGATTCAAGGGCAAGGTAAAATCGGCCTCCGGCGATTACCGGGATATAGAGGTCGCTAAATATCCTATTTCCCTAAATAATGGCAAGCCGCTTGTCTTGGCTTTATGGAGAGATATAACTTCCGAGTTGGCTACGGAGAATACTTTGAGAAGAACCCGGATCTTGACGAAAATGGCATTGCGGATAAGTGATATACGTACATGCTCGATTTTCATCGATCCGGACAGTACCCATAATTTCAAGGATTCCGTTGTGACCTTGAACGATTGGAATACCATGTCGGAAGATATGATAGAGGTGTCATGGGGGCAGTTTATCAGCCGGGCGCATCCGGATGATCAAGAACATTATCATAATATGTTTACCCGTCTTTGCCGAGGGGAAATCTCTGAGGCAAGGATCGAGGCACGTATGCTATTTCCCGGCAAGAAGGAATATGTTTGGAGAGAGGTATTTGCTACCGTGTATGAACGGGACGAGAAAGGAAGACCTTCGGTTATCCTTGGATGTTCAACGAATATTCAGGAACGGAAGAATCAAGAATTAAGCCTTGAGGAGGCGAAGGTGAAGGCCGAGGCCGCTGATAAGATGAAATCGAAATATCTGGCGGATATGAGCCATGAGATCCGGACTCCTTTGAATGCGATTACCGGCTTCTCTGAATTGATGGCTTTTGCTGATACGGATGAGGAACGTATGTCGTACTACGATGTGATCAAGATGAATAACCAATTGTTGATGCAATTGATCAATGACATCTTGGATATCTCGAAGATCGAGGCGGATGCGATAAAGATCACATATGAGCAATTAGATGTCAGTGAATTGATGGATACGATTTATGCTTCCGCCAAGTTACGGGTTCCGGGAGGAGTCAAGTTAGTTTTGGAGAAAGGGGCTGACCACCATATGTTCGGTACGGATAGCATGCGTCTGTTGCAGTTGATTAATAATTTGGTGAACAACGCTATCAAGAACACGAAAGAAGGTAGCATCACGATGGGATATACCATTCAACCGGATAATCAATTACGTTTTTACGTAAGGGATACGGGAATCGGTATCGATAAGGACAAATTGAAAGATGTCTTCGGTCGTTTCGTGAAAATAAACGACTATATGGAAGGTATCGGATTAGGACTGGCTATCTGCAAAGGATTAGTTGTTAAGATGGGAGGTTCGATACATGTTACTTCTGAATTAGGGGTAGGTTCAGAGTTCTCCTTTATTTTGCCGTCTCACGAATAGCGCTATTTGTAATAGCGCTTATAAATTTGGTCGTATAATCCACTGTTCTTGATTTGCTGGAGCCAACTATTTAGGCTATCCAGTAGGACAGGGGAGTCTTTACGGACCGCCCACGATTGCAATTGGGTAAAACTGACATCCGTTAGGATATCGACTTCCGGCAGGTTTTTCTGGGTCATGCGGGCGATTTGTTGGTCGCATACGGCATAATCGATATCGCCTTTGGCTACCATGATCATAAGCTGCTCGGTAGAATATAACTCATCTTCCACCACGTAGATCGTATCGCCTATCTCGTGTCCCAGATTTTGCAGACGCAATAAGGCCGGGGAATCTTTCGGTATGTATAAAGTCTTTTGGGCTAAATCCAATTGGTTACGGATAGGGGCTTGTCCGTTGTTCGCCTCTGCCGTACGTTGTACCAAGACTTGCTTGTTGAGAACGATCGGTTCGGTGAACAGGTAGTTTTCCCGCATCTCGGAGGTGATGGGTATGTTTCTTGCGATTACGTCGCATTTGTTGTCCGATAATTCCTCGAAACTTTTCGCTAAACTCATTTCCAAATGCGTCTGAACCTCCAATCCGGATAATTTAGCGATCGCTTGGCTAAGCTCGTATTGAAAACCTTGCACCGTATCGCCGGATACGAAATATCCGGATTGATTGTACTCGGTTATCATCCGAAGAATTCCTTCTTCCTTGATTTCCGGATAATCACGAGGTCCGATCTCTTGGGGACGTTGGTTAAGTCTCCAAAGCTGTACCATTGTCACTACAGCGACAATCAGTAGAAAAGCGTATAGGATAAGCAACTTCTTAGATCTCATGGCAATCGATTAATTATTGAAAGTCACGGAGATACCCATTTTCAAGACCATCGGGTCCAACGGATAATGCGCAAGAGAGAAGTAATTCGGGTCAACGAACTTAGAGCCTAGATTGTATGCCATGATGAAGAAGCGAGCTTGCTTCAAATGGAAATTCGCATAAGCGTTGATCAACGGATAATTACCGACCTTCACTTTCTTGTCTTCTTCCTGTACTTGGAACTGCTGGGTAGCCGGCTCGTAATAAGGAGCGTAATAAGCGGTGTTGTAGTATATGTTCGCGCCAATCTGTACGGTTAATACTTTCGCCAACTTAAACGCTAGATATATATTCGAGTATGCGCTGATATCCGGCAACGGAAGTTGAGACTTCTCGCTAGAAAGCTGATAGGCCACCTCATTCTCCCATCCGAACGCACGATACATGATATCTTGCTTGATACGGGCTGAGACAACTTGGATGTTCTTATTGCTTTGCTCCGGCAAACCTTTACCGTTGAAAAATACATAATTCTGGATACTTTCCACTCCTCCGGATAACTGGGTACGGGTGGATTCCAAGTTGATTTTCGCTCCGGCGTAAATCCTTTGCACATTTTTCAATGATAGATCCCACCAATAGTAACGCCCATGATGGTGACGTTGGTAAAACGCCGGGGTGATATTCTTGATATATCCTTCCGCCTTGATAGTAGCGTCTTTCTTGAAAAGCTTGAATTTTGTTTGTAGATCTCCGCTCACTCGAACCTCTCCGGCGTCACTTCCCGCAAGTCCTAATTCTCCACGGACATTGTAGGTAAGAAGGCTACCACGGCGTTTGGATAATTCGCCTCCGATGTAGGTCGTAAACTCATCATATACCTCGGAAGTAGGGAAATTTAATGTACTCGGCTCAGAGCTTCCACGACCATCCGGACCGTAATCCAGTCCGGGAACTTGGGATGCCAATCTAAACCGGCGTTTCTCGAAAGTAACGAAGGCGGTCAGCCCGAACTTAGCCCAATCTTGGAAACCTTCCCGCAAGGCCAACGCAAAAGTATTCTTTAAATTCCATGAGGAAGTCTGGTCATTCAAAGATGCGTCCATACCATAAAGATGAGTGTAGCAGGTATCGATCCCGGCATCATTAGAGATAAAGCGTCTGCGGTTATCTTCGTAATCGATGGTATGGATGATACTGGAAACCGGAATGAATACCTCTTTTATGTTCCCTTCCTCATCGGTTTCTTCCAATTCTTTGGTAAAACCGAGATTGTATCTCTGTGTCAGGAAATATTGTTTTCCACGGACACGGTTCCATGTGTCCGTGTAACGGACAGGGTATGATTTACTATCGATATTTCTTTGATTCTCGGCCAAGTCATCGGGATTCGTGATATACTGGTCATTTGTAAGTCCACCGTTCTCGTAGTTTACGAAATTGAAATTACTTAAATAAGCGTTTAACTCGTAACGGTCGGTGATATAACTTCCGAAAAAACGATAACTTAATAATTTATTACCGTTGGAGTTATAATATCCGCGGCTATAGATATAATCCATCTCGCCACCGACATTGATCTTCTTGCCAAAGTTCATGGTCAGTACCCCTTTCAGTCGGTCCATCTTATTCTGGCTAGCTCCTCCTGTCGTATAAGTCACTTGGGTATAGGGTACTTTGGTATCATAGAAATAAGCGTTTGTCGGGGTCGTGATATAATAATCATAGGCATCGGCGAAGATGAAATCACGTTCCTCCTTACGTTCGTTAAAAATACGGGTTTGCGCCGGCGATCCCACATTCGCCAGATAACCTACGGCCAATGAGTTCGCTTCCACCAACGTACTATTCCCGAAATTTAATCGATTGGTATCCATAGGAGCGATATAACGTTCTCCCAAAAGAGGCGTGAGCCGATAACCGATGATTCGTTTTGATTTCAGCGCCGCGCTATCTGTTTGCAGCAAGCTATCCGGTATTTCCTTGTTTGAGGATGATAAATTAGATAACGAGAATCCACCTCGTCCTCCCCGGCTCCCGGAACGTCCTTGCGCATGCGCGGAAGCCGCCGTTCCTATCAGAAAAAGTAATATGTATAGATAATACTTCATGGGTTGCAAAGATATAACAAAAAATAATGTGCCAATTATAAAATATGCCAATATGCCAATCAGAAAACTTAATTGGCATATCGGCACATCAATGAATGAGCTTCTTATATTTTCTGTATAATCTCCATTCCTTTCTTAATGGCAGCCTCGTTCATCGGCAACAAATGATGGTGACGCTCGGGCAAGGATTTCTTCAATCCTAGCATGACGTTCTCCAATTGAACCATCGGGACGATATTAAGTAACCCGCCTAAGATCAACATATTGAATGCCTTCTCGTTCTTCATCTCGGTAGCGGCGTCCATGGCATCTACCCGATATACGTTAATATCCGTACGCTTTGCGGGCGTATGGATGCCATAACCATCGTAAATCAAAATACCGCCCGGTTTCACCTTGTTCTCGAACTTATCCATGGAAGGTTGGTTCAAGATAATAGCGATATCATATTCATTCAATACGGGTGAGCTGATACGCTCGTCGCTCAAGATAACGGTTACGTTGGCCGTACCGCCACGTTGCTCAGGTCCGTATGAAGGCATCCAGCTAACCTCCTTGCCTTCCATCAAACCGGAATAGGCCAAGATCTTACCCATAGACAATACACCTTGTCCACCGAAGCCTGCTATAATTATTTCTTGTTTCATTGTCGTTTACCGTATTACTTATTCAACATTCTTTAAGTCGCCCAGCGGGTAGAAGGGGAACATGTTCGCTTCCATCCATTTATTGGCTTTTTCCGGAGTCATCTTCCAGCCGGATGAGCAAGTGGAGACGAACTCTACCACAGAAGTACCCTTACCGGCCATAGCGTTCTCGAAAGCCTTACGAAGCATCTTCTTCGCTTTCCGTACGGCTGCGGCTGTCTGTACGCTTTGGCGTGTTACCAAGCAAGTTCCTTCCAATTGGGCTAATAAATCACCGATCTTCAGCGGGTAACCGTTCAAGGCGATGTTGCGTCCGTAAGGACAGGTAGCCGTGGGCATACCTTCCAGTGTAGTCGGAGCCATCTGTCCGCCGGTCATACCATAGATCGCGTTATTTACGAATACGATCACGATATTCTCGCCACGGTTGGCTGCATGAATCGTTTCGGCCGTACCGATAGCCGCCAAGTCACCATCTCCTTGATACGTGAATACCATCTTCTCCGGATTCAAGCGTTTAACGGCGGAAGCGATGGCTGGCGCACGTCCGTGGGCTGCCTCGATCCAATCGATATCCAAGTAGTTATATGCGAATACGGCACATCCCACGGGGGAGATACCGATTGTCTTATCTTCCAGACCCATATCGGCTATAACCTCGGCGATTAGCTTATGTATCACACCGTGGCTGCAACCGGGGCAGTAGTGCATGGGATTTTCATTCATCAATCTGGGCTTTTCATACACCAGATTTTCCGGTTTAATTATATCGTTGAGTTCCATAATCTTTAATTATTAATGTATATATCTTAAGACATATTGCACCAGCCGCAATACGATCGCCGCCCCGCCACAATACAAGAATACGGCCTTATCGCTAACAGCGAAGTAACATACCACGGCAGCTATGGCCAGTAGCATAAAAACCAGCGTCAATATCTCGTCAGCTTTACTTCCTCGTGTCATACGGATCAGAATAATTTTTCCTTCAGCGCGTTCAATACCTCATCCGGGGTGAATACGATTCCACCCAATCGGCCAAAGTGCTCTACCTTCACCTTACCATTTACGGCTAGGCGAACGTCCTCTACCATCTGTCCGGCGTTCAACTCAACCGATAACATACCTTTTACCTTATCCGCATAAGCGGCGATCACTTTTGTCGGGAACGGCCATAACGTGATCGGGCGTAACAAGCCAAGCTTGATACCTTCCGCACGGGCGATCTCAACTACCTTCTGGCAAATACGGGCGGAAGAACCGAATGCGATCAATAGATAATCAGCGTCCTCACATTGGAACTCCTCGTAACGAACCTCGTTTTCCTCGATCTTGCGATATTTCGCTTGGAAACGGATATTGTTCTCTTCCATCTTCGCCGGGTCTAGCTCCAAGGAAGTGATGACGTTACCTTTGCGTCCGCCCTTCTTTCCTTGTACGGCCCAAGGACATTGAGTGATAATCTCTTCCTCGGTACGACGGGTATGATAGGGAGGCATAACCACTTTCTCCATCATCTGTCCGATGATACCGTCTGCCAAGATAATAGCGGGGTTATTGTATTTGAAAGCCAGATCAAAACCAAGGCCTACGAAATCGGCCATCTCTTGTACGGAAGAGGGTGCCAAGGTAATCAAACGGTAATCGCCATGGCCACCGCCTTTCACGGTCTGGAAATAATCAGCCTGACTCGGCTGGATCGTTCCTAATCCGGGACCGCCACGCATAACGTTCACGATCAGACAAGGAAGCTCCGCTCCTGCGATATAAGAAATACCTTCTTGTTTCAAGCTCACGCCCGGACTGGAAGAAGAGGTCATCACTTTCTTTCCGGAGCCGGCTCCGCCGTATACCATATTAATAGCGGCTACCTCGCTCTCCGCTTGTAAGACTACCATGCCGGTCTTTTCCCACGGCATCTCTGCCATAAGGGTTTCCAATATCTCCGACTGCGGAGTGATCGGATAGCCGAAGTAACCGTCCACGCCATAGCGGATAGCCGCATGGGCGATGGCCTCGTTACCCTTCATTAATTTTATATCTTCTGCCATATCTTGATATAACTTTATATTTTTACTTTGTAGATCGTTAGACAACCGTCCGGACAAACTAACCCGCAACTAGCGCAACCGATGCATGCGTCCGGGTTCTTCATGTACACATAGTGATACCCCTTGTTGTTTACTTCTCGTGGGTGCAACTCCAGTACATCCGACGGGCAGGCTACTACACAAAGGTTACATCCCTTGCAGCGCTCTGTGTTTACAACAACAGCTCCTTTTATTTTCGCCATAATACTTGTTTATTTAAAATCTAAATGTAACACATTTCTATTGAGGCATCAAAGTTAGTAAAAAATTACTCGTTGCCAAGATTATAACGTTTCATTTTGTTGAATAGCGTCTTTCTACTGATATTTAAAGCCTCGGCGGTCAGGGTACGGTTATAGTTACTTTTGATGCTTCTTTATCACTTAATTGGTATGGAGAGGATTTCGCTTATTGGAAAAGTACGATGTGCGATGATAAAATGTAGGTAAATAACAATGGGCATCGTAAGCTCTTTACAATGCCCATTCAAAGAAGGTTACAATGGGCATTCTAATCACCTTATAATGCCCATTGTAATATTGGGTTACGCCTTAGCGCTTTTTTGTGAGAGCTTTTCTAGGAAATATACGATCCCGAAACCTAAGATCATCAATCCGACGGCCTCCCAAACAAACTGATTCGGAGCGATATTCGCCTCAACCAACGGCTTGGTCATGCCATGGCTATCCACATAGGTCTCGATCGTTTCTTTCCAAGGCCATACCTTGTTAAGCGAACCCAACATGAATCCGGCCAATACGGCGATCGTTATATCATGGAATTTACGAAGGGCGAATGACAACACGCGGGAGAACGTCGTGATACCAATAGCCGCACCCGCTATAAACACCAACATAACGGGAACGTTAAACGTCTTGACCGCCTCCATGATATAGAAGTATTTTCCGAGCAACACTAAGATAAAGCTACCCGAGATACCCGGCAAGATCATGGCGCAAATAGCGATCGCCCCACAGAGGAAGATAAAGAGTAAATTACTCGGAGTCTCGGCGGGAGTCGCCACGGTGATATAAAAAGCGATCACTCCCCCGACAACAAAACTCAAGATCGTCTTCCAGTTCCATTGCTTGATATCCTTAGAGACGAACCAAGTAGAGGCCAGCACCAAACCAAAGAAAAAAGACCATACCAAGATCGGATGATACACCAAGAGATACGTAATGATCTTCGCTAGGGAGAATATACTAATACCAATACCACCCACGATAGAAAGCAAGAAATTAGCGTTGATCCCTTTCCAGAAGGCCGCTATTTTCCCCGTGAATAATTGTTTCAATGTCGTCCCGTTAATACTTTTGATAGAGTCGATCAGTTCCTCGTAGATACCTACGATAAAGGCGATCGTTCCTCCCGACACGCCGGGAACGACATCCGCCGCTCCCATACCCATACCTTTTAATACTAAAAAACCGTAGTCCTTGAGATTTCGTTTGTTAGGCATATTACATTATTAATTGTCTAATTACTGTTATCTTTATTCTTTAAAAACTCTTTTACCAGATCCTCGGGTTGGATATGTTTCTTCTCTTTATCGGAATCGATGGTAAAGTCCGCAAATACTTCTGGTCCCACTTTACGAAGCAAATAAAGAAGATCATCTCCGGATATTTGGCCGATATGCTCCATGAAATTTTCCATATCACGGTTATCCAGATAAGCCATAGCCAAATGGATATGAATCATTGGAGTCTTCGGGTTGATTTGAAGGACTTTCTTGTAATAAGAGATCGCCTTATCTACATCTCCCTTAGAAAGCAAATATTGTCCGGCATGAAGCAGGCTGTTGCATTCTTCTTGAGTTTCCGGATTGATACTTTTCTTATCGATGATCTTGAATATCTTATTCGTAATAGCGATAGCCTCCTCCTTTTTCCCGCTATCAAGCAAGCAAAGCGCTAAAAGAGAAAGGAGACGGACATTGTTCGGATACAATTGCGCCGCCTTGAATAACATGATGGAAGCCTCGTTGTCACGCTCAGTCTCGGTACAACAACGGATATAATTGATATAATTGGTCGGCCCATCCTCCATATCCGGATCGTTTATGATCGTGGAAAGCAGTTGGTAAGCCTTCTCATATTGCTCCAGCTTCATATAACATTCCGCCATGAGTGGAGAGATACGGCGCATCACCTCCTCATCACCCTCGATTTCTTGATATTCCTCGATCGCCTTCTCATAGCTCTCGTTCATATACAGGCAGTACGCTTTCAATATTTTCAGTTCCGTATCGGAATCATCACACGTCAAGGCGAAGTCGAAAGCCTCGATCGCTTTCTCGTAATCGCCAACCATGGAATGTAGCCTTCCCAGCGTAAACCAATACTCGTATGAGAAAGGATTCTTATCGATTAGCTCATTACATAACTCGATCGCCCGGGGAACGTCTCCTTCCGTCTCGAGGATGTAGCAAAGCTCATTCTTAAGGATCAAGTTATCCGGAAATAAAGCCAAGCCACGGTCCACGAAATCGCGGGCCTCTTTGTTCATGTCTAAATCATTCAGGATGGGGGAGATGTACTCGAAGACTTCCTCCAAATAGTCACAATCCCTAGTGATCAACTCTTCCGTGATCTCCAGAACCTTGGGATATTGGTTGAGCGAGCAATAGCATTCCATTTTTAACATATCCAGATCTTGGTTATCAGTCTCCGCTATATTCTCGAGCAGAGCGAGAGCGCTCTCATAATCCTCGTTATACGCGAATTGCCTGCCTTTCTTGATTTGCAAGGCGGAATTACCGGGATGAAGCTTTAGCCCGAGGGCTAAGACTTCATCAAAGTAAGTATAATCGTTCGAATCTTCAAAGCTGTCCAACATTTCATCGATTTGATCAGCGTCGAAATAAGGCTCCTTACCCTCTTCCTTCGCTGAAAGATAATGTTGTAACAAGCGTGAGATATCGTCTTTTTTCATTTACTATTCTTTATTTATTAATCTTGCTCCACGTGTCCTTTAGTCCTACGGTACGGTTGAATACCAAGTTGTCGGGGGTGGATTCGCTATCTATGTTGAAATAGCCGATACGCTGGAATTGAAGGTAGGAAAGCTTGGGCAAGGTAGCCACGAACTTCTCTACGTAACAGTTTTTCCGGATCTCCAAGGAGTTCGGGTTGATGATTTCCTTCATCGCCTCTAGCGGGGAGCAATTCTTCTCCTCCCGGATAGCGGCCAATTCGTCTCTAGGGTTCTCCACTTTCCAAAGGCGGTCGTATAAGCGTACTTCCGCTTTTTGGCAATGGGCGCAGCTTACCCAGTGCAAGGTACCTTTTACTTTACGGTTAGCGTCCGGCATACCGCTGCGGGTATTCGGATCGTATTCGCAATATACCTCGGTAATCTCACCGTTCTCGTCTTTCTTACAGCCCGTACATTTTACGATATAGGCGTTCTTCAGACGAACTTCCTGTCCCGGTGTCATCCGGAAATATTTCTTGGGAGCGTCTTCCATGAAATCCTCACGTTCCATCCACAACTCACGGCTGAACTCGATCGTATGGCTGCCGGCTTCCGGATCTTCCGGGTTGTTGATCGCTTCCAGCTCCTCCACCTGTCCTTCCGGATAGTTGGTGATAATCAGTTTCACCGGATTGATCACGGCGGATACACGGATGGCGCGGGCATTCAGATCCTCGCGTACGGCGCTTTCCAGCAAGGCGAACTCGTTCAGGGCGTCGTAAGTCGTATAACCGATCTTGTCGATGAACTTACGGATAGACTCCGGAGAGTAACCCCGGCGGCGGAAACCGCAGATGGTCGGCATACGGGGGTCATCCCAGCCGTTTACCAAGTTCTCTTTTACCAATGTAAGCAGGTTACGCTTGCTCATCAGCGTGTAGCTTAGGTTCAATTTGTTGAACTCAGTCTGTCGGGGGCGGTTGTCGTTCAAGTCCTCGCCTTCCTTCAGCCAGTCGATAAACAAATCATACAGAGGACGGTGTACGACAAACTCCAAGGTACACAAGGAATGCGTCACGCCCTCGAAGAAATCGCTCTGTCCGTGGGCGAAGTCGTACATCGGATACGCTTTCCACGTCGTGCCCGTACGATGGTGCGGATGGTTAACCACCCGATAGATGATCGGATCGCGGAAGTGCATGTTCGGGTTTGCCATGTCGATCTTCGCGCGAAGTACCATGGCACCTTCCGCTATCTCACCCGTGTTCATCTTCTTGAAGAGAGCTAGGCTTTCCTCGATCGGACGGTTGCGATACGGGCTCTCGATGCCCGGTTGTGTAGGCGTGCCCTTTTGCTGGGCTATTTGTTCGGATGTCTGCTCGTCAATATATGCTTTACCTTCCTCAATGAGGCGGATCGCGAAATCCCACAATTGCTGGAAGTAGTCGGACGCGTAATAAATATTTCCCCACTGATATCCCAGCCATTGGATATCCTCCTTGATCGCCTCCACGTATTCCTCATCCTCCTTCGTCGGGTTCGTGTCGTCGAAACGGAGGTTGCAGATACCGCCATGGCGTTCAGCGATGCCGAAATCTAGGCAAATGGCCTTCGCGTGGCCGATGTGAAGGTATCCGTTGGGCTCGGGCGGGAAACGGGTTTGTACACGTCCTCCGTTCTTGCCTTCCGCTAAATCTTTCTCTACGGCTGCCTCAATGAAATTCAGGTTCTTCTTGCCTTCTTCTTCGTTTGTATTGATATCGCTCATACTTAAAAATTGATAGTTTTTCTTCGAATGGGGCAAAGGTAGCGATTTCTTTTTAAAATAGGCTGATGAGCAGGGCTATATTTAGGACGGTTACCATCGTTCCCAACAGCAAGAGGATGATGGTCGTAGAGCGGCTGTTCGCGTAGACACCCATGACCTTCTTGCTGGAAGTGAGGTACACTTGCGTGAAGACCGTGATCGGCAATTGCACGCTCAACAACATCTGCGACAGGATCAATCCCTTGAACGGATCGCCGATCAGGAATATGATGGCCAAGGCGGGGACGAACGATAGCAGGACTCCCAGCTTTGAGTGGAGGTCGGTATGATTGTACGCCTCGCCATAGAATCCGGCGAAGATGGAAGCCCCGGCGATACCGGATGTGATGGTCGAGGAGATACCTGCCAGTAATAGGGCGGCGGCGAAAATCACCCCGGCGTTATTTCCTACGAGGGGTACCAATAACTGTTGCGCTTGGTCCAGCTCGTCTACGGCGATGTTTTGCTTGAAGAAGGTAGAGGCGGCCAAGATGATCATCGCCGAGTTGATCGCCCAGCCGATCACCATGGACAGGAGCGTGTCGTAGAACTCGTACTTCAGTTGTTTCTTGATGACCGACTCGTCTTCTAGGTTCCATTCCCGGCTCTGTATCACCTCCGAGTGCAGGAACAGGTTGTGAGGCATCACGACGGCTCCCAGTACGCTCATGATGATCAGCATGGAGTTCTCGGGGAAGGTGGGTTTCACCCAGCCTACCACGGCCTGCCCCCAGTCTACGTCGACCAACGCCAGCTCGTATAGGAACGAGAGCCCGATAATGGACACGAACGTGATGATCCAGCGTTCGGTCTTACTATATGTATTACTGAATAGCATGGCGAGGCATACGATGGTGACGATCACCGCTCCCGCCTTGATCGGCATACCGAACAGCATCCGGAGGGCGATGGCTCCACCGAGTATCTCGGCGAGGGAGGTGGATACGCTGGCGAGCATGGCCGATCCTAGGATCGGGCGGCTTAGCACGCGGGGCATGTATTTGTTGGTCGCCTCTGAGAGGCAGAGGCCGGTCACGATACCGAGGTGGGCCACGTTGTGCTGGATAATGATCAGCATGACGGACGAGAAGGTGACGACCCACAGGAGGGCGTAGCCGAACTCGGAGCCTGCCGCAAGATTCGTCGCCCAGTTTCCGGGATCGATAAAGCCTACGGTGACAAGTAATCCGGGGCCGATATATTTTAGCAAATCCAATGCCCCGGAGCGGGGGCGGTGGTTGATCTTCAGTTTGTCTAGTAAGTTCATGTTTGTATAGATACTTTTAAATTTAAAAAACAGTGTAAAGATACGAATAGTTTCGTTGTTACCCAACGGTGGCCGGAAATACGTTCGTACGGCCGATGGCGGGTATCCGTACGGCTGTCCTCTTGTAGCTGCCCGGCCGCGTGTCCGCGTTTATGCGGATACGGTAAACGAGCTACGGGAATGTCAACACGAAGGTAGTCTGCCGTTGGGCCGGGTTGCTTCTCAACGCGATGCTGCCGCCGGACAGGCGCATGATCTGTCGTGAGATGGACAGCCCGATACCGCTTCCACCTTCTTTCGTGGTGAAGAACGGCACGAATATATGCTCGGCTTCCTCGGGGGGGATGATGGGGCCGTTGTTCGTCACTTCTAGGATAACGGCCTCGTTGGGGTCGCAATACGCCTTGAACAAGATAAGGCCGTTTTCTTGCTCGTGCCCGATCGCTTGCATGGCGTTCTTCAAGAGGTTCAAGACTACTTGCGTGATCAGGTTCTCGTCGGCGTAGACGATCAAGTCCTTCGGTTCCACGTCGATGCGAATGGTTATGTTCGGGTAATTATTGTGGTGGCGGGCCAACCGCGTGAGCCGTTCGGCGAATTTGTTGACGTAGAATAAAGAGGGCTGAGGCGTCGGTATATGCGTAAACTTACGGTAAGACTCGACGAACGCGATCAAGCTCTTTCCGGTAGAGCTGATTACCTCCAAGCCGCCCCGTATCTCCTCGTCGACATTCTGGTGGAGGGAAAGCAAGGTGTCGCTCAAGGAGGTGATAGGGGTGACGGAGTTCATGATCTCATGGGTCAAGACCCGTGTCAGTCGTATCCATGACTCGATCTCCTTATCGTCCAGCTCGCTGTTGATATCATTGATCGCGATGATGCGGACGTGTTTCTCTTGGAGCGTCATCTCGGAGACACGGACCGAGAGATGTACCGTACCCCGCTCGTTGATAAAGGAGATCTGATGTTTCTCGCCGGGACGAACGTCGCTGATGAGGCGCTCTAGATTCTCGTCGATACGTCCGAGCTGGCGGGCATGGGTAAAGACTGTCAATCCCAGCAGTCGCAAGGCCTCGTTGTTTGTCTGGAAAATATTGCCCTTATCATCTTCTACGATGATACCCGTATTCACTTGGTTCATGATCAACTCGTAATATTTCTCTTTCTGGATCGCCTCGGCTTTCGCTTGAAAAAGTATTTGGGTGATGCGGTTTAAGGAGTCGCTAACCAGCTTGTCGTTGGAGGAGCGCCCCCGGGTAGCGTACTTGAAAGCGTAATCGCTATTGTCGATCGCGTCGAACATGAAGGCTACCTTTTGCGCGTTCCGCTTGAACAAAAGGCTGATGCCCCGCAAGGCAGCCAGCCATCCGATGCCTAAGAACAGGAACCACCCCCATTCTTCCGCCAAGGCCAAGTAGGTGAGTGCCGCCGTCAGCCCGATAGCGAGGGCGAGGCGGAAGGTGAGGCTGTAATAAATGCCTTTAAAGTTCATACCGCTTGATCTTATTATAAAGCGTTTGCCGTGAGATACCCAACTGGTTCGCCACGAGCGAGAGATTGCCGCCGAATTTATCCATGGCGGCCTTGATCATAGTATACTCCATTTCCTCGAGCGTAGTGATGTCATTCTTGACGGGCGCCTCCCGCTTACGAGGGAAATCGAAATTGCTGCCATCTAAAGTATCACCGTCGGCGATGATAATCGCTTTCTCCACGGTATGTTCCAGTTCGCGGATATTACCCAGCCAAGGTTGGGCTTTCAGCTTTTCCTTGGCGTCGTCGGTGAGGGCCATGGGCTTTTTACCGTAGATATTGGTATATTTCGTGATGAATATCTCGGTAAGCGGTACGATATCCTCCGGCCGCTCCCTCAAGGGCGGGATCTCTACGTGTATCGTATTGATACGATACAGCAAGTCCTCGCGGAATTGCTCTTTCTGTACCATCTCCTGCAAGTCCCGGTTCGTGGCGCAGATCAAGCGGATATTGATGGGGATCGGGGTATTGCTACCTACCCGTACGATGCTCCGGCGTTGCAAGGCGGTCAGTAATTTGGCTTGCAGATGATAAGACAGGTTACCGATCTCGTCGAGGAACAAGCTTCCGTTGTTCGCTACCTCGAACTTACCGGGGCGATCCGTCCGGGCGTCGGTGAAGGCCCCTTTTACGTGGCCGAATAACTCGCTCTCGAACAGCGTCTCCGTGATAGCGCCCATATCCACCGGTACCATGGCCTCATCCTTGCGGGGGGATAGCAGGTGTATTTCCCGGGCCAGCATTTCCTTACCGGTTCCGTTCTCTCCCGTGATTAATAGATTGGCGTCTGTCTTGGCTACTTTCTCTATCAGCATCCGTAGTTGCTGCATGGCGTTGCTGTCTCCCCAGAACATACCGCTTTCCTTGGATACCAACTGCTTGTTGCCGACACCGCCTTTATGATTGGCCGAGCGGATTTGGTAAGCGGCTTGCAAGGTTTCCAATAATTTGGCGTTGTCCCAAGGCTTTACCACGAAATCGGTGGCTCCTTCCTTGATTCCTCTTACCGCCAGATCGATGTCGGCGTAGGCGGTAAAGAGAACGACTTGTATCGAGGGATAAGCCTTCTTGATCTCGGAGAGCCAGAACAGCCCCTCGTTGCCGCTGTTTATACCGGCGCTGAAATTCATGTCGAGCAATACGACATCCACGTTCTCGTCGTGCAGCGTGTTTTTTATCTTGTTCGGGGTAGAGATGGTGATAACCTTCTCGAAGCAAGTTCCTAACAGCATTTGTACGGCGGTCAGGATACCTTTATTATCATCCACAACTAGTATAGTGCCTTGTTTTGCCATGTCATGTCCATTTATACGGGCAAAGATACTCGATCTGGTCGATACTTCCTAAACCAGATACACCCTATTTCTGTTTCATATACCGTATGGATAAAGAAATAACGAATATAAATGGTCAGACGGGAGGGAATATCCCGGATGGCTTGCCAATCCCTAGCCGTTATTGGGCGATCCTAGCGATTGGGCTTGGTGTTACCGTGTCGGTGTTGGATGGGGCGATCGCAAACGTGGCTTTACCTACGATTGCCGGCGATCTCCATACGAGTCCGTCTGCTTCTATATGGGTGGTGAACGCTTATCAGTTGGCGATCACGATTTCTTTACTGTCGTTATCGTCGATGGGAGAGATCTGGGGGTATCGGAAGGTGTATACGATCGGGTTGCTGTTATTTAGCTGTACCTCTTTGGCCTGCGCTTTATCCGATTCCTTGTTTACGCTGATTATCGCCCGTACGCTACAAGGTTTTGGCGCCGCTGCCATAGCGAGCGTGAATACGGCCTTGATCCGTATTATTTATCCCAAACGTTTTCTGGGGCGAGGTATGGGGATTAATGCCTTGGTGGTATCCGTATCGGCCGCCGCTGGTCCTACGATAGCCGCCGGTATATTGTCCGTGGGGAACTGGCCTTGGTTGTTCGCTATAAATATCCCGATAGGTATTACCGCTTTGATATTGAGCTTTAAGTTCTTGCCGCAAAATCCGGTGAAGGCTGTCGGACGTAAGTTTGATGTTACGGCGGCACTCATGAACGCGCTGACATTCGGTTTGGTGATAGCGATTATCGAGGCGTTCACGCATGATGTACATATCTCATTGATAATAGCGGCGATTGTTATCGTATTGTTCTGTGGGTATTTCTATATCCGGAGAGAGGAACGGCAGGCCTATCCATTATTGCCGATAGACTTGCTGCGTATTCCTCTTTTTACCCTTTCTATCATTACGTCTGTGTTTTCTTTCATCGCTCAGATGCTGGCTATGGTCTCTTTCCCGTTTTTCTTGCAGCGGGTACTGGGACGCGATGAGGTGGCGACCGGCTTATTATTGACTCCTTGGCCTTTGGCGACAATGGTGTGCGCCCCTTTGGCCGGGATCTTGTCGGAGAAAATGAATGCCGGGGTCTTGAGTGGTATCGGGTTGATTATCTTCTCGGGAGGGTTGTTCTCGTTGGCGGAATTACCGGCGCATCCTTCCGATCTGGATATTATCTGGCGCATGGCGCTTTGCGGTTGTGGCTTCGGGTTGTTCCAGACTCCTAACAATAGCCTCATGATCGGGGCCGCTCCGGAAAGTAGGAGTGGAGGGGCTAGTGGTATGTTGGGTACGGCCCGTTTGCTGGGACAAACTTGCGGGGCTTCGCTGGTAGCCTTGATGTTTAAGTTATTTCCCGGCCATAGCATGCCCGCGGCGTTATGGCTGGGAAGTGTGTTGGCCTTGATCGGGGCGGTTATTAGTTTCTCCCGGATCAATCGTAAGGCTTGATCGGATTAGGCGAGATGCGATTTTACCTGCATTTTCGCCCGGTATCCCAGCAGGCATACGGAGCATAAGAAGCCTAATGGGTAAGCCATCCAAATCCCGGCGATACCCCAATGGAACGTGAATCCCAATAGATATCCGGCAGGTATGGCTATGATGAAATAAGCGAGAAACGAGATCCACATAATCGCTTTCACGTCGGCTAGCCCTCGTAAGGAGTTCGCTAAAATGATTTGTGCGCTGTCTCCTATTTGATAGAGCATCAATATGGGGAGTAGTGTCTTCACGATTGCGTTGACATGAAGATTATCCGTAAATATCAATCCAAGCCCGGATTGGGTCATGAATAAGGTGGTGCAGACAATACAAACGACAATAAGCCCCAGATGAAGCCCGGCAATGGTGATCTTACGCACCATATACCAGTCGTTCGCCCCTTTATAATAACTGGTACGAATCGCTACGGCGGCTCCAAGACCTAAATAGATGGTAAAACTGATCGTTGATATGGTAATGGCTATTTGATGGGCGGCAAGCTCAAGGCTACCCAGCCAACCCACCATGATGGCGGTGACGCAGAATGTTCCCGCTTCCAAGCCTTGTTGTAGACTGATCGGCCAGCCTATGGAATTCAGCCTTCTCCAACTCTGCTTATTGATACGAATATGGGTGAAACCTTTCCGGTAAGGCTTATAGTCGGTTCGCAGCATGAATACGGCGATGAAAAGCAATAGCATGATGATACGCGAGATAAAGGTGCTTATACCTGCCCCGAGCAGTCCGAGTTCCGGCATTCCGCATTTTCCGTAAATGAGGATATAGTTGCCGATGATATTCAGCAGATTCCCTGTCAATAGAACCCACATGGATATGGATGGGTTGGCTATGCCTTCCACGAATTGACGGAATGAATTATAAAGCATTACGAATAGGATCGAGACTAATGAGACTGCGAAATAAGGTCTTATCAATGGCAAGAGTTCTTCGGGTTGGCCTAAAGAGTCTAGGTTTAGGTAAATCCCCAGTAAGACGGCTATCAATAATAAGGTGGTAGTCATATTGGCAACCAGACTGTTTTTGAGCCAGCCTCCGATCACGATCTTTTTATTCATCGCTAAATTCTGTCCGATCAGCGGGGTAAGATTATAGGAGAATCCAGTTCCCATTATGATAAACGCATTTATTACATTATTGACGAACGATGCCGCCGCTAGTTCCTCCGTACTGTGCTGTCCCACCATGATGGTGTCTGCCAATCCGGTGATGATAGCCCCCAATTGTCCGATGATGATAGGTACCCCTAGCATTACTAAGGATTTATAATATTGTTTGTAACCCGCTATTCTATTGTACATATGTATTGTTCTGTTATTAATGATGGTGTAAAAATCCTTGATCGTATATACCGGATATACGATAGAGTTGTTCTAAATGAAAATGTAAAGATAAATTAGAAGGAATAGGGTGCGGATACGGTAGAACCTCTCGTAGTCCAATGGACGAACAAGATGCTTTTAGTCGTAAAAAAATAATATTCGAATTTACAGCTCATACCTCTTCTTAGATTTAGCGGTGCAAAATTACGTAAAATCACTGGAATCCGCAAACCTTCAAAATTACCTTTGTTTTTGGGATCGCACTTTTTTTATATCTTTACGGTTATAAGATAAATGAATGATTATGGATCAGTTCGTAGAACAATTAAGGCAGGTGTCTCCTTTATCAGATGAGATCGTGGGGCAGTTGTTGGAAGAAATGAAAGAGGTTTCTTTTGCTAAGGGAGAATTATCGATCCGGGAGGGAGAAAGAGATCCGTTTGTTTGGTTCGTGAAAACCGGATTGGTCCGGGCTTTCGTGGAGCGTGAGGGGAAAGATATCTCGTTATGGTTCGCCTCAGATAGCGAGGTGATCAATTTTGTTTATCGGGATATCTCCGCCTATAATGTTCAAATGGTGGAGAATACGACATTATTGAGAATACCGAAAACGAAATTGGATTACCTATGCCGGAGCTCCCTTGAGTTGGCCAATTGGGGATTGAAAATACAAGATTACTATCTTCGGGAATATGAGAACTATTTTATAAACGATAGCTGGATGGAAGCTCGTGAGCAATATGAGTCATTGCTGAAAACCCGTCCGGACTTGATCTTGAAACTACCCTTGAAACATATCGCCTCTTATTTACAGATAACCCCACAGTCATTGAGCCGTATCCGTGCTTCTGTAAAAAAATAGGGAAAAGTCATTATTTATCATAGGGTAATTTTTCTTGTTTTCAATAGCCATATCTTTGCGTCGTTAAAAACGTGAAGTGGATAATATGAAAATGAGTGGAGAAAAGGCGATCCATCGCCAAGAGTTGGAGCGTGGTTTACTAACCCAAAAGATTTCAAGACTATTTCTGAAATATACGATACCGGGAGTAGCCGGCCTATTATTCCTCGGGATTCAGTCGGTGATCGATGGTGTGATATTAGGGCGGTTTGTCGGGGCGAACGCTTTGGCCAGCGTGAATCTGATCTTACCTTGCTATAGTTTGATGACGGCTTTGTCTATCGTGATAGGAGTAGGGTGTCAGACCTTGATCGGTATAAACCTCGGACGTTCGGATCGGCAAGAGGCGAATAACGCTATAACTACTTCGTTCTTGTTTCTTGGAGGAATATCCGTTTTGATTAGCGGGTTGATTTATATATTCGCCGGAGATATCGCCCGTATGTTAGGTGCGAATGACGTATTGGTTACGGGAGCCGTGGACTATATTCGTTCCCTTGTCCCGTTTTTCCCTTTATTATCATTGATGTTCTTAGGAGATTATATGATTAAGGCGATGGGGCATCCGCTTTATGCCATGATCGTAATGGGAAGTACGGTGTTGATTAATATCGGTCTGGATCTTTTGTTTATCCCGGTAATGGGTTTAGGGATTAAGGGGGCGGGATTGGCTACAGGCTTGGCCTTTACCTTGGGAGCGCTGTTCAATATTCCCCGGATGTTCCAGCGAGGGCAAGTCGTAGCGGTACAAAGAGGACGTTTCCGTTGGCCTTTGGTCTGGAATGCGTTATACAATGGCTCTTCGGAAGGAATATCCGAGCTATCTGCCGGAATCACAATTTTTTTGTTCAATATAACGATGATGCGATATTTAGGAGAGCATGGAGTCGCCGCCTTTACGGCGATTAACTATATCTTGTTTATCGCCACCACGGTATTCTTAGGGATATCCGATGGAATTATACCGATTATCAGTTATAATTTCGGGGCGGGAAGATTGGACCGGATCGAGAAAGTGCTGAGATTAGCAGGGCGTGTTAATTTTATGATAGGTATAACGTTATTCGCCATCTTATTCTTTTTCGGGCAACAGATCACGTCCTTTTTCTTTAAGGGAGGAGAGGCTTTGGACGCTTTGGCGATCGCTAATTACGGCATAACGATTTATTGCTTCACCTTCTTGATGAGTGGGCTGAATATATTGGCCTCCAGTTATTTCACGGCTATCGGCAACGCTAAGCTGTCGGTTGTTATCTCTATGCTGCGTAGCTTGGTATTCGTAACCTTTGGTATTATCGTTTATCCTTCTTTATTCGGCATCCAAAGTATTTGGTATAATGTACCGGTGGCGGAGTTGTGTACGTTATTTATCTCCTTTATGTTGGTAAGGAGAGAACTTTTAAAAGAGGCCGTGCTGAAAAATTAATCAGCACAACCTTCTTAATTTCTTATTCGATATTCTTCCGTATCTTGGTCAGATACTCTTTCATCTTCTCGGAATCCTTATCCTTGATGATTTCTTGCAAGATATGCAATTCCTCTTGTATCCGTTCGATTTGGCGAGGGGTACGGGGGTTGAAAAGGATCTCGGTCAATAGATAATCGTCCTCGGACAGAAGGCCGCGGGCGATTTTCATATGGCGTTTGAACGTCGTACCCGGAGCATCCTGATGCTTCATCGTAGCGGCAAATACCATAGTGGAGGCGAAAGGGATACCTAGTGAGTAGGCTACCACTTTATCGTGCTCCTCGAACGTGTATTCGCAGATATGCAGGCGGAGGCTGGAATAAATATCCTTGAAGAAGATCTTGCCCAGATGATCGCCCTCGGAGATAATAATCGTATTCTCTTTCTCCAGTTGTCCCAGATTAGCGAATGTCGGTCCGAACATCGGGTGAGTGGAGACATACGGGAAACCGCATGTCTCATAAAACTCCTTTAAATAAGTCTTCACGGAAGCGATATCGGAAATAATGCAATACGGTTGCAAGTAAGGCATTACGGCCTTGAAAGCCTCTATCGTGTAACTTAACGTCACGCAGTTGATGACCAACTCGGGATTAAAATCCTTAACCTCTTCCGGGTTTTGTAGGCGAAGGGCGTTATAGATAAAACGCATACGTTTCGGATCTTTCTCCAATACGGCTACCTCATGATCAAAACTAAGCAGGTCGGTGAAGAAAGAACCCATCTTTCCTGCGCCTAAAATCAATATTTTCATCTTATAAATTATTGTTCGTTCATGATAATCATTTGCTGGCGCACGGATTCCTCATGGATCTCCTTCAAGATCTCCTTTACAAAGTCCGGGCTCAGGTCCATTTGTTCACCCATGCTGGAGCGTTTCTCTAAGATCTCGCTGTAGCGGGGAGACTGTAAGATCGGCATATTGTGCTCTTTCTTATAAACGCCGATCTCCTTGGAGATACGCATACGTTTAGCCAAAAGTTCCAATAATTGTTCGTCGATACCATCGATCTGGCGGCGAAGAGCGGTCAGGTTCTCGGTAGTCTGGTTTACGTCACGGATCACCAATAGGTTCAATACGTAATCCAATACATCCGGGGTGATTTGCTGGGAAGCGTCGCTCCATGCGCAATCCGGGTTACAATGAGACTCTACGATTAAGCCGTCGAAACTCAAGTCCATCGCTTGCTGGCAAAGTGGGGCTACCAACTCACGCTTACCACCAATGTGACTAGGATCACAGAAAATAGGCAGGTCCGGCATACGGCGGCGAAGCTCGATAGGAATATGCCACAACGGAAGGTTACGGTAGATCTTCTTGTCGTATGAGCTGAAACCTCTATGGATAGCACCCAAACGATGAATGCCCGCTCCGTACAAACGCTCGAACGCTCCGATCCACAACTCCAAATCCGGGTTAACCGGGTTCTTGATCAATACAGGTACATCAACCCCTTTTAACGCGTCGGCGATCTCTTGGACAGCGAATGGATTTACCGTCGTACGTGCTCCGATCCAAAGGATATCGATACCGGCTTTCAATGCCTCGAATACATGATCTTTAGTCGCTACCTCGGTAGATACCAGCATGCCGGTCTCTTTTTTCACTTTCTTCAACCAAGCCAATCCCTCGGCTCCGATGCCCTCGAATCCACCCGGTTTCGTACGAGGCTTCCAAATACCCGCACGGAATATCTTAACGCCTCTGGAGGCTAATCCTTGGGCTGTTTCTAACACTTGCTCTTCTGTCTCGGCGCTACAAGGGCCTGCGATTACGATAGGACGTTGTGTGTCAACTCCCGGTAATGCTAACGGTTCAATCTTCATTTCCATCTTTGTGATCTATATTTTAATTTTCAATTATCAATTATAAATTCTCGATTCTTCTCAAGGCTTCTTCTAAAGTCTCGTTCTTGCAGCAAAGGGATATACGGATATAACGCTCGCCACGGCTACCGAAGATAAATCCCGGCGTAAGGAATACGTTTGCCTCGTATAGCACCTTGTTGGCGATTGCCTCGCCGCTCTCGGCGGAGTCGGGGATACGTCCCCAAAGGAACATACCTACTTGGTTCTCGTCGTACTCGCATCCCAAAGTACGCATGATTTGTCCGGCAAGGTCCCGGCGGCTGCGATAGACACGGTTCATGTTATCGTACCAGTCTTTCTTTGCGCTTAGGGCCTCTACCGCCGCATATTGCATCGGCTTGAACTGTCCGGAGTCGATATTGCTTTTTACCTTCAGTATCCATTGGACGAATTGGGCGTTGGAAGCCAGCATCGCCATACGCCAACCCGGCATATTATGAGCCTTACTCATGGAGTTCATCTCTATACAGATCTCTTTGGCTCCCGGTATGCTTAAGATACTTAGCGGATGCTCATTCAAGATGAAGCTATACGGGTTATCGTTACATATAATAATACCGTGTTTCCGGCCGAAGGCCACTAGCTTCTCGTATAGCTCTACGCTAGCGTTCGCCCCGGTGGGCATATTCGGGTAATTGGTCCACATCAGCTTTACGTTGGAAAGATCCATTTTCTCCAGTTCCTCGAAATCCGGTTGCCATCCCAGTTCCTCTTTCAGCTCGTAAGGGATCAAACGGGCCTCTACCAGTTTGCTGACGGAACTATATGTCGGATATCCCGGGTTCGGAACCAGTACGCCATCCCCCGGATTCAAGAATGCCAGCGAGATATGCAAGATACCTTCTTTGGAGCCGATGAGCGGTTGGATCTCTGTTTTCGGGTCCAAGTCTACGTCGTACCACGTCTTGTACCAGTCGGCGAATCCCTTACGCAGTTCCGGTATGCCCACGTACGGCTGATAACCGTGCTCGTTCGCTTTGCGGGCATGTTCACACAACGTCTCGATGGTCTGTTCCGAAGGTGGAAGGTCGGGGCTGCCTACGCCAAGGTTAATGACGTTCTTGCCTGCGGCGTTCATCTCGGCTACTTCCTTCAGTTTCTTGGAGAAGTAGTATTCCTGTACGCTACCTACACGGTTAGCGGGTGTAATGTTACACACTTTGTCTTCCTTCTGCATATTCGCCTAATATTTTTAAGTCTTTTGTTAACGGTCTGATAGCGTCCAATGCTTGTTTGTAACGGGTAAAATCCGTGAAAGTAAGGTCGATGTAGAACAAGTATTCCCATTCACGCCCGATAATAGGCAAGGACTGTATTTTAGAAAGATTCATGTCGTAAAAAGAGAGAACGGAGAGGACTTTGGAAAGGCTGCCGGAGGTGTGGGGAAGAGCGAATACGAGAGAGGATTTGTTTTTATCGGTTCCTCGAAGCATCTCATCCGCCGTCCAGCGGTCCGCTATAGCGAGGAAGCGGGTGAAATTCCGTTTGTTAGTTTCGATCCCCTCGGCAAGGACTTCCATCTTGTAGATCTGGGCAGCCAGTTTCCCGCATATCGCCGCATGTCCTTTCAGTTGGTTTTCCGAGATCCACCGGGCACTCATGGCGGTATCTTCTTTCTCTACCACCTTGGCGTTGGGCAGAGTATCGAGGAAATCGGTACATTGCATCAACGCTATCGGATGGGAGTTGACCTCTGTTACCTCGTGTATCGAGGTTCCCGGAAGCGCTACCAAGGAATGGGAGATACGTAGCTTATACTCGCCGGTGACGCTCAGCCCGCTTTCACGGATCAGCTCATGGTTTTGAAGGAGGCTTCCCGCTATCGTATTCTCGATGGCCATCATGCCTAGTACGGACGGGTCTTTCTTGATTGTCGTGATAACATCCCGAAACGTATTGCAAGGGATGATTTCTATTTCTTCACCTTCATGATAATTACGGGCGGCGATGTCGTGATACGAACCGGCTATTCCCTGTATTGCTACTTTCTTTTTCATCTTGTTTCTCTATTTTACTCTAAACTGTTACAAACAAAAAAAGTCCCACCGAAACCGGCAGGACTTTATATTTTATTGATATTTATATTCAATCATCAACGCTTTACATACAAACTCCTGCCCTTACTCTGCTAAAGTAAAAGTAATAAAAGTAATATGTAAAGCTAAATCGATTCATTGTCTCTTTGTTTTTAAATACGCAGCAAAAGTAACGCTTTTTTGGAAACTACAAGCAAAAAGTGATATTTTTTTTCTGTTACATTTAATTTTTATCTTAACTGTTTCTGAACTTCTGTGGAGATACGCCTACGTACCGTTTAAAGTACTTACCGAAAAAGGATACATTCGGGAAGTTCAAGGAGTAAGATATCTCTTGGATAGTCAAGTCCGTAGCCATCAATTGCGATTTTGCGTCCATGATTATCATATCGGCTATGATATCGGATACGGAACGTCCGGTCTTTTGCTTGATGATCATGCAGAGGTGCTGGGGAGAAATTCTTAGTTGGCTGGCATAAAAAGCCGTTTGCCGCTTTGAGGTATAATTCTTCATCACCAGTTGGATGAATTTCTTGTGGATCTCGTCGCTACGGGTCGTTATCTTGTTAGGCCATGATTTCCCTTGATACAAATCGCTGATCCCATGGATCATGGTAAGCAGGATATGTTTCACCATCTCCCTGTTTATGGATTTCTCTTTCGCTTGTACCCGCTCTAGCAAATGGAAATAATCGTTAATGAAGTCCGCCCGGTCCTCACTCAGTGATATGATCGGATTCTCGTAGATAGTAGGTAAGGCGCTCATCGTAGACTTTATCATGTTCACGCAGTCCATGAACTCGGATGAGAATCCTATAAAGGAAAGGCGGAAACTCTCTTTCTGCTCACAGAACTGAATAATGCTTCCCGGCATCAAGGTGATGAAATCATTCGGTTTCAAAGTGTACTCTGTCAAGTTGATGGATGCCCTTAAATTTCCTTCAACGCATAAAGCGAAAATACCTGCTTTTAACCGGCAAGTCTGCTTGTAAAAGTTTAAGATTGCCTCGGTAATGTCGTTTCCTACGACATAATCCCGGGGCAAATCTAATTGTGGTAAGTTTGCGTTCATCCGTTATTTTATTAATGATCGAACACAAAAGTAGTAAAAGTGCTGTTGATTCACTTCTTAATTTAAAAATAGACCAATTAATCCTTGAATCAGACTTATTCCGCTTGTGCTTCCTTATTCCGTTTATGCAAGCTTTTCAGTTCGAAGGATAGCATGACACGGAATATACCTATTATTAATAAGGCGTAAGCGATCATGTAAACCAACGTGAAGGCCCCTAGGGCGGGTTGCCAGATAACACCGATGGAGCAAAGGATAGCCAAGATACCGAAGACCATGTACCAACCCCAGTTCCGTGTACCGTATCGTTTCAGGTCCATCGAGTAACCGGTTGCCGAGAAGCCTCTGAACATAAGCCAGAATGCCAAGACAAACGGAAGCACCTCCATGCTAAGTCCCGGGCTTGCCATCAAGAATATACCTAAGATCAAGTCGATAATACCTCCGGCCAAATACCATCCCCAACTGCTGATACCCTTTTTGTTCGCCAAGGCGAAAGCGATCTCGAACAAGCCGCTTACGAACATAGAGACGCTGAATAAGATACTAAGCGCTACGTAGCTCGCCAATGGCGCGAACATTAAATAAATAGCGACGATGATGTAAAGCAGTCCGACCAATAGTGACAACCACCAATTCTTGACCGCATAATCCATTTTATCAATAAATGTTTTCATATTGGATAATATTTGTATTGTAATTATCCAATTAACAAAGGGAAGGAAGAAAAAGTTCTGGGTATTTGTGGCTAGGATATCCTTAAAAACTTTGTCCTTTGGAAATTAATTCTTTTCTTTGACGTTTCAAATCAATATAGGTATATAAGTACGAGGATTATGATGAAAAATTTGATAGCGATAACTTGTTTTGTCGTGGCGTTGGTGTCTTGTAATAAGGTGGAACATAAGCTGGAAGGGAAATGGCAATTGAAAACCGTAGAGGCGAATGGGGTGGTCCAGACGGTGGATACGGTTTGGTATAACTTCCAGACCTCTTTGTTCGAGTACCAATTATATGACCCGGCAAAGGACGTATATCGTACGAATTTCGGTTATAAGACGTTGGAGGGAGATACGAGACTGGATCTGGAGTTGGTCAATTATGGAGGTACGCCTTTGGAACAATTCATGTGTTATACGGATTGGACCTCACCTAAACAAACTTTCACGATCGAGCAGTCATCTGTGACGAATCTGGTAATGAGCTGCGAAGGAAGAACGTATACGTTTAAGAAATTCTAAGATATCATGTGCTGTTTGATCTCAGTCCCTCATAAGGAGTACTCCAGTACTCCCTAAGAAGTACTGCGATACTCTTTGCGAAGTACTGGAGTACTTCTTACGAAGTACTCTCAGCGATGTTAGATCATGCGATCAAATCCGCTTCTATAGCTTGTGCCACCTTGATTAAATCGGCGGGGGCTATCTGTATCTGCAAGCCTCGTTGTCCGGCGCTTACATAGATCTTATCGAAGCCGGATGCCGTAGGATGGATATATGTAGGGAAATGCTTTTTCATGCCGATAGGCGAGCATCCTCCCCGGATATAACCGGTAAGCGGTAACAACTCTTTCACGGGGATCATCTCACATTTCTTGTTCCCGGATACCTTGGCCGCCTTTTTCAAGTCCACCTCGTCCGCTCCGGGGATCACGCATACGAAATAACCGCTCTTATCGCCATGTAAGATCAAGGTCTTGAATACTTGGGCGATATCTTCCCCTAGCTGCTCCGCTACATGCGTAGCGCTCAGGTCATTCTCATCTACTTCATAAGGCACGAGCTGGTAGGCGATCTTAGCCTTGTCCAGCAGGCGCGCCACGTTTGTCTTATTAATCTTCTCTTTCATCGTTTAGATCCCTTTCATGGATAATTGAACACGTTTTCTGGATAGGTCTACGCTTAGAACCTTCACCTTGACATGCTGATGGATGGAGACCACTTGGGTAGGATCGCTTACGAAACGATCCGCCAGCTCGGAGATATGGACAAGCCCGTTTTCCTTGATCCCTACATCGACGAAACAACCGAAGTTGGTGATGTTGGTCACGATACCGGGCAATACTTGCCCTTCTTTCAAATCCTCGATCGTTTTCACCGTAGGATCGAACGCGAATACTTGGATCGTTTGGCGGGGATCACGGCCCGGTTTATCCAGTTCCTCCATGATATCAAGCAAGGTAGGCATCCCGACCTTATCCGTAAGGTAGTCCGTTAGTTTTAGTTTCTTTTTAAGCGCTTTGTCGGTGATCAGGTCGGCTACCGAGCATTTTAGGTCCTTGGCCATCCGTTCGACGATCGGGTAGCTCTCGGGGTGTACGGCCGAGTTGTCCAACGGGTTCTTTCCGTCGGGTATCCGTAGGAATCCAGCGCTTTGCTCGAAAGCCTTCTCTCCCATACGGGGGACTTTCATCAGTTCTTTCCGGGAAGTGAAGGGTCCGTGCTCCGCCCGGTAATTCACGATGTTTTGCGCTAGCGTAGGGCCTAATCCCGAGATGTAAGTCAACAAATGCTTGCTCGCCGTATTCACGTTTACACCCACCAGATTCACGCAACTCTCCACGGTTTGATCCAGACTCTTTTTCAAGGCGTTTTGCTCTACGTCATGCTGGTATTGGCCGACACCGATACTCTTCGGGTCGATCTTGACCAACTCGGCCAAAGGGTCCATCAGCCGGCGACCGATGCTGACAGCTCCGCGTACCGTGACGTCGTATTCGGGAAACTCCTCCCTAGCGATCTTGGACGCGGAGTAGATAGAGGCTCCGTTCTCGCTGACTACGAACACTTGTACCTTGCGGTCGTATCGTATATTCGTGATGAACTGCTCAGTCTCACGACTGGCGGTACCATTACCGATGGCAATGGCATCTATGGCGTAAGTGGCTACTAACTGGGCGACCTTAGCGGCGGCTTTGCCCTTCTCGTTCTGGGGCGGATGCGGGAAGATCGCTTCGTTATGCAGTAAATTCCCCTGCGCATCCAGACAGACCAACTTACATCCGGTACGGTAGCCGGGGTCTACGCCTAATACCCGTTTTTGTCCCAAGGGAGGAGCGAGCAGCAATTGCCGGAGGTTCTCGGCAAATACCCGGATCGCCTCCTCATCGGCTTTCGCCTTGCTCTGGTTGGAGAACTCCGTCTCGATAGAGGGTTTCAGCAGGCGTTTGAAAGAATCGTCGACAGCTGTAGCCACTTGCTCGGAAACCTCTCCACGACCTTTTACGAAACGCCGGTTCAAGCGATCCAGACAAGATTCCGCGTCGGGAGAGATACTTACACGAAGGATACCTTCCGCCTCTCCCCGTCGGAGAGCCAATAAGCGATGGGAACTGGCCCGGTTTAAAGACTCGCTGAAATCAAAGTAATCCCGGTATTTAGCGCCTTCCTCTTCTTTCCCCTTGATCACTTTGGATGTGATCATGGCGGTATGAGCGAAAGAGTTACGTACGGTATTACGTGCCGATTCGTTCTCGTTAATCCATTCGGCGATAATGTCCCGTGCCCCTTGCAAGGCTTCTTCGGCGTTTTTCACTTCCCCCTTGATAAAACTCTTGATGCGTGCGGATAGGTTATTCTCGTTTTGCATCATAACGATCTTAGCCAAGGGCTCCAGTCCTTTTCGGCGTGCGATCTCCGCCTTGGTGACCCGTTTCGGTTTGTAAGGGAGATATAAATCCTCGATCTCGGTGCTATCCCAAGATTCCTCGATGCGTTTCCGGAGCTCGGGAGTAAGTTTCTCTTGCTCTTCTATCGTGGCGAGGATCGTTTCCTTTCGTTTGCTCAGTTCCGTCAGTTTATCCAGTTGATCTTTGATGGCACCGATTTGCACCTCGTCTAATCCTCCGGTCACCTCTTTCCGGTAACGACTTATAAAAGGTATGGTAGCGCCTTCGTTCAAGAGCCCGATTGTCCGTTCCACTTGTCCTTCCGGAATTTGTAGAAAACGGGCTATAAGCGTGTGAAATACGTTTGTCATATCTAGTTTTCTTAGAATTGGAGTACAAATATACGGTTTTGCTTATATTTTCGGTCGGGATACTCACTTCTTGGGCTTATTATTTGTATCTTTCATTAATTTTCAAGAATTTTACGGCCGGAATATTCAAGCCTTTGATTAAAAAAATCAACATGGAAGTTAATACTACGGAGAACAAAACTTTGGAACAGGATTATAGGGATTTAGCAGGATTGTTATCTAATATCGTGGACTCGTTGCCCATCTACTTTTTCGTGAAGGATACGGGTGATAATTTCAGGTACGTGTACTCCAGCCCTTTGATGAACCAACTTTACGGACGATATCATAATGATGTGGTCGGGAAAACAGATTTTGACCTATTTCTAGATCCGGTCGTCGCCCAATCTTTCAGGGATATGGACGAGGAGGTGGTGAAAACGGGTAAGATGCAGCGTTTCGTGGAGCAAATGATCGATCCGAAAGGTATCTTGCGTACTATGGATACGATGAAACTGCTAGCGCCCCGTGAGGATAAGCCTCCTTATTTAGTAGGGATTTCATGGGATATTACAAAGCAAAGGCAGGTCGAGGAGGAGTTGCATAGCTATAATAAGCGCTTGGCGCTCGCATGTCAAGCGGGTAAGATCTACCCGTGGCTTTGGGATCTGGTAAACGGTACGGCGGAGCTTTCCTTGGAAGAAAACGGCCAGATCAAGCATGTGCAGATCACCCACGCTAGTTTTACGGAGAAGATCCATCCGGATTACCGGAAGGTCTATGAGAATATTACAACCGCTTTCATGCGGGGCGAGATCGATTCCATGCGATTCAGTTTCCCTTGTCGTTATTTCTCGGATGAGTATGTATGGCTGGAGAAGATCGGTGAGGTCTATGAGGCCGATCCGGACGGCAAACCGATCCGCTCGATCGGAATCCTTCGGGATATGACCGTCGATAAACGGCACGAGGCGGATGTGCAGGCCAAGCGTTTGGCGGAAGAGAGCGACCGGATGAAGTCCGCTTTTATCGCTAACATGAGCCATGAGATACGTACCCCTTTAAATGCCATCGTCGGCTTTTCTACCTTATTGGCGGAGAGTGACGATGAGGAGGAAAAAAAGGAATATCTGAGGATCATAGAGAGTAGCAATGAGTTTTTGTTGCAGTTGATCGGTGATATCTTGGATATCTCGAAGATCGAGTCCGGAAAGATGGAGTTTATTTATACGACCCTGCGTTTGAGTGAGATATTCGCTCCCCAGCAGCAAGCTTTCGCCTTGAGAGTGGCCCCGGGTGTAAAGGTTATCTTTGAGTCGGACGGTAATGACTATTGTATTGTGTCGGAGAAGACCCGTTTGACTCAGGTTTTGACCAATTTCCTTTCCAACGCCGTGAAGTTCACCAGCTCGGGTTCTATACGGTTTGGTTATCGTTTGACCGATGATGGTATCTATGTCTACGTAACGGATACGGGTATGGGAATCAGTAAGGAGTCTCAAGCGAGCATATTCAATCGTTTCGTGAAATTGAACAGCTTTAAGCAAGGAACAGGATTAGGGCTTTCTATCTGCAAGACGATTATTGAGAAGTTGAAAGGTAAAATCGGGGTTGAGTCGGAGGAGGGAAAGGGCTCTACATTCTGGTTTACGATACCTTGCCAACCGATGAAAGTGAAATAAGACATTCAAGTTTGGTTGGAATTTATAGGTAAATCACCTCATCCGCCAACAACCGAATCTCATCCGGATTATGTGACGTGAAAAGAATGATCCGTTCTTCTTTCATTTGCTTTTCTCGTATTCGTTCTATAATACGATGGCTTAAGGCTTCATCCAAGCCTTTGAACGGCTCGTCCATCAAAAGGAGAGGAGAAGGGTATGCCAATGCCCTAGCTATAGCGATACGTTGTTGCTGTCCGTAACTAAGCTCTTTAGGATATCGGTTCCCGAAGGGCTCCATTTCCATTTCCTGTAAGTGTTTTTGGGCGATTCGCCGGGCTTTCTCCTCCGTGAGAAAAGAGGAGAGGGGGAGGATGATATTTTCTTCTGCGGTTAGATAGGGCAGGAGTTGCGGTTGTTGGAATATGGTGGCGATTCCAAAGTGTCTTGTGGGATGTATCTCTCCTTCCGTAGGCAATAAGATACCTCCGATTAGGTTTAATAACGTTGTTTTTCCTTTGCCTGAAGGTGCGCTAATTCCATAAATAATCCCTTTTTGAAAGGAATGGGAAAAGTGCTGTATGCCGTATTGGTAACTTATATCTTTCGTGTCTAAAACTGATAATGTAGGGGTGGGGATGGTCTGATCCTCATTCGCGAAAGATATTTTAGGGGTGATATCAGCGACTTTGCTAATTCCTTTGTCAAAAAAGAAACTGATGAATACCGCCACGATCGTCCAAGCGAGCAGCTCAGGGACAGCGATAAAGTTTTGCGCCCTTTTCATCTCGCTTCCGATTCCGAATGCGCATTGCGACAAGACTTCTCCCATAATGATCGCACGCCAGCCGAATCCGGTGGCGGAGGCAAGCCCGCTATATAAGAATGGCTTTAGCTGCGGATAGATGATCTGGAATAAGACATTGGAACGTCTGATATGGAATTGACGTGCCATAATGGATAAACCCGGACGCAGGTCGAGGATTCCCCGTGTCAGATTCTCTGTTAGTAGCGGGAACATGGTGAGAAAGGCGATCATCAAAGGGATGCTTTCCGGATTTAGGAATATAAGCGCTAAAAGTATGAAGGATATGACCGGGATCGAGCGCATGATGGCAAGCAGAGGTCTGAATAATTCATACACCCACTCAAAACGGGCGAATAACCCGGCCATCCCTATCGCACAAACGAATGAGATCGACATGCCTAAGACTCCCCGGAGTATAGTAGCTCCGACCGACTGATAGAAACTACCGGAGACGAGCCATTCGCAAAGTGTCCGTACGAGTCGAGGAAGTGAAGGTATCAGCTCCGGTTGGTTGGCTATAACGGCGAATAGTTGCCATCCCGCCAAGAGGATAGCGGTAGCGACTATTGTAGTGATTGTTTTTCGCAATCTCATTGTTCTTGGGGTATAAATCCGGCATCGGGAAGCCTCTCGCCGACGGCCTTGGGTTCATACTGTTCGATGAGACGCAGGAACCCCATGACGGCGTCTTTCGCCTCGATAGCTGATAAATAATAGATTTTACACCGCTCGATACTCTTAGGAGTTAAGGCCCCTTGGGCGAAGATTCCATGTTCTTCCAAAGAATGGATGGTCTCTTTCGGATATCGTACGGCTTTTTGGCAGGAGGCTCGTAAGGCATCCTCAAAAGCGATACGATATTTCTCCATCGTCGGGGTGTATACGACCGCTGTTTGGGCGAATCCGAGGGTATCGCTGTCTGTAAAATGATTCAAGTCCGCAGTTATTCGTAAGCTGCTGTCTTTCCGTAAAGCGATGCTTAGAAACGGTTCCCCGAGCACGGCACGATTTACTTTTCCGGCTAAGATGCCTTGGGTGATTTCCCCGGCGGTATTGAAGGCGTAATTCAAAGGATAATCTAATCGTTGGCGGCCGAGATAGTACCGGGTAAGGATATCGGGAGTCGTACCGCTGCCGAATACATACAATGCCGGTTCTTTCAAGGGAGTTTTCTCAACGAGGTAAAGGGTTCCCCAGATCGGGCACCCCGCTAGTTTGATCTTGATCCCTTTATTGTACAAGTTCGCCGCATTGATCATGGGGAGTACGGCTATGTCGGTCTCCTGCTTGATCAGTAAGGCTTGCGCCAGATCAGGCGAGTCTACCACTTTTACTTGTACTTTTTTGTTATCTATAATTGGAGGATTCTCAAGCCAATCGGCGAATGCGATAACGGATGGACCACGAAGTACCGAAACCTTGATTACGGTATCTTCCGTTTGTGCGTGCCGGCAACCGGAGCAACAAAGTATGAATAGTAGAAAAATGTATTTAATCATATCTAGACCTCTATAAAACAATTAAGGATTGCCTCCCGGCAACCCCTAACCAACTTTGTTAACCTTAAATCTAATACTATTATGAAAAAACCACAGTGCAAATGTACTGTTTTCTATATATCTGTCAATAGAATAAATGCTAATTAGTGTTTTGAGGTTCATAAGAAAAGCTAAAAAGCCTTCTTTTGAGTCGCTAGGCTAACCAAAACAATCGTTATCGCCGATAATGGCAAAGCAAATAAGATCGGATCTATCGCATGCCACGGATATACATCGATCAAGACGTCTTGTCCGAATAAAGCCTTGCAAAGTCCTACCGGAGCCGCTTCCGCCTTATGAAGGAACAACATGGCGAATAAACTGGCCAAGCCTCCTACCCATAAGCTGGCCAAGGCCCCTTGCCGGGTAGCCCCTTTCCAATATAGCGAGCAGAAATAGGTAGGTAGGAATGTAGCCGCGCAAATACCCATGAACAAGGCGGTGCCTCGTGCGATAATACTCGCACTTAGCGTATAGCAGATAACGTAGCTGACCAAGATAGAGCATAGCACGCCGATACGTACACCTAATGTAGAGTTCGGATTTTTGCTACGTCCTAGTTTGGGGAATGCGTCTGCCCCGAAAGCCGCTCCCATGGTATGAAATTGTGCGCTAAGGGTAGACATACTGGCAGAGAGAATACAAAGCATGAAAACCGCCCCGAACCACTCCGGCATCGCTTTATTGATAAATAGGGGGATGATCTTGTCCATATCTTTTACCGCCTCGGAGGCGACTACACCTTCCGTCTTGAGGAAAAACAAATTAGACAAGGCTCCCACGTGATAAATCGCCCCTACCGTGACAATCAAGAATACGCAGCCGATCAATACGCCCCTGTTGAGTTGCTTGGTACTTTCCACCATCATGAAGCGTACGACTAGTTGTGGCTGCGCTAAGCAACCGATTCCTACGCCAAGGATCAATGAGGTAACCAATGTATACCATTGTGGAGAGCCTGAGATGGGCATAGCTGTCCATCCTTGATGTCCCAAGGCCTTGAAGCGTTCGGGCACCATGGGGGCGATATCCGTCAACTTCTGGTTTGCCTCGATAAAGCCCATGTCCATGATATGGTAAAACCAAAATAGCAGGAATAGCATACAAGCGAACATGATAACCGCTTGCAACGCATCCGTATAAAGTACTCCCTTGATTCCGCCCGTAATCACGTAGGCCGCTACGATCAAGGTGAAGATCAACAAGGCCAGATGAAGGTCGATATGAAACATCTGCTCAATGAAGACGGCTCCTCCCTTCATCACCACGGCGGCGTAGAGGGGCATGCCGATGAAAATGATCGAGGCGATGAAGATCTGTATAGACCGGGACTTATAGTGTAATCCCAATAATTGCGGGAAAGTCCGTGCGTTATGTGCCTCGCCTAACTTCCGGGTCCTTCGTCCGAAAAAGATAAAGGCTACCACTACGCCCATGAACATGTTCAATAAGCAAAGCCATTGAATACCCATGCCGAACGTAGCGGCTACGCCACCGAAACCAACGATCGCCGATGCCGAGATAAAGGTCGCCCCGTAAGACAGAGCCATGATAATGGGGTTTACTTTTCGTCCGCCTAATAAATAATCACTGGCGTTTTTCGTCTGCCTGTATCCGAGATACCCTAACCAAGCGATTACAAACATGTAAATGATGACAATAATGCCTAATGTTAGCGTACTCATTTTCGTGATCCTTTAGTAGGGTTTGTTTTTTCGTCGTCTTCTTTATTCCAAGTGGTTATCCCGAACCAAATAGAAAATAGGAGGCAGGCGAACGCTAGAAGGTAAGCCAGCCAAATACCGGGGTCGCTGATTCCGAACATATATCCGTGCCTATTAAAGTTTTATTAGATCACTTTCACAGATATACTCGAGATTCTGACGGCGGATTACCTCACGGGCGCTTTCTCGGTTGTTCGTACGCAAGATCAAGATCGCTTTTTCCCGGATGGAGAAACAATACATATATTCTATGCTGATGCCCGCTTTCGTGAAATAAGATAATGTATTGGCAAAACTTCCGGCGCATGAGCTGGTTACGATCGCTAATACGTCAGTCAGGTTTGCGCTGACGTTGTTTTCTTTTAATATCTTGTATGCCTTCTGGGGATCGCTTACGATGATACGAAGGATTCCATACTCGGAGGTGTCGGCTACGGTAGCCGCGATGATGCGGATGCGCTCTTCCGCCAATAACGCTAATATCTCGCTTAATTTCCCGTACTTGTTTTCTAGGAAAATAGAAATTTGATTGACTGTCATAAGGTGTTATTTTAATTGTTTATTTAACAAAGCTTGCGATGATCTTTCACTCGTACCGCCTTGCCATCTGTGGTTGGCAAAGATCCCTTGGCTACCAGCTTGATACGCGGCGTAAGTAATAATTCGTCTTTCAATTGACGGGTGATACCTTTCGTCAAGCGCTGTAAGGCGGAATAATCATCGGTGAATAGGTCACTCAACTCAACCTCGATCAACATCTCGTCGCTGTTACCGATCGTTTCGAGGGTGATCAAGTAATTACTGCCTAACTCCTTGAATTGCATCAATATCTTTTCGATTTGGATGGGGAATAGGTTCACGCCCTTCAAGATTATCATATCGTCGCTACGTCCTTTGAAACGGGCAAGGCGTTTATGGGTACGTCCGCAAGGGCAATCGCCCGGTAAGATGCAAGTAAGGTCACGGGTACGATAACGGAGTAAAGGCATCGCCTCCCGGTTGATGGTCGTTAATACCAATTCTCCGACTTCTCCCTCGGGCACCGGTTGCAGGGTAACCGGGTCTACGATCTCTACGATCACGTTGTCTTCCCAGATATGCAAGCCGTTCTGCTCCGTACATTCGAAGGCTACACCCGGCCCGTTCATCTCCGACATACCGAAACAGTTGTAAGCCTTGACACCCAGAAGCTGTTCGATGCGTTTACGTTGTTCTTCCGAGTGAGGCTCGGCACCGATACATACGGTGTGTAGTTTGGTATCCTTTCTGGGGTCTATTCCCTCCTCATACATAACCTCGGCCAAACGAGTGGCATAGCTCGGTATGATATGTAAACAGGTGGTGCCGAAATCGGTGATGAACTTAATCTGTCGTTTGGTATTACCGGCCGCCGCAGGCACTGTCAACGCACCTAGTTTTTCTGCTCCATACTGGAAACCGAGGCCACCGGTAAACATGCCGTAGCCGGATGTATTTTGGAATACGTCCGTATCCCTTAGCCCCACCATATACATGCAACGAGCTACTTGGTTAGCCCATTGGTCCAAATCCTTGGCGGAATGTAAGACAACGGTAGGATTACCTGTCGTTCCACTGGAAGAGTGGATACGTACACATTTCTGTAACGGGATGGCTGCCAATCCGAACGGATAGTTATTTCTAAGATCATCTTTCGTTGTAAACGGAAGTTTTTGTAAATCCTCCAAGGACTGAAAACTGTCCGGGGTAATTCCTTTCTCTTTGAATATCTTATGGTAAAAAGGGGAGTTGCCCGCTAGTTCTATGGTTTGTTTCAGTCGTTCCAGTTGGAATTTTACCAGATCTTTACGATCCATGGTTTCTATTTCTTTCTGCCAATACATCATCGTTTTTTCAATTAGAGTGTGTTTAATTCATGAAATTAGATTGCAAATGTATCTTTTATTTTGGATAATGCCATGCTTTTGTGTCAAAATATTAGTAATGACCTTTTGAAAATAAGAATTATTAGGCGGTAAGCCGTTGTAAATAAAAAAATAATAGTTATTTTTGTCCATTACGCAATTTAACTTTATGTATGGGCCATGGGAAAATATGACCACCTTTCCAAAGAAGAGTTGATTCAAAGGATTGAGAGACTGGAAGCCGATCTGGAAAAAGCCACTTTGACACCATCCGCGAGCGATAACGAACTTGAGATGCGCCAAAGCCAGCATACGATCAACTTCTTAAATATCTTGATGGATACGATCTTGTCGAACGTATTTGTGGAGATCACGGTGAAAGATATTTTCAACGGTTTCCGGTATATCTATTTTAATAAGGCGGCGGAGGAATTTACGGGGGTCAAGGCGGAAGATATCTTAGGGAAGACGGATTTCGAGCTTTTCCCTGATTCCCGGCGGGCGCATGAGATCCGAACGGAAGATTACCATACGATCAAGACGGGACGTATGGTAAAGGAAATGGTCGAGTATGAGAAACCGAATGGAGAGGTGAGAATCGTAAATATCGTACGTTTACTGATCACGAATCCGGACCCGGGAGCCTCGCCTCTGTTATTGGTCATGCTGAATGATATCACGGAGCAACGTCAAGACCAGTTGGCGCTGATGAAAGTACAAGAGGCGGATAAGATGAAAAACGCTTTTATCGCTAATATGAGCCATGAGATACGGACCCCCCTGAATGCTATCGTTGGTTTTGCCCATCTCGTGACGGAAACGACTAATGCCAGTGAGCAAAGGGAATACTTCTCGATTATAAATAAGAATTGCGATTTATTGTTGAAACAGATTAACGATATCCTGGATTTGTCGAAGATCGAGTCCGGTCGGTTAAACTATAACGTGTCGGAAGTTGAGTTGAGGGATATTTGCCAAGAGGCCTATGTGGTACAATCCTTGAAGATGACTTCCGATGTGGCATTATTATATAACTCGGTCGCCATGCCTTCTGTTCGTCTGTGGATCGATCCGCACCGGGTAGAACAGGTCTTGTTAAATCTCTTGTCTAATGCCATTAAGTTTACTTCCAAAGGTTTTATCTCGCTTTTTTATGAGGTGGAAGATATGTTCGTACGTGTCTCTGTCATGGATACCGGAATCGGGATATCAGAGGAAAAGCTGGAGTCTGTTTTCGAGCGTTTCGTGAAATTGGATGATTTTTATCAAGGGGCTGGTTTGGGACTACCTATCTGCAAGATGATTGTAGAGCAGTTGGGTGGTGAGATCGGTGTGCGATCTGAGCTTGGCAAAGGTTCCACTTTCTGGTTCACCTTACCATTGGTTGTTACGGATAAGGCTGTTGTGGAGAAGGATGATCCTTCTGTTTTAAGTGAATGTCAACTATATTAAATAAAAAAGAAATGAAAAATGCGGTTGTCTTTTTAGCGACAGGCTTTGAGGAAATAGAGGCCTTGGGTACGATTGATGTCTTGAGGCGTGGTGGTGTACGGGTTATGATGGTATCTATTACGGGTGACCGATTGGTGATAGGAGCTCATGATATTCCGGTAATGGCTGATTACCTGTTCGAGGAGGCGGATTTCAGTTGTGTCGATGCCTTGATTTTGCCGGGTGGAATACCCGGAAGCAACCATTTAAATGCGCATGCCCATTTGAAAGAATTAGTCAAGGAGAAAACGGAGGAAGGCGTATTAATCGGTGCTATCTGTGCCGGACCGATGGTTTTAGGTGGTCTTGGATTGCTAAAAGGGAAAAGGGCTACCTGTTTTCCTTTCTTCGAGCCAACAATGGTAGGCGCTACCCCTACGGATAATGGAGTAGAGCAGGATGGAAATATCATCACAAGCAAGGGGCCGGGTTTTATGTTTGAGTTCGGCTTGACGATCTTGAGGAATCTGAAAGATGAGGAAATCGCTTTGGAAGTGGCGGATGCCTTATTATATGACGCTTTGTTGCATGGGACAAAGCATTAATGTGCTTGAACCTTGAGAGAATGTCTCTAAGACATTCTCTCAAGGGATTTTTGTTGTAAAGAGTTTTCCCTTTCCTAAATTATTTCTGGAAAGATTTTTTCATACGTGCGATATCTGTCAAATAGTCTTGCAGATCTTGCTCGTGTTCTTCTTCCTCAGCTAAGATATGCTTAGCGATATCACAAGTCGTGAAGTCGATGCCGTCCGTGAATTTAGCGATTTCTTGATAACGCAAGATGGCACAACGCTCGGAGGCGACATTCTGGTTCAGAAGGCTTACTACGTCAAAGTCTGTCGGTGAATCATATTTGCATCGGGCTAATTCAAACCATTGTTTCGGATCAAGTACCGGAACTCCTTCCAATTCGATGATCCGGTCTGCCAATAATTGGGCGTGATGCCTTTCTTCCTCGGCATGTTCCTCGAATTCACCTTGTACGTCGGAACGCATGGCTCCTTCAACGACCAAGGCTCCTACCCAATATTGATAGTATGCTAGCCATTCTTCCGCTAACGCGGCGTTTAGTTGAGATAATAAATTGTCGACATCCAATTTCCCTCTTAAAATTTTGACGCTTTCTTTTGCCATAGCTGTATTAATTTAGAATTAAACGTATTGTTCGTTTTTTATAGTTCTAACAAGCTTACTAGGGCATTGTTTATTGTTTGTCAAAATTTTAACGTTATGCTGCGATTGTTACAATTTAGGTAATTCCCAAGGTGCCCGGTAATAGGCTTTCGACAAGGCGGTAGCTTCGTTATCGCCGACAAACAAATTGTTTTTATCATCCCAATGAACTTCCCGTTGAACCCGGCAGGAGATATTCGCCAGATGAGCCATCTTCGCTACACGGGCACCGATAGCGACATCGGCGTTCGGAAGCTCACGGCTTTTAATGCAGCTCAACATGTTTCCCACATGATTATAAAGTCCTTTGCCTTCTCCTTTCTTGAAAGGAACGGCTTCCATGCGGGCTACGTTATTGGATACGACCGGTATGACCTCCCAACCGGCCCTGTCGAGTACCATCGTACCATTCTCCCCATAGAACGCTAATCCTTCCTTACGGTTATAGAGTCCGTGATTGATTCCGCAGGCGTGATCCCAGATGATATTAAAATCATCGTAGGCATAAGTTGCCATTAAAGTATCGGGCGTCTCCATAGCGTCGTCCGGATAGGCGAACTTGCCGCCGCCTGAGAATACACGGGTGGGAAGACCTGCGTTCATACCTTCTAGGGCATAATCCAGCAAATGTACGCCCCAGTCCGACATCAAGCCTCCGGCATAGTCCCAGAAGAAACGGAAATTATAATGAAAGCGATAAGGATTGAACGGACGTTTAGGAGCCGGGCCTAGCCACATATCGTAATCCACACCGGCGGGAGCGTCGCAATCCGGTTTAACCGGAAGTGTCGGCTTGCCGTCTTGGTAAGCCCAGACCTTGACCGTACGGATCCGTCCGATATTTCCGGCTTTCAAGAAATTAGCCGCCTCGTCCCAATGCGGGTCGCTACGTTGCCATTGGCCCACCTGTACGATCCGGTTATATTTACGGGCGGCTTTTTCCATCAGGTTGCATTCCTCGATCGTATTGGAGAGCGGCTTCTCTACATATACGTCTTTTCCCGCTTGGCAAGCCCAGACCGTCGGAAGGCAATGCCAATGGTCCGGCGTACCGATAATGACTACATCTACGTCTTTATTATCGATTACTCGTCGCCAGTCCTTATATAAGTGAGGTACTTTTTTCCCTGTTTTCTTCTCAACGTCGGCAGCCCGTTTGTTCAACCATTCGTCATCGACATCGCAAAGAGCCACGCATTCCGTCTCTGGATAATCAAGAAAAGTATTCAAATCCCCGTATCCCATGCTACGGCATCCGATGAGGGCTACCTTTACTTTGTTGCTAGGGGCGGTTTGTCCGTATATGGAGGAATACGATTTACCGATAAGCGGCGATAAAGTAAGTCCGGACATGATAAGTCCGGTTTTTTGCATAAAAGTACGTCTGTTCATGATATTAGTTTTTAATACTGTTATAAATATATTCCATATCCACGTGCTCCCTTACGAGGGCGGCGAGTTTGTCATACTGCTCTTCCTTAAAAGCGGCATAATCGAAAGGACCTGTAGTCGTTTCCGTGTCAAAGCCTTCAGCTAAGTTGTCCAATACGGCCGGATTATCAAGGATACCATGCATATAACTTCCCCAGCATCGGTTGTTGAGGTAATATCCGTCCGTTCGTCCGTCTTCCAGTCGGGCTACGGGCTGTTCGGGGGCGTCACCCAATAGGGTGGTTCGTCCCATATGTATTTCGTATCCTTTACAATCCTTATTCTCCGAGGAGGGGAGGAAAGCAAAGTCGCTTTGTCTCGTGATCTTCTCCTGCTCGATGACCGTGCATTGAGGCAGAAGACCGAGACCGGGAATCGCCGGGATATTTCCCTCGATACTTTCCGGATCTTCCAAGCGGACTCCCATCATTTGATAGCCACCGCAAATACCGATCACCTTTTTACCCGCTTTATGCGCCCGGATAATCGCCATCGCTATCCCATTGGCCCGCAGGCTTTGTAAGTCCGATAACGTATTCTTTGAGCCGGGGAGCAGGATGATGTCGGCTTTCTCTATCTCATCGATATTGTTGGTATAATAAGGATTGAAACGGGGGTCCATCTCCAATACATCAAAATCCGTGAAATTAGACATTCGTTTCAGCAGGATGATAGCTACATTGATTTTCCCGTCTTTATAAGTGTTATTTTTCATATCCAACGCTACGGAATCCTCTTCCTCTATCTTGATATCCCGAAACCATGGGATTACGCCGACCACGGGAATTCCAGTCAATTCCTTTAACAGGTTCCGCCCTTCCTCGAATAAAGAGGCGTCTCCACGGAATTTATTGATGATAACCCCTTTCATTAACGCTCGTTCCTCTGGTCGTAATAAAGCGATCGTTCCATATACAGAGCCGAATACGCCCCCACGGTCTATATCTGCGATCAGGTAGGTGGAGGCGCCGGCTTTCATCGCCATCCGCATATTGGTGATATCCCGGTCTCGCAGGTTTAGTTCGGAGATGCTTCCGGCTCCTTCCAATACGATCGGGTTATAGCGAGCTTCCAGACGGTTGAAGGCTTCGATGGCTTCCTTAAATAGCTCCTCCTTCTGGTTTTGTATCCCGAAATAATCCTTGGCGGACATATTGCCGACTGGCTTTCCGTTTAATACGACTTGTGAGCTTTTATCATTTGTCGGCTTTAGTAATATCGGGTTCATATCCGTATGCGGGGAAATACCGCAGGCCTCCGCTTGTACGACTTGCGCCCGGCCCATCTCGCCACCTTCCGGGGTAGAGTAGGAATTGAGGGACATATTTTGTGCCTTGAACGGTGCCGGTTGATAACCATCTTGCTTGAAAATACGGCAAAACGCCGCGTTAATAACGCTTTTACCCGCATCAGAGCAGGTTCCGACAAACATAATCGGTCGTAGGTGTTGCTTCATCTGTATAGATTTTATTTACACAGTGTACAAAGGTAGTATTTTTGGCCTTTTTATTAAGGAGAAGATATGAAAAAAGAAGAAGATTTTGTTATGGGCCTGTCCATCTACATGGCTTGTCTGCGTGAGAAAAAACGGTATTCCACGGCGAAGAGTTATCAAGATGCCTTGAACTCGTTCAAGTGCTTTTGCGGTATGGAGGCGATTCCTTATGCCTATATTAATAGGAACAGGCTTTTGTGCTATCAGTCATGGTTGTTGGACAAGGGCCGTTCGTTGAATACGGTGTCTACCTATATGCGTCGGATTCGTCACATTTATAACTTAGCCGTGGAGGCGAACGAGGCTCCCTTTGTACCCAACCTGTTCAAGGATGTTTTCACGGGCGTTGAGAGCAAGCGGAAGAAGGCGTTGCCGCGAGAGATGCTGGAGCGTATGTTTAACGCTGAATTGGAGGATCAATCCTTGCGGCGTGTACAGTTGACCGTTCGGTTGATGTTTGCGTTCAGCGGGATAGCGTTTGTGGATCTTGCGCATTTGAAATGGGAGAATATCCGGGATGGGATATTGCAGTATCACCGACAAAAGAGCGGATCTCTCATACAGTTGGAGATTCCCTCCGGGGCGTTGCGGCTGCTGGAGGAGTTGTCCGCTTGTACGGCAAAGGAATCCCTTTATTTGTTTCCTTTTTTGAGTGGAACGAGAACCGGTGAGGCGGCCTACAAAGAATATAACAGGATCTTGTCCCGCTTTAACCATGACTTGAAGTTGTTGGCGAGATCGACAGGCGTTACGCTTCCGGTCACCTCATATACGATCCGTCATTCATTCGCCTCGTTCTTGAAGGAACAAGATGTATCGATCGAGGTTATCAGTGAGTTGTTGGGGCATAAGTCTATTAAGACAACACAGATCTATTTGAAGAGCTTCTCGTTGGAACGTTTATCGAAGGTGAACCGGAATTGTTTTGAGAGCGTGTGTAAACCGATACCCAAAGTGGGGTAAGAGGCTTGCTACTTGGGAAGTAGCGTATTCTTTCACGGCGCAAAAGTAATAAAAAATAACAAATAACAAGCAATCATTAGGTTTAGTTTGTGCTCCGATCTTGATTCTCTTTAAATCTTCGTTCTTATTCCCAGTATATAGACATGGCAATAGAGACGAAATGATTTCGTATTTCCTACATCATCACGTCCCTTCCAAAAATCAAACATACATTCTTGTAGAGACGGGGCGTGCCCCGTCTCATCCCCTCAAAATAGTATTCTAAATTACTGTCAGACGGTGGGAGACGGAGCACGCTCCGTCTCTACAACTGGGTAATAACCATTTTCCAACCTTTTACGCTACTTCCCAAGTAGCTTAATATTTCAAGCGATGGTGATTTTCAGAAAAGCCATTTTTAAAAACATAAAGTGTTGTTTATCAGGAGTAAATAGGGTGCTCTTGGTAGGGCTTTGAATTGTCGTGAGGCTTGAGTGGAGATCTTGATATAATCTTAGGAAAAGATAATCATAATGATGAATGTTTTGAGAGACGGTTGCTCGGAGAGGGGTACGGCGCGAGTTGGCAAGCGTCATGACCTGAAGACTGTACGCTGGTACGTGCTCACGCTTCCTACTACGGGTGTGGCGCGACGTGACAGGATCAGCCCCGCTAAAAGCTTGGATGCCGAGCTTTCCCGGCGCAAGCGTCGTGGGGAGACGTTGTTCGAGTATTTCGCCCCCTCCTATGTGGAGGTGAGGAAGGTGGACGGAAAGATGGTTAACACGAAGCGGCCCCTGCTGTTCAACTACGTGTTTATCCGGTCCTCGGTGGAGGAGATCTTTCAGATGAAGCGTACGCTTCCCCTCTACAATTTCCTTCCCCGGGTCTCTTCCGGAGGCATGGCTCATTTCCCTTATCTCTCGGATGACGAGATGGGTAATTTACGTTGGGTGGCGGAATCTTATTCCAACGAGCTTCCGGTGTACGTACCGGACAGCGACCGCTTGCTGAAGGGAGACCGTGTGCGTATCACGTCCGGTTATTTTACCGGTATGGAGGCGGAGGTGGTGATCCAGCCGGGTGGCGGTCATAAAGATGTGATGGCTCGTATCCTCGATTGCATGTGGGTCCCCTTGTTGGAGGTGAAGCCGGGCGAGTATGAGCTGATCGAGCTGAACACAAAGGGTAAGCACGTCTATACCCATCTGGATAACGACCGTCTGCGGGAGGGTTTGCACGATGCCTTGGGACGTTACCATGCCTCCGGCAGCGTATCAGAGGAGGATACCCGCTTGGCCCTTGAGGTGTTGAGATCCTACGGTTCGCTCCGTGCGGAGACGGACGTGATGCGTTGCAAGATCTACTCATTGCTTCTTTCTGCCTACAAGTTGTTGGGCGATGAGGAGGAGTTCACACGTTTGCATGACACGATGCGTGGTATGCTCCCGGTGTTGAAAGCTCCGCAATCCCGTGCTTTGTTGCTTGTGACGCTCTACGGTTGCACGGACAGCGCCCTTTACCGGCAGATGGCGCATGAGGTGGTGGATCCTTGGCGGGGTGAGTCCTCGCCCAAGAAAAGCAAGTTATCCTTGATCCGCCGGCTGGACGATTGCGATCGCTGGCTGAAACACGAAATCAGTTGACAGTTGACAAGTGACAGTTGACAGTTTAAATCAAAAATCATAAATCAAAAAGAAATGTCTTCCCTTCCTTCTGGCGTTCGTTTGGTGGCGTTGCTGAACGAGCATTTGAGTGATATCATGAGCCGCGAGCGAACGAACACTGCTTCCATCCATTTGTATTGCACGGGTCCTTACTGGGTGGCGTTCGAGTACTCAGCCTATCAGTTGCGCCGTGCGTTCCCGGACAGCGAGGTTACGCCGATGCGCTTGCTCGGCTACCCGTTTCCTGTGGTGATGGTATCCGTGACGGATCGTTCGCTCCGCTCGTATGCCCGCAAGCACATCTTGCGAAGAGACGATAAGGATTACAAGCAATTGACCGTCCCCGGTTTTTCCCTGTCTGATTACCAAGGCTGGCATAAGAGAGAGGTGGAGGGATTGCCATTGCTAAGCGAGACCGTATGAGTGTGGCATACGTATAAGGGCATCGTTTTACACATATATCGACGTCGCCCCACACGTATATCGGTGTAGGCCTATACGAACGTAGGCGTGAGTCGATGCCGATATACGTGCGGGATGGAACCGATGCCGGGGAAAACAGGTGCAAGTAATGCAAGTAATGCAGCACCTTTTTCCCACACACGCACGTGTACATTATATATGTCGAATCAAACTTTCATACGGCTATCCAGCGTTTCTCATCCGGATCGTTCCATGCCTTGTTTGTGATCGTTTAGTGTAAAATTCTTGTTCTATATAATGTACGCACGTGTGTGGGAAAAAGGTGCTGCATTACTTGCATTATTTGCATTACTAGGGCCTATCCATAAGGACATAGATGTATAAAAATAATAACAAACCAGACATGTATCACAGACAATCATTTCCCCGTTTGGGCGATTACATCGCCACGGTTTTACAAGTCACCAGACTGACCAAGTCCATTATCCGCGTAAGCGGAGGCATTGGCAGTGACACTTACAATTCTTTTAAAAAGGCAAGGACATGCACTTTAGCGTTTACTATCGTTTGGTAGATCTCCTTTGGGACCATCTGTCGGACGAGGAACTTTTCCGCCGTCTGGTACGTGAGGCCTTGGAGCGGTATATCGATTACAAGAAAGAGGAGGAGAAAAATAGAGGAAAGGAATAAATTAAGCCATGCTTATAAAAGAGAGTGTTGATAAATCTACTGATTTTATCCCGGATGGGATGACCGCCTTCGAGCGTAACGTGAAGCGTATAGGGGATTGTCTTTTGGCCTTTATCGCCTTGGTCGTATTCTCCCCCTTGTTCTTGATCTGCTACATCGCCGTGAGGCGCGAGGATGGCGGCCCTGCCATTTTCAGGCAGGAGCGGATTGGCCGTTTCGGCCATCCGTTTCATATCTATAAGTTCCGCAGCATGCGTTTGGACGCAGAGAAGTTCGGCCCCGCCCTTTACAAGGGAGGCGCTGATCCCCGTATGACGCATGTGGGCAAGTTCCTGCGCGAGCATCATTTGGACGAGCTTCCCCAATTATGGAATGTATTCATCGGTGATATGGCCTTCATCGGTCCCCGTCCGGAACGGAAGTTCTACATCGACCAGATCATGGAACGTGATCCCCGCTATCGTTTCTTGTACCAGATCCGTCCAGGGGTGACCTCTTACGCCACGCTCTACAACGGCTATACGGATACGCTGGAGAAGATGCTCCGCCGCTTACGCTATGACTTGTTCTATCTGGAGCACCGCTCGTGGTGGTTCGATTTCAAGATATTGGTGAAGACGTTCTTGAACATTGCGTTCGGGAAGAAATTCTAGATAAGGATAACCGAGGAGAGCAATTCTGCCCTCCTTTAAATCAAGAATACCATGAAGAAAGTATTGAAAGGCTGGCTTATCGACAATTCGGTGACCACTGACAATAAGACCGATAAGATCTTGTTATTGGCTTCGGCCGGAAGTTTAACTTTGGATGATGTGCTGGAGGAGATGTACAAGCAAGACACGGGGTTGCGCCCGGAGACGCTTCACCATTCAGTGACGCTCTATCACCGTGTGCTGATGGACTTGATTTTGAACGGTTACAGTGTGAACACGGGCCTGTTCCGTGCCGTAGCCCAACTGACCGGCGTGATCGAGGGCGGTGTGTGGAACAAGGAGAGAAACTCCATCTACGTCTCTCTCACGCAGGACAAAGTGCTGCGCGAGGAGATCGCCAAAACCTCGGTTGAGATCCTCGGCGAGAAGTCGAACATCATGTACATCCTCGAGACTGAGGATAAGAAGACGGGCTTGAAGGATGGTAGCGCTACGGCGGGCCGCAACTTCTTCGTGCGCAGCGCCATGCTAAAAGTGGTTGGCGACGACGAGTCGGTAGGCGTTACGCTGACCAATGCGGCGAAGGCTGTCACAAAATTAACGGACGATCTGATCACGATCAATAATCCCTCCTCGCTCACGTTGCTCCTGCCGGCTGATCTGGCGGAAGGTGAGTATACGCTGACGGTGACGACGCAGTATTCCACATCAAACCGTCTCTTGAAAACGCCCCGTAGCGTAAGCGTGCCGGTCTGGATCGGTGGTCGCCCTGCTGATGGCGGTAGTGATAGCGAGAGTCCGGACGAGATTTAAAGGAAGGGGCACGGCGAGCCTTCTCTCTTCATAAAAAGGGATTGGCTCGCTGTATGATCCCTTCTCCAGCCTTGTATAACCATCTTATGCAGTGCTGTATGAAGCCCTTATGCAGGGTTGAATGATGGGATTATACAAAATAGGTTGGTGTAGATGTTTCAAGTAACTTGCTCTAAATAAAGAAGTGCTTTATGTTATAAGGTGTTTTTATTGGAACAAATAGGAGATATAGTGATTATATGTCAGAATCCATAAAAAAGAAAGCATTGCGAGGTGTCGCATGGAGTGCTGTAGAGAAATTCCTTCGGCAAGGTCTCATGACATTGTTCTCAATCCTTATTGCTCGTCAATTATCACCGTCTGATTATGGTTTGGTTGCGATGCTTACAATTTTCTTGGTGGTGGCGCAGGTCTTTGTGGATTCTGGTTTCGTGGAGGCTCTTATTCAGAAACAAGACAGGACAGAGGTTGATTTTTCCACGACGTTTTGGTTCAATATAGGGGTATCATTATTGATATATGCCGTATTGTTTTTGTGCTCACCCTTCATCGCCAGTTTTTATGATGAGCCTCTATTGGAGGAATTATTGGTATGGATGGCCTTGATATTTGTTATCAATGCGTTCCGTACGGTGCAACAAGCGAAATTGAATATAGCGATGGATTTTCGTAGACAAGCTTGGATTTCTATTATCGCCATATCTGTGAGCGGATGCGTGGGGATTTGGATGGCTTATCATGGTTTCGGTGTCTGGACATTGGTGTGGCAACCGCTTTTACAGAATTTCTTGAATGTGGCGTTGCTTTGGGTATCGGCGGGTTGGATGCCCTCATTCGTTTTCTCCATCCGTTCCTTTAAGGGATTATTCGGTTTTGGATCGAGATTGTTGATGAGTCGGACTTTGCATGCTATTTATGCGAATGGAAGTTTTTTGTTGATAGGAAAGTTTTATTCATCAGCAGCGACAGGTTTGTATAGCCAGTCCACACAGATGACAAGTTTTGTCCCGACGGCTGTTAACGATGTTGTAGCCCGTGTAGCCTATCCGATAGAGTGTGAGCTGCAAGATAATGAAGAGGAGTTGCAACGGCGTTTTTTCCAGATGCTGCGCATGACTTGTTTCGTCCTTTTCCCGTTGATGATGGGATTGGCTGCCCTGGCGGAGCCGGTGGTGCGATTATTGTTGACGGACAAATGGATAGAGACTGTTCCCTTGATACGTATTCTTTGCTTCGCTTGGATTTGGTGGCCGGCCTCGAACATGAGCTGGCAGTTGTTGAACGCAAAGCACAGGAGTGATTATTGTCTGAAGGCAGAGATAATAAAGAAAGTGATCGCTATCTCTATCTTGGTATTTTCCCTCTTTTGGGGTATCAAGGTGGTTTGCATAGGAATGTTGCTCTATTATGTGGCAGATGTCTATGTGATCACTGTATTTTCGGCACGTGTACTGCCCGGAGTGACCTTCGCATCTGAAATGAAGTCCATGCTGCCGATACTGGCGTATGCGGCGGTCATGGGTACGGGCGTTTACCTGTTAGACCATATGATAAGCTCCGATGCGGTGTCGCTCGCCGCGGGAACAGCCGCAGGGATCGTGCTTTACATGGCGGTAACGTTGCTTACCGGATCCCGGGAGGCTTGGTATCTATTGGAAATGATAAAGAAAAGGCGATGATATACCTGATTGTTTTCATTTACCTGCTGTATCTGTCTGTCCGCTATGATATTCTTGGGCGGGAAGATTATAGGTGGACGCATTACAGGATAGCTGTAACTCTGCTGATACTGGTGGCGGGGCTTCGCTGGAGGGTAGGCTCAGATACGGTTTCGTATGCGTCTGATTTTTATTTTAGTCATGACTTGTTCCATTTGGAATGGAGCGATTTTGAATCAGTGATGAAAATGCCGCTATGGGTTCTGTTGCAAGCGACCTGCAAGACGATTTGGAACGATTTTTTACTGTTCCAATTTGTTGTGGCGGCTTTCGGTATAGGGATGATAGCATATTTCATAAAAAAAGTGTGTCCCTCTCTATGCTTTTTCATACTTCTCTGTTTTTTCATAGGCCGTTATACGGCTACGAGTATGGAACATATGAGAGGATCCTTATCCATCATTTTTTTCTTGTTGGGTATATTAGCCGTCAATGACGGGAAAACCAAGAAGTTCCTGCTATATTTCTTGGTTGCAGTCCTGTTTCACGTGTTCACGATTTTCGCGGTTTTCCTGTTTGTTATCGGTTACTACCTAATTCCACGAAAGCCTGCTATTTACTGGCTCCTTTGTGTAGCGATGATTGTCCCGATACTTGTCGGAAAGGATTTTATGACTCCTATAGCAGAGGGTGCGTCATTGTTTCTCCCCAGTGAAGATATGGCTTCACGTATAACAGCGTATGCCACAAGTGAGTGGTTTGGAAACAAAGACTTGAGTATAATCAACTATGTGTGGATGGTTGCGCAGTTGATCGTTTATGTATTCATGCTTCATAAAACGCAGGTGATATATCCCCAGTATATCCGCTTGAAGCAAGATCTGTTTCAAACGTGTGTATGTATAGCTCTCCTATTGGTATGTGCAAGATACAGCCTTATGATCCTGTATAGAATGGTTGATTATTTCTATTTCTTCACGCTTTTCTTATCCGTCATGTTCGCCAAAGGGATATTGATCGACCGTATTGTACGCAGACAGAAAATCCTTGTTTTCTGTGTATTACTCCTATTCCCTCTGTTTTTTGGAGCTAAAGCTTGGTTGAATGAAGATATTATAGGAGGAAGCTACACTTATTCACGTTATTATCCATACAGTTCCGTATTTGATAAGTCCCTTGATCCTGAAAGAGAAAAACATCATCAGTTAAGAGGGAGTGGATGGTCGGTGGAAAATGATTATTAGATTATTTTTTAATAATGTTGCGTTTTATTTTATTAGATAGTGTTGTTCTTGTATTTATTATAAAGTGATTATGACTAGAAATGTTGCGATAATATTATCCGGTGGATCTGGATCTCGTATGGAGTGTGATATACCTAAACAATATTTGAAGATACATGGAAAAATGATAATATCTTATAGTTTAGAATGTTTTGTGTGTAATAAGCACATAGATGGCCTTATTATCGCTATAGATCCGAAATGGAAACGAATTCTGGAAGATGAAACTAATAGTTTTGATATCCCTATTCATTTTGCTATTTCAGGAGAAAGTCGGCAATATACGATATTCAATGCGTTAAAGGTGGCAGAAATGTTTTATGCCCCATCTGATATTGTTATTATTCATGATGCAGCACGCCCACTTGTAACAGATGTACTTATTGATGAATGTATCAATGTATGCCAAAAATATGATGGGGCTATGCCTGTTTTACCAATGAAGGATACGATATATGAAAGTTATGATGGACTGAGCATATCTTCTGTCCTTAATAGAGATATATTATTTGCAGGACAAGCTCCTGAAGCTTTTAAATTAGGGAAATATATAAATGCTTGTAAGTCTATGAATAGGGAAGAATTGTTACTGGTGAGAGGAAGTGCAGAAATAGCTTATAAGGCAGGAATGAAAGTAAAGTTAATAAAAGGTGATGAACGAAATTTTAAAGTAACGGTACCGGAGGATTTAGTTCGTTTAAAATTATTGTTGGAAAAATGAAAGCAAATGTGTTATTTGGTATAGGTGATTTAAAGTATACGAATATACCACTGCCTAGATTAAAATCAGATGAAGTATTAGTTAAAGTTAAGGCGGCTGGGATTTGTGGATCGGATATTGCTAGAGTATTTAAAACTGGAACATATCATTTTCCTACTGTTATAGGTCATGAATTTTCAGGTGTAGTTAGTGATATTGGAAGTTCAACATATTTATCTTGGTTGGGTAAGCGAGTGTCTGTTTTCCCTTTGAAACCTTGTTTTAAGTGTAATAATTGTAAAAATAAGGAATATGAATTATGTTCGAATTATGATTACTTAGGATCAAGATGTAATGGGGGTTTTGCGGAATATGTTGCTGTTCCTGTTTGGAATCTCTTGGAGATTCCGGATTGCGTTTGTTATGAAGAAGCGGCTATGCTAGAACCAGCAGCGGTTGCCTTACATGCATTAAAACGATCTGGTTTTAAAAAAGGAGATACAGTTGTTGTTATCGGTCCAGGAACAATTGGGATGATATTATCTCAAATGGTAAAACTTTTGGGAGCATCAAAAGTGGTATTAGTAGGTAGGACTCAAACAAAGTTGGATTTTGCAAAGACTTATGGGGTAGAGAATATCTGTAATTCTACTACTTCAGATGTATCTGAATGGGTATCAAGGAATATAGATAGCTCCGGAGCCGATATTGTTTTTGAGGGGACTGGGGCATCTATGTCGTTCAATACTAGCTTGAAAATAGTGAAATCTTCGGGTACTATTGTTGCTTTAGGTAATCCAATTGATGATATGACTTTAGAGAAAGATTTTTATTGGAAACTATTGCGAAAGCAATTGCAGATTTATGGTACTTGGAACTCTAGTTTTGGCATCAATGATAATGATTGGACTCAAGTTTTATATTGGTTGGAGAATGAAAAATTGGATCTCAAAAGATTGATTACCCATCGTTTGGATTTTAGCCAGTTAATGGAAGGCTTGATGCTTATGCGTGATAATTCTATTTATTCAAATAAAGTAATGTTGGTAGATCATGAATAGAATATCTAAATTATCCGTTTCGCTTATGTGTGCTGACTTGGTAAACTTGGAGCGTGACATCCATATTTTAGAAGAAAATGGAGTTGATTATTTACATGTAGATATAATGGACGCTGCATTTGTCCCAAATCTTACATTTGGTCCTGATGTGGTTAATTCTATTCGAAAGATTACGAGTCTTCCAGTTGATATTCACTTGCTTATGGAACATCCTCGTACAATTATCCGTTCAATGGACATTAGAGATGGGGATATTGTATCTATTCATAGTGAATGTAAAGAAAGTGTTTTGGAGAATGCGGCTTTTATTAAACAGAGGGGTGCGAAATTTGGATTAGCCTTAAATCCGGATACTTCTATAGATGAGGTACGTAAATATCTCCCTTATGTTGATGTTATATTATTGATGCTTATTGTACCCGGATTTGCTGGAACAATGATGATTCATGGAATGATGGAAAAAGTAGGTGAAACTCGTCAATATTTGGATCAACATAATTATGGAAATGTAGAAATATGTGTAGATGGAAGTGTCAGTACTGAGAGAGCGAAATATATGCGTCAATTGGGAGCCTCTATTTTCGTGGGAGGAACAGCCGGAATTTTTAAACAAGGATGTATTCTACAAGATACGATTCCTTTATTTATGTCATATATAAAATAGTAATTTATGATACTTAAGCTTTGTGTAAAAGAAGTCTTACGATTTCTCTTGCGTGTATTCTATGTGTTTAGAGTAAAGTCAAATAGGGTGTTATTTGAAAGTTATTCAGGTGAAAGAATTTGTTGCAATCCATTTTATATTTATGATAATATTGAGAAAATAGTAGGTAGTAATGTTGAGATTGCTTGGAGTGTTAAGCCGAAATGCAATAATGAATATGCTGATATTAAGTGTGTTAAGAGATTTTTTTTAAGTTATTTTAAATATTTAATGACTGCAAAAGTTTATATAACAAATATTGGAGGATATGATTATATTCCTTTTCGAAAGACCCAAATAGTTATTAATACTTGGCATGCAGGAGGAGCGTATAAGAAAATAGAAAAAGATTTTTATGACATTGGAAGATGTCAGTGGTTATATAATAGATCAATTTTGCATTTCTCTAAGGCTACTTCTTATTTTTTATCATCGAGCTATTCTACTACAAAATGTATGAGTTCTGCGTGGAATTTGCATGAGGATAAATTTGTTAAATTAGGATTACCTAGAAATGATGTGTTTTTTAGTGCTCAAAAAATGAATGAATTGTCAAATTGTATTCGTGATAGATTTAATATTAAACAATCTGATTTTGTCGTATTGTATGCACCAACTTTTAGAAACACGACATCAAGTCCGTCTTATGATTGGAGTTTGAAAGAAAATGAATTATTGGAAGCTGTAAAAAAACGCTTTGCTGCAAAAAGAGTCATTCTATTTTTAAGATATCATATGTGTTTATTTAATAGTCTTTCGTTTAATTCAAAAATGCATGAATATACGTCCACTGTAAGAGATGTTTCAGACTATCCAGAAATGCAAGATTTGTTATGTACTGCAGATATGTTAATAACAGACTATTCATCGAGCGTTTGGGATTATTCATTTACCTATCGCCCTTGTTTTCTTTTTACTCCTGATTTAGAAGAATATAAGAAAAAAACAGACTTCTATACACCTATAGAAGAGTGGGGATTCCCTATTTGCAAGACAAATGAGGAATTGAGAAAACAGATAGAGGCTTTTGATGAGAATAAGTTTAAGCAAGCTATGATACGACATCATGAAAATCTAGGTTCTTATGAGAAAGGGACAGCCACAGAGGAGGTCGCTAAAATTATACTTTCACATATTGATCACTAACTTTATTATGAGAGTTAAAGAATTATTACAAAGTGTCCTTTGTAGATGTGTGATAGAATCGGATCTGAATCGGATAAAGAAAGCGATCAATAAATACTCTGTGATTTCTTTTGATATTTTTGATACTCTTTTACAAAGGAAAGTATCAACTCCTTCAGATGTATTCGACCTAGTGGAAAAAGAATATAATAAATTGAGTTCAATTCCGATTCGGGGCTTTAAGCAAATAAGAATAGAAGCTGAATTGAAATCCAAAAAACAATCTTTAACTGAGGAAACGAATATCTATTCCATTTATAATATGCTACCTTACGATAAAGAGGTAAGAGATTTGTTGCTCCAATTGGAATTGAAGATAGAACGCATTGAGCTTTCAGCAAGGCAGGAAATAAAAGCCTTATATGATTATGCTGCCTTTTTAAGGAAAGAAGTTATTATTATTTCGGATATGTATCTTCCTGTTGGTTTTATAGAAGAAATATTATATGCCAATGGTTACCGGTATCATTCTAAATTATATGTTTCATCTGCTACTGGTGTATTGAAATCTACAGGTAATATGTTTCGGTTTGTTTTGAAAAATACAGGCTATAGAACTCAGGATGTTCTTCATATAGGAGATAATATATTGGGAGATTATATTTGTCCTAAATCATTAAAAATTAAATCTATATGTATTTAAAGTACTTTACGTTGTTCTGCGTCCCCTTGGTCTATTTGTTTCGGACAAGGCCTCATGCGGTCGTATCGTTGTTTTTTACCCATCTGCTGCCCATCGTCTTTTTGTACGGAATGCAAACGGGTTTTACCGTTCAGACGTTGGCTTTGTCATTATCAACGCTGCTAATAGTAGAATGTGTGTATGAAATAGGCTATATTCAGAATGATACGGAGACAGTCAAAAGGGATGACAGTCCGACATGGAGACTCAACGGGACGGAACTGGATTTTTATTATCAGCATAAGCGAGTGGTGTATATTTCCCGTATTATCCAGACAATTGCATTTTTAACGATGCTCCATTTCTTTTTCCCCCATGCGCACACTATCTATTTTGCCGTGGGGTTATTGGTGTTGCTCATCTCGTTCTTGCTGTACAATAGTCTTAGTGGATATGTAAAGATGTTTTTGTACTTCATTCTTTCAAGTTTGCGTTACATTATCCCTTTCCTGTTGTTTCCCGAGAACATATCCGTTTCTCTATTAGTGTTATTATTGCTGATACATTCATTTGTACGAACATTAGAGTTTAAATCGTCCAAGCCTCCTTATATAACAACCAATATTTGTTTTCGGAAATATATTATCCGCTACGATGTATCCAGATTGTATGGATTCAGAGTCATCGCTTATTTTCTGCTGCTTTTGGTTTCAGCTGTTTTGTATAGAATCTCATTCTTCCCTTTTTACTATTTACTGATTATGCTTTATGTTCTGTCATTCAGAACAGCGATATATATGTTTAACAAACTAAGAACCCGATAGATTTATTATGAACATCTATTTCATCAATCCCCCTTTCAAAGCCGAATTCGGGAAGTTCTCCAGAGAATCCCGTAGTCCGGCAATTACGAAAAGTGGGGCTTTATATTATCCTCTATGGCTGATTTATGCGGCTTTGTATTCAAGCAAACAGGGACATAATGTCTCTTTTTTGGATGCTCCAGCTAAACAGTTAAATGAGGAACAGTCTTTAAACATTATTCGGAAGACGGATAATGAGCATTCATTGTTTGTTTTAGATACAAGTACGCCTTCCATTAAAAGTGACGTTGCTTTTGCCGGGAAGCTGAAGGCATTGTATCCTCACTCGTTTGTCGTGCTTGTGGGGACTCATCCTTCGGCTTGCGCAGAAGAGACGTTGGGTTATTCGAATGCGGTGGATGCGGTCGCTATTGGGGAATATGATTGTATCGTGAATGAGCTAGCGAATGTTCTGGACGCAGGAAAGGATCTGCGGGAGGTTCGAGGGCTTTGTTTTTGGGACGGGAAGGAGTTTGTACGAACCGCGCCTATGCCACCGATGAAGAATTTGGATGATCTTCCTTTTGCCTCACAATTTATCAAGGAACATTTAAATGAGAGGGATTACTTTTTCGCTGCTGCCACATATCCCTCTATCCAGATATTTACCGGGCGTGGATGTCCCTTTCGTTGTAATTTCTGTGTCTATCCGCAAACGATGCATGGGCATGCTTTTCGGGCACGATCCGCAGAGAATGTGGTGGCCGAGTTCGAATACATTGCCGCTAATTTCCCAGATGTGAAAGAGGTAGTAATCGAAGATGATACATTTACAGCCAATAAGAAGCGAGTATTGGACATTTGTCGTTTGTTAGTGGAAAAGAAATTGAATAAACGGCTGAAATGGTTATGTAATGCTCGTGTAGACCTTGATTTGGAAACGATGTTGGCTATGAAAAAGGCCGGATGTCGTTTGATTATTCCGGGTATAGAGAGTGGTAGCCAACAGATATTGGATAACATCAAGAAAGGAACGAAGGTGGAATATTTCTATCAGTATGTTGCCAACGCTAAAAAGGCGGGTTTGTTAATACATGCTTGTTATATGGTCGGTAACCAAGGCGAAACCCGGGAAACCATGGAAGAGACTCTTCGGTTAGCGTTAAGGTTGAATACGGATACCGCCCAGTTTTTCCCGTTGATACCTTATCCCGGTACGGAGGCTTATCAGTGGGCGAGGGAAAATAACTATATAGAGACGGATTATGAGAAGTATTGTTTGCCGGATGGTACACATAACACCGTATTGTCTTTACCGGATCTTTCCGCAGGGGAAATGGTTGATTTCTGTAATAGGGCACGGAAGAAATATTATTTACGTGCCAGTTACATTTTACACAGGCTGAGAGTCGGTTTGCGTAATCCTTCAGACTTGAAACGTTCGCTTAAGGCATTCGCTAAGTTGAAACGTTATTTATTTAAATAATCATTTGTATTTAACGTGTTGCCTCTTGTATCCATTATAACCCCGTGTTATAATGCGGCTCCTTTTATATCCCAAGCGATTGAGTCCGTATTGGCTCAATCGTTTGGGGATTGGGAGATGATTATTGTGGATGATTGTTCTAGTGATGATTCACTCTCAATCATTCAAAAGTATGCGAGAATAGATTCCCGTATTCGATATTTACGGACGGATAAACCATCCGGTTCGCCTACGTTACCCCGTAATATGGGAATAAAGGAAGCGAAAGGACGGTATATTGCTTTCTTGGATAGCGATGATATATGGTTACCGAATAAGCTAAGCGATCAGTTAAAAGTCTTCGAGAAATCCGAGGTCGCTATTGTTTTCTCTAACTATGAGAAAGTAAGTCTAGGCGGAGAGCGATGCGGGCGTGAGGTAATGGCTCCTTGTGAGGTTGATTATCGTTTGTTGTTGAAAGGGAATTGTATAGGATGCTTGACAGCCATGTATGATTCAGCCTTGACGGGAAAGATATTTTTCAAGGAAATTGGGCATGAGGATTATGTATGTTGGCTTTCTATCTTAAAGCAAGGGTATAAAGCGCAGAACACAAATACGGTGACGGCTCTTTACCGAGTTAGTGACCATTCGGTCTCTTCGAATAAATTAAAAGCCATGCGTTGGCAGTGGAACATTTTGAGAAATGAGATGGATTTGCCGGTGTATAAGGCTGTTTATTATTTTATTCATTATGCGATTAGAGCTTTTGCTAAGGCTATGAGGTGATCTTACTCAGTGAAATATTTGTATGCCTTAGATCTAGTGCTTACTCATAGACAAACTGTCTTGTAAAATAGAGGGCGATATTCTACTTCCAGCTTATGGAAAGTAAAATATTGCCCTCTATTAGTGTAGAAAAAATTGAGTATTTCATAGAATGAAAACTATAATCGGAGACTTGTTCCGGAAAAAAGTTCTATCTTTGTTCAACAACAGGTGTGGTAAGAAAAAAGGTTATGACGACTATGCGTAAATTACCGATAGGAATACAGAGTTTCGAAAATATTCGGAATGAGAACTATTTATATGTGGATAAGACTGCCTTGATTTACCAATTGGTGACGAAAGGTAAGCCTTACTTTCTGAGTCGTCCTCGCCGTTTTGGGAAAAGTTTATTGATATCTACGCTAGAAGCGCTATGGTTTTCTGAACTTTATAACTCCTTTTTATTCATCTATATCTGATGAGGAAAGAGGCGTACGCTGAAAAACTGGAGGCTAAATGCGAGGGGAAAGATTAGGAGCGTCTTTTATGTCAAACCCCATTCGTATGTAAGTGAGTTTGAGTATATTTGTGTTGACTTTAAATGTAAATAGATTATATGGAAAAACAAAAACAACAACCCCAGCGGTTGCAATCATTGGATGCCCTTAGGGGTTTTGACATGCTCTTTATTATGGGCGGTGCTTCTTTATTTGTCGCTTTGGCGACATTGTTTCCGAATCCTTTTTTTCAGGCGATAGCCGGGCAGATGGAACATGTGGAATGGAACGGATTGGCGCATCACGACACGATCTTCCCATTGTTCCTCTTTATTGCGGGTATCTCGTTTCCGTTCTCACTAGAGAAGCAACGAGGAAAAGGTATGACGGAAGGGGCGATTTACAAGAAGATCGTCCGTCGGGGGATTACCTTAGTTTTCTTGGGATTGGTATATAACGGGCTATTGTCGTTTGAATTTGACCACCTGCGTTGTGCGAGCGTGCTGGCGCGTATCGGGTTGGGATGGATGTTCGCGGCCTTGTTGTTTGTCCGTTTCGGTTGGAAAGTGCGTGCGGGGATAACGGTTCTTATCTTGGTTGGCTATTGGCTGGCGATGGCTTTTGTGCCTGTGCCGGACGCCGGTGGAGCGGGGCCATTCACGCTCGAGGGAAACTTGGTAGGGTATATTGACCGCCTGTTTCTTCCCGGACGTTTGCACGAGACTGTTTTTGATCCGGAGGGTTTATTCTCCACCGTCCCTGCGATTGCCACGGCAATGTTGGGTATGTTCACTGGTGAATGGATTAAGTTACGGAAAGAGGGGCTGACCGACCGAAATAAAGTGCTTTGTTTAGTAGGAGCGGGAGCTGTATTGTTGATCGTCGGCTTGTTATGGAGCTTGGTCTTCCCTATCAATAAGAAGCTATGGACAAGTTCCTTTGTCTGTGTGGTAGGCGCTTATTCCGTTTGGATGTTTGCTTTGTTCTTCTATATCATAGACGTATTGGGGTGGCGTAAATGGACCTTGTTTTTTACCGTGATCGGCATGAACTCTATTACGATCTATTTGGCACAGCGTTTCATCCGTTTCTCCTATACTTCCGAGTCTGTATTCGGAGGGTTGGCGAAGTTGATGCCCGAGACCGCCCAGCCTTTGGTTAGCGCTATCGCATATATCGCTGTTTGTTGGGGATTCTTGTATTTCTTATATCGCCAACGTATTTTCTTGAAAGTATAATAGACGGATGGAGAAGAAGAAATTAAATCGGTTGGAGTCATTGGACGTACTCCGTGGCTTCGACCTTTTTTGCTTAGTGGTGTTGGAGATGGTGTTGCATCCGCTGGCCCATGCGATCGATATGCCTTGGTTTAATTCTTTTATGTGGGGATTCTCGCATGTGGAATGGGAGGGATTCTCTACGTGGGATCTCGTGATGCCCTTATTTTTATTCATGGCGGGAGTTTCCATGCCTTTCTCTTTGTCTCGTTATAAGGATATGCCCGATAAGATGGCGGTATATCGGCGGATCGGGAAACGGGTGCTACTGCTTTGGGTCTTCGGTATGATGTGCCAAGGTAATTTATTGGCTTTGGACCCGGACCGGGTTTATCTGTATTCAAATACTTTGCAGTCGATCGCTATGGGGTATTTGATTGCTTCCTTGTTATTCTTGCATGTAAGGATACGGGTACAGATCGGTATTGCGGCAGCTCTTTTATTAATCTTTTGGGGAACGATGGAGTTTATTACGGTCGGTAACTATGGGGGAGGTTCGTACACACCGGATAGTAATTTGGCCGAATGGATCGACCGCACCGTACTGGGACGTCTCCGGGATGGGGCGACGGTGGAGAACGGGGAGGTGATATTCGCTACTTGGTATCGTTATACATGGATACTGAGCAGCTTGAATTTCGGGGTAACCGTGTTGACTGGGTTGTTCGCCGGATATATCCTAAAGAACAAATTATATTCCGAGCGGCTCAAATTACGGATGTTATTCGGTATTGGTCTGGGTATGGTTATCGCCGGATGGCTTTGGGGTATCGAGCTTCCCGTTATTAAGAAACTGTGGACTAGTTCGATGGTATTGGTGAGCAGTGGGTACTGTTTCTTGCTTATGGGGTTGTTCTATTATTGGATCGACTATAAAGGGCATCGAAAGTATACGACTTGGCTGAAAGTGTATGGCATGAATTCAATACTGGCTTATATGCTCACTAACGTGGTAAGTTTTAGGTGTATCGGCGAATCCTTGTTTTTCGGAACCCAGCAATATTTAGGAAATTATTATCCGGTGCTCATTGCCATGTGCAATGTATCGGTAATTTATGTACTTTTGTATGCGTTTTATAAACATAATATTTTCCTTAAAGTATAGAAACAAGAAAACTTAGATCGAAGAAAGATGGAATCAATCAAACAAATATACCGGATGGGTCATGGCCCTTCAAGTAGTCATACTATGGGGCCGATGCGTGCGGCACAAATGTTCTTGGAACGTAACCGGGGCGCTGTTCGTTTTAACGTAACCTTATATGGTAGTCTGGCGGCTACGGGAAAAGGCCATATGACGGACGCAGCTATTCTTGAGGTACTACAGCCGGTCGCGAAGACAAATATTACTTGGGAACCCAAGACTTTCTTGCCGTTCCACCCGAACGGGATGTTGTTCGAGTCGTATAATGAGAGTGGCGAGGAGCTGGATACGTGGACCGTATATAGTATCGGCGGGGGAACCTTGGCGAACGAGTCTTTCAATGAGTTGAGGACGGAGCAAGTATACGATATGCATACGATCAAGGAGATACAGGCTTGGTGTGAGAAGACTGGCCATTCCTATTGGGAATATGTCGAGCAGCACGAAGGCCCTTCTATCTGGGATTATCTGGCTGAGGTATGGGAAGTGATGCAGGATGCGGTTCGTCGTGGCCTGGAAGCGGAAGGCATCTTGCCGGGAGGTTTGGGCATTCGTCGTAAGGCTTCCGATTATATGATCCGTGCGAAAGGTTATGGCAGCAGTATCAAGAGCCGGGGAATGGTGTATGCCTATGCCTTGGCGGTGTCTGAGGAGAACGCGTGCGGTGGGAAGATCGTGACCGCTCCGACTTGTGGTTCTTGCGGTGTAATGCCTGCGGTCCTTTATCACTTGAAGGAGACGCGTGAGTTCCGTGATTCCCGTATATTGCGTGCGTTGGCTACGGCAGGCTTGTTTGGAAATGTGGTGCGTACGAATGCCTCCGTATCGGGGGCAGAGGTAGGTTGCCAAGGTGAGGTTGGCGTGGCTTGCGCTATGGCTGCCGCTGCCGCTAGTCAGTTGTTTGGTGGTACGCCCGCGCAGATCGAGTATGCCGCCGAGATGGGATTGGAGCATCACTTGGGATTGACTTGCGATCCTGTTTGTGGCTTGGTGCAAATCCCTTGTATCGAGCGAAACGCTTTTGCCGCTGCCCGTGCGCTTGACGCGAATACGTTCTCGAACTTCTCCGACGGAAAACACCGGGTAAGTTTTGATCAGGTGGTTGAGGTGATGCGCCAGACAGGTAATGATTTGCCCAGTCTTTATAAGGAGACCTCGGAAGGTGGTTTGGCGAAGAACATGGAGAACTCGAATAATTAAAAGATACTATTTGATTTACTAATAAATAATCTACTATTGATGATAAACGGAAAGAAAAGCCTGTTTTACACTGTATTGATGGCCGGTGCCTTGATGTCCTGTGGTGGCCCTAAACAGGCTCCAAATGAAGAGGTAGCGAAGAGTGGTAATCCTGTGTTCGAGGGTTGGTACGCCGATCCGGAGGGAATTATTTACGGGGATACCTATTGGATTTACCCGACTACGAGTGATTTATATGAGAAGCAAACCTTCTTCGATTGCTTCTCTTCCAAGGATTTGGTGAATTGGACCAAGCATACCGCCATTCTTGATACGGCAGAGGTGAAATGGGCGAAGATCGCTATGTGGGCTCCTTCGGTAATCAACAAGGATGGCAAGTATTATCTTTTCTTCGGGGCGAATGACGTGCATGAGGGAGAGATCGGAGGCATCGGTGTTGCCGTGAGCGATCGTCCGGAAGGGCCTTATAAGGATTTGCTGGGTAAGCCGCTGATCAACGAGATCGTGAACGGGGCGCAGCCGATCGACCAGTTTGTTTTCCACGACGCTGACAATGATGAGTATTATATGTATTACGGTGGTTGGAAACACTGCAACATGGTACGCTTGAATAAAGACTTTACCGGACTTATACCGTTCGAGGACGGAATGATTTATAAAGAGGTAACTCCCAAGGATTACGTGGAAGGCCCGTTTATGTTTAAGAAGAATGGTAAATATTACTTCATGTGGAGTGAGGGTGGTTGGACCGGACCGGATTACAAGGTCGCTTACGCCATCTCCGATTCTCCTTTTGGCCCGTTCAATCGTATCGGGGAGGTCTTGCGGCAAAATTTCGATATCGCCAACGGAGCGGGTCACCACTCGATCATGCATGTGCCGAATTCGGAAGATTACTACATCGTGTACCATCGCCGGCCGGCCGGGGTCAAGACACGTGACCACCGGGAGACTTGTATTGAGAAGATGACATTTAACGAGGAGGGATTGATCAATCCTGTGGAGATTACGACCGAAGGAGTTGAGGCTCGCACGATCCAATAATTATTTAAGAAGGATTACATAGCAAGAAAACTTAGGTTTTACTTGCTATGTAATTTTTTTATACTACTTTTGACGCATATGTCAAACTATAATGACAAACGATAGTGACAAAACAAAAAATAACATTTAATTATGGAAGCGAAAGACATGAATGAGATGGAGCCTCGCATCATAGAAGCGGCGAAGCGAGTGTTTGTCCGAAAGGGGTACGAGGCGGCTACCATGAGTGACGTGGCGGCAGAAGTGGGTATTGGCAGGACGGCCTTACATTATTATTATAGGACGAAAGAGATTCTGTTCGACGCTATTTTCGGGCAATTGCTTTCTTCATTGTTGCCGAACATCGATCGGGTTTTGGATGAGAAGAGTACGATGCTGGAGAAAATGCCGGTGATCGTTGATCTGTATATGGGAATTGTTCGTGCGAACCCGATGTTCCCGAATTTTGTGGTGGGCGAGTTAAACAGAGATCCGGAACGTTTATTCCAGACCGTGCTGAAAGATCCGAAAAAAATACAGCCCATCTTGCGTCTTCGTCGTCAGATAGAGGAGGAGATGGACAAGGGGCTTCTACGGAAGATGCCGGTCATAGATTTGGTTTCGACCTTGGTGAGCCTAGTGGTCTTCCCGTTGTTGATCCGCAAGCCACTAGCGGCGGCTTTTTTGGATAACGATATGGGGCGGTTTGAGGAATATATGGATAGGCGCAGGGATTTGATCGTCGAGGTAATAACCCAGCTGATGGTCCCGGATGCCAGATGATGGATTTGTTCAATTTAATAAACATATCATAGAGTATATGAGAGGTGTATATGTATTATTGTTAATTAGCCTGTTGGGTTATGCCGGAAGGGTTAGCGGACAGGAATCGGTCACGATCACCCAATGTTACGAGTGGGCGAGGGCGAATTATCCGCAGATTCATCAAATGGGTTTGATCGATCAGACGGAGCGTTATAGCTTGAGTAATGTGGGTAAGGCTTGGCTTCCCCAGCTTTCGGTAAGCGGTAAGGCAAGCTATCAGAGCGACGTGACGAAGTTGCCTTTGGATGGCGATAAGATCTCCTCGCTTCTTCCCGGCTTTGAGATCCCTAGCTTGAGCAAGGATCAGTATCAAGTCGTGGCGCAGGTGGACCAGACGATTTGGGACGGCGGTAGCACCCGTTCGGCCCGTGCCTTGACTCGTGCCGAGGCGATCGCCAACCGGGAGCAATTGGAAAGTGAGTTGTATGCGCTGAACGACCGGGTGAATCAAATCTACTTCGGTTGCCTGCTGCAAGACGAGTTGATACGTCAGAACGCTTTGCTTCAAAAGGAGTTGCAGGTCAATATCGAGCGTATCAAGGCGATGATGGACAATGGCGTGGCGAATCAATCGGATCTGGAAAGTATGGAAGTGGAACTGCTGAATGCCCGCCAAAATGAGATTGAGCTAAGAGCGTCTCGCACGGTATATCGGCAGATGTTGGCGACCTTTATCAATAAACCGTTGACGGATCAAGTCGTCTTGAAGACTCCGGAGTCACCCGAGCGTTCATTGTCCACGCAAATCAACCGTCCGGAATTACGGGCCTTGGATGCTAAGAGCGAATGGATTGAGACGCAAAACAAGCAGGTAACGGCGGGCTTGATGCCTCGTATCGGAGCTTTCGTACAAGGTGGTTACGGACGGCCGGGCTTGAACATGCTGGAGGATAGTTTCGAGCCTTATTATGTGGCCGGTGTCCGTCTTTCTTGGAATCTGGGGAAGTTGTACACGCTGAAGAACGACCGGAGGAAGATCGAGGTAAGCCGTCGCCAGATTGATGTGCAACGGGAGACCTTCTTATTCAATACCCGCCTGCAACTTTTGCAGCAAAACACGGAGATAAAGAAAATGACGGACCTGATGCGTGCCGATGACGATATCATCCGTCTGAGAACAAGCATCAAGCAGGCGGCGGAGGTGAAGCTGGAGAATGGCGTGATTTCTGTCACGGACCTAATCCGGGAGATCAACGCCGAGGACATGGCCCGGCAAACCGCCGCGGCGCACCGTGTACAGCGCTTGATGACCATTTATAATTATATGTATACAACGAATTAAATAGAGTATGACAAATACAATTGATTTATGAGACATTTGATTTTTATCAGCTTATGCAGCCTTCTATGGACGGCTTGCGGTAATACAGACAATGATTTTGACGCTTCCGGTACCTTTGAGGCAACCGAGATCTTGGTATCTTCGGAAGCCAACGGAAAGATCATGGAACTGAATATCGAGGAGGGCGATCGCTTGGATGCCGGCGCCATCGTGGGTTACGTGGATAGCACCCAGCTTTTTCTGCGGAAGATGCAACTCTCTGCCAGCCTTCGCTCGGTAGATATTCGCAAGCCGGATATCCGTAAGCAGATCGCTGTCTTGGAACAACAAATCGCCACGGCTAAAACCGAGCAACAGCGACAGGAAAACTTGGTGCGTGCGAAAGCGGGTAACCAAAAGCAACTAGACGATATCGTGAATAACATCAAATATCTCCAGAAACAACTGGATGCCCAATACTCCTCCTTAAGCAAGACGACGGGAGCTGCCGACGCCGAGGCGGAGGGCCTGCAATACCAGATCATGCAATTGGATGATCAACTGATGAAAAGCCGTATCCTCAATCCCCAGACCGGTACGGTATTGGTGAAATACGCCGAGCCGGGAGAGGTGACGGCGGCAGGCAAACCGCTTTACAAGATCGCCGATACGGACTTGCTTTATCTCCGTGCCTATGTGACGGCGGATCAGTTATCCCACCTGAAACTAGGGCAATCTCTCAAGGTCTTCGCCGACTATGGGAATGATCGCCGGGAATACCCCGGTACGATCACGTGGATCTCCGATAAATCCGAGTTTACCCCGAAAGGTATCCAGACGAAGGACGAACGGGCTAATTTGGTATATGCCATCAAGATCGCCGTCCGCAACGATGGTTATCTGAAGATCGGGCAATATGGGGAGATTAAATATGAATAACGAGATTCATATAAATCATATCACCAAGCGTTATGGCGATGTCGAGGCCCTGCGGGATCTGTCGCTGGAGATCGGCTCCGGTGAGTTGTTCGGGTTAATCGGTCCGGATGGGGCGGGAAAGACCACCCTGTTTCGTATCCTGACCACGTTGTTGCTGGCCGATAGCGGTACCGCCTCTGTCTGCGGCTTGGACGTGGTGAAAGACTTGAAGGAGATCCGTCGGCGGGTAGGATATATGCCCGGCCGCTTCTCGCTCTACCAAGACCTGACAGTAGAGGAGAACTTGAACTTCTTCGCTACGGTCTTCAATACGACGATCGAGGAGAACTACGATCTGGTACGGGATATCTATAGTCAGATAGAGCCGTTCAAGCATCGGCGGGCGGGGAAGCTGTCCGGTGGTATGAAGCAGAAGCTGGCTTTGAGTTGCGCCTTGATCCATCGTCCGGATGTCTTGTTCTTGGATGAGCCTACGACGGGGGTCGATCCTGTCTCCCGCTCTGAGTTCTGGGATATGCTGGATCGTCTGAAACGGCAAGGCATTACGATACTTGTCTCTACGCCTTATATGGATGAGGCCTCCCGTTGCGACCGTATCGCTTTGGTGCGTTCTGGGGAATGCCTGTCTATCGATACGCCGGTAGGTATCCGTACCTCATTCGATAGGCGGCTATACGCGGTGCGATGCGCATCGATGTATAAGTTGTTGGGAGACTTGCGGGAGTTCCCGGATACAAACTCGTGTTTCGCTTTTGGAGATGCTCATCATCTTACGTTGAGGAGGGATGGGGAGGATGTCATGAGGCGATTACAGGAATATCTGAAAGGCAAAGGTTACGCGGACGTAAGCATCGAACGCCTTGAGTCAAGCGTTGAGGATTGTTTCATGGCCTTGTAAGAGAGGGGAAATGCGGCATTGTAATTATGAAATAAGGATAAAAAATGAAAGCGATAGAAGTAAAACAACTGACCAAACGTTTCGGCACCTTCACCGCCGTCGATCATATCAGTTTCGAGGTGGAGCCGGGCGAGATATTCGGCTTCCTCGGGGCAAACGGGGCAGGGAAGACCACCGCCATGCGTATGCTCTGCGGCTTGTCGGCCCCGACATCCGGCGAGGCCCGGGTAGCCGGTTTCGATGTCTACCGGGAGAGCGAGTCCATCAAACGGAATATCGGATACATGAGCCAGAAATTCTCCCTATACGGCGATCTAAAGGTATGGGAGAATATCCGTCTTTTCGGCGGTATCTACGGCTTGTCTAAACGGCAGCTGTCCCAGAAAACGGATGAGCTGCTGGATATCCTCGGGCTGGAAAAGGAGCGGAACACCTTGGTCGATTCCCTGCCCTTGGGGTGGAAGCAGAAGCTATCCTTCTCCGTGGCGATCATCCATGAGCCCAAGATCGTTTTCTTGGATGAGCCTACCGGAGGCGTCGATCCCGTCACCCGCCGCCAGTTCTGGGAGTTGATCTATGAAGCGGCTGCCCGGGGGATCACGATCTTTGTCACCACCCATTATATGGATGAGGCGGAGTATTGTAACCGTGTCTCCATCATGGTAGACGGAAAGATCGAAGCGTTAGACAGTCCCTCCGCCTTGAAACGGGATTTTAAGACAACGAATATGAACCAAGTCTTCCACGCCTTGGCTCGAAAAGCAACGAGAGGAGAATAAACGATGAAACAATTCATATCCTTTGTTAGAAAGGAGTTCTATCACATTTTCAGGGACGCACGCACGACAATGATCCTCTTGCTCATGCCCGTCATCCTGATCATCTTGTTCGGATATGCCATCACGACCGAGATCAAGCGTGTGCCGATCGCTATTTTCGACCAAAGCCGGGATGAGCTGACACTGAAGATGGCAGACCGCTTGAATGCCAGCGAGTACTTCGAGCTGTATACGACCGTCGATAGCTATGAGGATGCCGGGGCCTTGTTTCGGCAAGGAAAGGTACACGTCATAGTTGTCTTCCCCCCCGGGTACGCTTCCACGGCCGATGCCCAAGTACAAGTCTTGGCGGACGCTACCGATCCGAACGAGGCCACGCAGCTAATCGCCTATTGCTCGGCGATCATCGCGGAACAGTTGAAAGGCGAGTCGGCGGTTGAGGGTAAAGCCGTGACCCCGGTTACCTCTTTGCTCTACAACCCTCAAATGAAAGGCGCCTACAACTTCGTTCCCGGCGTGATGGGCTTGATCCTTATCCTTATATGCGCCATGATGACCTCGATCGGCATCGTGAAAGAGAAGGAGATGGGAACGATGGAAGTCCTGCTGGTCTCCCCGTTGAAACCCATCTACATCATTCTGGCCAAGGCGATCCCATACCTATTGCTGAGTATGGTGAATATCGCTACGATCTTGCTGCTATCCTATTTCCTGCTGGACGTTCCGATAAAAGGCAGCCTGCTGTTGCTGGTTTCCGTGTCCATCCTGTACGCGATCGTATCCCTCTGTCTGGGCCTGCTGATCTCCACGGTAGCCGATACCCAGCAGGCGGCTATGTTGATCAGCGGTATCGCCTTGATGCTTCCGATCATGTTGTTGAGCGGCATGATGTTCCCGATAGAGAATATGCCGGATATCCTGCAATGGTTCTCCCATATCGTTCCGGCCAAATGGTATATCATCGCCGTGAAGGACGTGATGATCAAGGGGCTTCCCGCCGTGTCGATCTTGAAGGAGATCGGGATACTGTCGTTCATGGCGGTCGTGCTGGTATTCTTGAGTGTGAAACGTTTTAAAATACGATTATAAGCTATGTTACGATATTTGTTAGAGAAAGAGTTCAAGCAGATCCGTCGGGACCGGTTCATGCCGAAGATTATCTTCATCATCCCGATCATGCAGTTGATCATCTTGCCTTTCGCCGCTAATTTCGAGATGCGAAATATTAACCTTAGCATCGTGGACAACGATCATTCCGTCACCTCCATGCAATTGGTAGATAAGGTACTATCCTCCGGATATTTCCGCCTGACAGACCGGTCGGATCGCTACGACGAGGCGCTGACCTCGGTGGAGAGCAATGAGTCCGATATCATTCTGGAAATCCCCTCTGATTTCGAGCGGGACTTGGGTAAGGAGGGCAGGGCGGACGTGATGATCGCCGCTAACGCCGTGAACGGAACCAAGGGCGGCTTGGGTAGCTCCTACCTCTCCTCGATTATACAGGATTTCAATAGGGAGAAAGGTTTCGCCTCTATGGGATCGGGCAGGGGAGTGGCTTCGATTAACCTGTTTAATCCCCACTTGAGCTACAAGATCTATATGGTTCCCGGCATCATGGTATTCTTGCTGACGATTATCGGGGGATCGATCTCCGCCTTGAATATCGTGAGCGAGAAGGAGAAAGGGACGATCGAGCAGATAAACGTCTCGCCCGTACCCAAGTCCCTGTTCCTGCTGTCGAAGCTGATCCCTTTCTGGGTGATAGGCTTTGTCCTGCTGACGGTGGCGATCCTCATCGCTTGGCTGATCTACGGCTTGGTGCCGGAGGGGAGTTTCGGGGTGATCTATTTGTTTGCCGCCGTATATTTGATCGCTTTTACGGGATTTGGCTTGGCGATCTCCTCCTTCTCGTCCACACAGCAACAAGCGATGCTTACGGCGTTTTTCTTCTTGATCATTTTCGCCTTGCTAAGCGGATTGTTCACGCCGATCAGCAGTATGCCGGAATGGGCGCAGAAGATCACGCTGGCGAACCCGGTGCGTTATTTCGTGGAGGTGATGCGTATGGTCTATTTAAAGGGGAGCGGCTTTGCCGATTTACGGGGACATTTTGTGATTGTCTGTCTATTTGCTGTTTTTTTTAATCTGTTAGCGGTAATTAGTTATCGTAAAAAGGGGTAGTTCGGAAATAAATGTTTTCTTTGTATCCCGTTTACGGATTATAAACTAATACAGCGAAAAAACATGTCATTTATCATTGTCGTACTTTGTTTGGCCTTATTGATTGTCTTGATATCCTACTTTAAGGTGGATGCTTTCATCGCGTTTCTGATCTCCTCTATCTTGGCGGGCATCGCTTTGGGCATTCCGTTGGAGAAGCTGCCGGACTCGGTGAATAACGGTATCGGGAGTATCTTGGGTGGGTTGACGTTGATTATCGTATTAGGCGCTATGCTAGGCAAGTTGGTGGCCGAGAGCGGAGCGGCACAGAAGATCGCTTCCGTGATGGTGTCGCTTTTTGGTACTAAGCATATACAATGGGGGCTGATGGTGACAGGCTTTGTCGTGGGTATTCCGTTATTTTATGGGATCGGATTTGTGTTGTTGGTGCCATTGATCTTCTCGATCGTGTATAAATACAAGCTTCCGGCGGTCTATATCGGGTTGCCGATGTTGGCGGCGTTGTCCGTGACGCATGGATTCCTGCCCCCGCATCCGTCTCCGGTAGCCTTGGTGGTACAATTCAACGCGAATATCGGCCTTACGCTGATCTACGGTTTATGTTTGGCGATTCCGGCTATCATTATCGCCGGGCCGGTGTTCGGCAGTCGGTTGAAACATATAAAATCCGGTCCGGTCACGTTGTTCGAGCAGAAAGAGGATAGCGGGAGATATAGCATGCCGGGCAAGGCGAATAGTTTTATCAGCGCTACGTTGCCTGTCTTTTTACTGATTATCGTGACGGTTATTCCTTATTGCTTTAAGGATATGGGCGAGATGGCGAGCGGGATAGTCTCTTTTATTGGTGCTCCTTCCATTGTAATGCTGATCGCCTTGTTGTTCGCTACATATACGCTGGGCATCCGGCAGGGACGTAGTATCAAGTCGGTTATGGCAGTCTATGGGGAGGCCGTGAAAGATATCTCTATGATCCTTTTGATCATCGCGGGTTCCGGTATCTTCAAGCAGATCATGGAGGATAGCGGGGTAAGCAATGAGCTGGCGACAAGCCTAGAGCAATTGCCCGTTCATCCGTTGATCTTGGGTTGGTTGATCTCTGCCGTGATCCGTTTGTGCGTGGGATCGGCTACGGTGGCGGCGTTGACGGCGGCGGGCGTGGTGATGCCTTTAGTTACGCAAACGGGTGCGAACCCGAACTTGATGGTTTTATCTTTAGGAGCGGGTAGCTTGATGTTCTCGCATGTCAACGATTCCGGCTTCTGGATGTTCAAGGAATATTTTAACCTAAGCATAAAGGATACGATCTGCTCATGGTCTATCATGGAGACGATCGTGTCGGTCGTAGGATTGATCGGGGTAATGATCTTAAATATGATTGTATAACAAAAGAATGATTGAGCAATGAGAAAGAGATGGCTGCTTAGTATCGTTATTATGCTTTTCCCTTTCGTCGCCTCGTTTGCGGCGGACCCGGAGGAAGGTACTTATCCAACGGTCGGGAGGCTTTTTCATATAGCACGAAGCGTGAATAAGAACTTGGTTTGTTACGATGTGAATCTGAGGGATGGTAAGCTGGATACACATGATCCCTTGAACGTTTATTGGGTCAATCGGGAAAAGCATCCGGGGGAAACCAATGGCTTGAGCTATATCCAACGGAAAATGGCTTATGGGTATAAACTGATCTCGGCGAGTGATAATGCTTGTGTATGCTCATTGACCGCTTATCCCTCCCGCCAGTTGACGATTACCAAACGTGATTCCCGCTATGTATGCTACATAACGATCAACAACCAACAGGCGATTCTCCAGTCCCTCTACGTTAAAGCCAGCTCTAAGAATCCTTTAAGCGTCGAGTATGTAGAGCTACAAGGAATCTCTGTCGCCACGAATCAACCGGTAACGGAAAGAGTCAGGAAATAGATCAATATATTTTTTTACTAACATATAAATGAAAGAAATTATGAGCATGATTAACGCAGATGAGAATTTTGAGAAATTAGGGTTGACCTTACCTCCCGCACCGGCTCCGGCCGGAGTTTACAAGCCTTGTGTGATAGATGGCAAATACCTGTATCTTTCCGGTCACGGGCCTGTGCGGAATGATAAATCCTTGATCATCGGACGTATCGGTAAGGACTTGACGATGGATGAAGGCAAACTCGCCGCCCAGCAAGTAGGACTTACCATGTTGGCGACCATCCAGGCGAACCTTGGTAGCTTCAACAAGATAAAGAGAGTGATCAAGGTATTGGGTATGGTAAATTGTACGCCCGATTTCGGAAAGCATCCTTATGTGATCAATGGCTGTAGCGAGTTGTTCGCCGCCGTATGGGGGCCGGATAACGGTGTAGGTACCCGTAGCGCCGTAGGATTCGGTTCTCTTCCCGATAATATTCCTGTAGAGATAGAGGCTTTGTTCGAATTATACGAATAAGCCATGGACGATTGGTACGTCATAAGTAATGTAGACCGGATAGACTCGCCAGCCTTGGCGTTCTATCCGGATCGTATTTCCGGCAATATCGAGTTGGCCAAGAGGATCATAGGCGATACGAACCGGCTTCGTCCGCACGTGAAGACGAATAAGGCGGCTGAGGTATCCCGCATGCTGCTGGATGCCGGAATCCGGAAGTTCAAGTGCGCTACGATTGCCGAGGCCGAGATGCTGGGGCATATGAATGCCCCCGATGTATTATTAGCCTATCAGCCGGTAGGCCCGAAGATTTCCCGCTTATTAGATTTGATAAAGGCATATCCCGCCACCCATTACTCCTGCTTGGTAGATCAAGCGGAGAATGCCCGTGCGATCTCGGCTCTTTGCGAGGCCGGGAATATCACCTTGGATGTCTTTATCGATCTGAACGTGGGAATGAATCGTACCGGAGTCCTCCCGGAGAGAGCGGAGGCACTGGTGGATGCCATCCTGCCGCTGAAGTCTCTGCAGATTATCGGGTTGCATGGCTACGACGGACATATACATGACGCGGAGCTATCGGTACGTTGCCAAGGTGCGGATGCAGCGTACGCCTTGACCGAACGTGTGTTCCGGGAGATATCCCGCAAGTTTGCCTATCCATTGGTAAAGGTGATGGGAGGTACTCCTACATTCCCGATGTACGCGAAGCGGAAGGATTGCGAATGCAGTCCCGGCACGTTTGTGTTCTGGGATTGGGGGTATGGAAACGCTTATCCGGATATGCCGTTCAAGGTAGCTGCCTTATTGATAACTCGGGTCATTTCCGTGCTGGATGAGCATCATGTTTGCGTAGATCTTGGTTACAAGGCGGTAGCCTCGGAAAGTCCTTTGCCCCGTGTGTTTTTCTTGAACCATCCGGAGGCGAAACCTATCTCCCAGAGCGAGGAGCATCTGGTCTTGGAAGTCCCGGACAGTCGGCTCTATCCATTAGGTTCCGTATTCTATGGCATTCCCGTTCATATTTGTCCTACGGTCGCTTTATACGACAAGGCTTATGTGATCCGGGATCGTGAGGCGATCGGCGAATGGCCTATCATTGCCCGTTCACGCCGCATCACCTATTAACGGTAATCAAATTTTCAATTATCAATTATCAACTCTCAATTAATAAAATGAATAAGCCATTTATTATCGACGCCCATCTCGACCTTAGCATGAACGCTTTGGAGTGGAACCGGGATTTGCGTGAACCCCTAAAAGAAATCAATCGGAGAGAAATCGGTATGACCGATAAGCCCGACCGTGGAAACGCCACTATATCGTTTGAGGAACTGCGTAAAGGAAACGTCGGGTTAGTAGTCGCCACCCAGATCGGTCGCTATGTAGGGCCGGATAATCCACTTCCCGGTTGGCATTCCCCGGAACAAGCTTGGGCGCAGACCCAAGGCCAACTCGCTTGGTATAAGGCGATGGAAGAGGAGGGCCAGATGGTCATGATCCGGGATAAGAAGGCCTTGGAAGCGCATCTGGCTCTTTGGAAAGACGGTGAACCCGCCGACAAGAAGCCGATCGGTTATGTATTAAGTATCGAGGGCGCCGACTCGTTCATCACGGTGAATCATGTGGAAAGGGCGTATGCTTATGGCTTGAGGGCGGTTGGCCCGGCACATTACGGCCCCGGAAGATATGCCAACGGTACGGATTCTACCGGTCATCTGAATGCCATGGGGAAAGAGTTGTTGCGTACCATGGATCGCTTGGGTATGATTCTTGACGTGACCCATTTATGTGATGAGGCTTTCTGGGATGCGTTGGATTTGTATAAGGGACCGATTTGGGCGAGCCATAACAACTGTCGGGCCTTCGTAGATCACAACCGCCAGTTTAGCGACGAGATGATCAAGGCATTGATAGAGCGTGGCGCCGTGATCGGTATCGCCCTAGACGCTTGGATGATGGTACCGAACTGGGTGCGAGGCGAGTCTACTCCAAGAGGCATGAACTGTGGTATGGAGATTATGGCGAACAATATCGATCATGTCTGCCAATTGGCCGGAAACGCGAACCATGTGGCTATCGGCAGTGATCTGGATGGTGCTTTCGGTACGGAGCAATGCCCGTATGACCTAGTAACGATCGCCGATCTCCAAAAGATATTCCCGATCCTTCAATACCGTGGCTTTACGGACGATGCTATCAACCGTATCGCCTCTGGTAACTGGATTGAGTTCTTACGGAAGCATTTGCCGGAATAAGCTACTGCAATCCGGGTTGCAGTGATACCGCGATGCGGATGCAGTGTTACTGCAACCCGGATTGCAGCGTCACTGCATCCGCATCGCGGTAAAAAGACAAACAAGGTGAGTCTATTTTATATCTGCAATACCAAGACGAACCGGCATCCCTTCTTATATTCCTTATCGATAGATAGGGTTCCGTTTAATTTACTAGCCATCAGTGCGCAGATGGGTAATCCCAAACCATCGCCTTGCGCTAGATCCTTCGCCTCATTGAATGGCTTGAATAAGTTCTCTTTTAGATCATCCGGTATGCCTATACCATTATCGGTAATGATAAATTGGCAAACATGAGCGCCTTTCCGTTTAAATTCCAGACGGATGTTACCGCTGGAAGTATATAATGCGGCATTCTTTAACAAATGTAATAAGACTTGCTCCAGATGCTCGGCGTTCGTCTTAATCTCCAATTGGGGCACGTCTGTTACGAGATTGACCTCCGGTTGAATATCCCCTTTAACCTTTTCCACGATTTTCTTACTGAAGTTTCCTACATTAAAAGAACTAACCTCATACGGTTCCATCAACGTATTCTCCAAGGAGGAAAGCTCTTGGATATGAACCGTAAACTGTTTCAAAGCCTCTACCCGTGTCCATACATCCTCGGCCTGCTTCGGAGCTACCGCCTGTAATTCTTTGGCGGATGCGCTAAGCTTGTTCAAGGTAGGCTCCATCTGAACCGATATGTTTTGGATGAATTGGGCTTGTTGTTCGCTATGCTCGTTTGTCGTCTGGATGATTTTCTTTAATTTCTTGTTCAGCACAATAAAGCGTAATAGAAGGAATCCCAAGAAAAGCAAGGCGGCTATCAGGATTACCACGAATGTGATAAGTCCGACAATCATATATTGCTTAACAGACAATTTATCGTCTTTCTCCTGTATTGTCTGTAGGCTCTGATCGTATTTTTGCTGTAATGCCCCTAGTTTATCCTCTGCCGTAAGAGCTTTTACGGAATCCGTCCATACGATGTATTTGTCGTAGGTACGTTCCATCAGTGGGGCGTTGTTTGCCTTACGAGCGATAGAGATCAGGTTCCGGTAGCAATCGTTCACCTTCTCGTATTCTTTTTTCTCCTTATACTGGTTGATCAGTTTCTGGAAAGCAGCATCCCCCTGCTCGTTTTGCCCGAACGTATAATAATAACCTGCTTGGGTATATAATAAATTGTTCGATAACTTCTCATCGCCCGCTTGGCTGGCCAGATTATCTAATGTATTGAGTTGAACTTGCGCTTGGGCGGCGTTCTTTAGCTTAATATACATTTCCAACCGCTCTTTCGTTACTTGGAAGCGTTGCTCATAGAGCGATTTCTGCAACTTCTGTTCCTCGGTTAAGATGAATTGGTTCATCTGGCGGCAAAGATCGAATGCCTCTTGGTAATAATTCTCGCGATAATATAGATAAGCCGCCTGCGTACCGGCATCGATCGCCTGTTTGTAATCACCTTTTTGGGATAAGCTCTTGTAAGCTTGTAAAAAAAGATAACGAGCTTTGGTGTAGTCTTTTTTTTCCAGGCTGCTTTGTGCCTGTGTCATAAATTGATTCGTCGTGTTTTGCGCCTGTGTGACAGGGTAGAAACAAAGCATAAAAGATAGTAAAAGATAAATGACCCTCATAACTTAAATTTTTTTGAAGTAAAAATATGTATTTACTGGGATTCATACAAAATATATCAGGGGAAAAATAATAGATATTTTATTTTAAGATACGATTTGTGTGTCAATATTCATATTTATTTTGTCAATTCTGAAAGTTCCGAACAAGTGGAATGTGCTATCTTTATCACATTTATTAACCTTAAGAATTGTGTTTATGAGTATATCCGTATTAACAAAAGGCATGTCGTGTCTATTCTTTTGTTTTTGTGTTTGTTGTATGAATGCGCAAGTAAGAAACACTGATCCTGTACGTCACTTGAGGATATCCGGTTATTTGGGGCAACGGATCGACGCTTGTATCGAGTATCGAGTGAAAGCTCAAGATGTGGATCATTTGGTGGAACCTTTCCGGCATAAGGAAGAGACCTCGCGCTGGCAATCGGAATTTTGGGGAAAATGGATACAAGGGGCGATCGCCTCATACCGTTATGATAAAGATCCTGAGTTGTACAAGATTATTAAGAATGGAGCGGAATTGTTGATGGAAACCCAATTGCCGAATGGATATATCGGTAACTATTCCGAGGAAGCACAGTTGAACCAGTGGGATATATGGGGGCGAAAATACACGGCTTTAGGTTTGATCGCTTATTATGACTTATCCGGGGATCGAAAAGCTTTGGATGCCGCCTGCCGGGTGATCGACCATTTGATGACGCAGGTGGGACCCGGAAAAGTGAATATCGTGACGACCGGTAATTATATAGGAATGCCAAGCTCTTCGGTACTTGAGCCGGTGATGTATCTGTATAATCGTACCCGGCAAGATAAATATCTGGATTTTGCCAAGTACATCGTAAAGCAATGGGAGACTCCGGAAGGCCCTCGATTGATTAGTAAGGCGATTGCGGATATTCCTGTCGCCGGACGTTTCCCACATCCAAAGGTTTGGTTCTCTCCGGAGAATGGACAAAAAGCATATGAGATGATGTCTTGTTATGAGGGCTTGTTGGAACTTTACAAGGTCACTAAGAATCCATTATATTTATCTGTGGTGGAGAAAACGATGAATCATATAATCAATGAGGAAATCAATGTGGCCGGTTCTGGTAGTGCGTTCGAGTGCTGGTATGGAGGCAAGGCGTTACAGACCTATCCTACTTATCATACGATGGAGACTTGTGTGACGTTCACGTGGATGCAGATTTGTGACAGGATGCTCGGACTAACCGGAAATTCCTTATATGCGGACCAGATCGAGAAGGCTATGTATAACGCTTTACTAGCCTCGCTGAAAGCGGATGCCTCTCAAATAGCGAAATACAGTCCGTTGGAGGGCTGGCGGCATGAAGGAGAGGAGCAATGCGGTATGCATATCAATTGTTGCAATGCGAATGGACCTCGTGCTTTCGCGATGATTCCGCGGTTCGCTTATCAGGTAAACGGCAGACGTATCGATGTCAACCTATATGCGGCTTCGAGCGTGGAGGTAGAGTTGGATAAAAAGACGAGGGTGTCGATGACGCAGGAGACGGACTACCCGATAGATGGGCAAATCCGGATTGTGGTGGAACCGGAGAAGACGAGTGATTTTACGATCGCCTTGCGTATCCCGGCGTGGAGTGAGCGAACTGTGGTGTCTGTCAATGGTGAGCCTTTAACGGATCTGTTGGCTGGAGCATACCTACCGATTCATAGGACTTGGGAGAAAGGGGATGAAATTACGGTGGAGTTGGATATGCGGGCTCGCTTGGTGGAGCTGAACGAGGCTCAAGCGATCGTAAGAGGCCCTTTGGTGCTGGCTAGAGATAGCCGCTTTAAGGATGGAGATGTGGATGAGGCTTCCGTGATCGTCAGCAAGGATGGTTATGTGGAATTAACTCCGGTACAAGCCCCCGATTTCGCTTGGATGGCTTTTACCGTTCCTATGGTTTTAGGAACGGATTTGGAAGGAAACGGCAAGGCTCGCCCGATTCATCTGTGCGATTTCGCATCAGCTGGTAATACGTGGAATCAGGCAGAACGTTATAGAGTGTGGCTACCAAAAACATGGAATGTCATGCGTACGCCTTATAAACCTTATTGAGCGGTTCACTCCAGCTCAATGCGTCCGATCCCTGAACTCCGAGGGTGTAACCCCTTCTTTCTTCTTGAAGAATGTGGAGAATTGGCCGGCATTCTCGAAATGTAGGCTATAGGCGATCTCGGAGATCGTCAAAGGGGTACTAGTCAGAAGCTCTTTCGCACGAAGGAGCTTCTGTTGTAATTGATATTGGGCGGGGGAGACGCCGGTGTATTCCTTAAACATCCGGCGAAACCATGAATAACCTAAACCAAGACGGGCAGCGATCTCTTCCGGACTTAATGGGTCCTCGATGTTCTCCTTCATTAATATACGTGCCTCGTTGATTTTATCTACGACATAGGTGTTCGTGAAGGAGTTGTTCTTTTCCTTATAATATACGGAGCCTAATATATGAAGCACGATACTGGAGATCATCTGTTGGTAACCGGATTTCTCCTCCGAGGCGAACTTCAGTATATCCTCATAAAGTCCGACGATCGTAGCGCTCAGCCCGATCCGGTGTAGCGGCTCTTCCTTGGTAAAGAATTTCTTCTCCACACGTTTATCGATATGAATGCCCCGGAAACCTACCCAATACTCATCCCATCCCGTTTCCCGGTCCGGATAATAACTATGCCATTCCCCGGGGAAAAGGAGGATCATCGTCCCTGCGTTTATCTTTTGCGATTTACAAGACTGGGAGGAAAAGTACCCGCTACCTTTCGTTATATATACCAATTGATACTCATTCAGGATGCGCCCGGTCTGAGGCTTGAAATTATACTTCTCCGGATGCCGGGAAAGCGGATAGGCGCAACCCGGCGGGATGAATTGATATCCGACCGTCGTGACGACGATTCCCCATTCCTCATCCGTAGCGCTGATCGTCAAGTAACGTAGTAAATCATTCCGCAGTTCGTTCATGTCAGATTTGAAAGGTTTAAAATCATTTTCGTAAGCAAATATAGCAATAATGCTTCTACTTTTGCTTTCGTCAAACAAATAACTTTGTTAAGCCATGAAGGAATATAATTTTCTAGCCTTTGATATAGGGGCTACCAGTGGACGGGCCGTGCTCGGAACCTTAAAGGATGCCAAATTTGAAATGAAAGAGATCCATCGGTTCCCGAATCCGATGGTGGAATTACACGGACGGTTTTATTGGGATATCTATCATCTTTATACTTCTCTTATAGAAAGCTTGACGATATGCGCCCGGCAAAGAATCCGGTTGCACTCGATCGGAATAGATACATGGGGGGTGGATTTTGGGTATGTGGCTTTGGATGGCTCTTTATTGGGCTTACCTCGTGCTTACCGAGATCCTTATACGGACGGCGCTCCCGAGGACTTTTTCAAACGGATTCCCAAGGAAGAGGTCTATAAGCGGACAGGTATTCAAGTGATGCCGTTTAATAGCTTGTTCCAGCTTTTCAGGGCGGGGCAAGACTCGTTTATACCGCAGGAAGTGGCGGAAAAGATATTATTCATACCGGACCTTTTGGCTTATATGTTGACGGAGCGTATGGTATGTGAATATACGATCGCTTCCACGTCTCAATTATTGAATCCGGAAACCCATAAATTCGATTACAAGCTCTTGGAGGCCGTGGGTGTATCTCCTACTTTGATGTGTCCGGTGGTGATGCCGGGGACGTTGATCGGGCGGTTGAGCGAGTCGATCGCCCGTAAGACAGGAATCGGGGAAATCCCGGTAATCGCCGTGGCTGGTCACGATACGGCGTCGGCGGTAGCCGCTGTTCCTGCTTCTTCTCCTAATTTCGCTTACTTGAGTAGCGGTACTTGGAGCTTGATGGGTATCGAGGTGGAGAAGCCGATCATCAACGAGGTCTCTTTCAAGAATAATTTCACGAATGAGGGGGGTATCGAGGGTACGACCCGCTTTTTGAAGAATATTACAGGTATGTGGATCTTGGAACGTTGCCGGGAGCAATGGAAGCGGTCCGGATTGGATTATTCGTACGATGATATGGTTCGGATGGCGGAGTTGAGCGAATTTACTTCTTTGATCAATCCGGATGATCCCCGTTTCGCCAATCCAGAGAATATGCTACGTGAGATCACGGCCTATTGTGAGGAAACCGGACAGGCTGTTCCCGCTTCGGACGCCGATTATGTACATTGTATATTTTATAGCTTGGCGAATCGTTATAAAGAGGTGCTGGAAATACTCAAACCGATGTCGCCACATCCGATCGAACGATTGCATGTGATAGGTGGTGGCTCTCGGAACGATCTGCTGAATCAGTTGACAGCCAATGCTGTCGGTCTTCCCGTATTGGCTGGCCCGTCTGAGGCGACAGCCATTGGAAATTGCTTGATACAGGCTAAGTCGGCAGGATTACTGACGGATTGTTGGGAGATGCGAAGACTGATAGCCACCGCATTCCCTCCCAAGGAATTTTATCCGGAAAGATGATACACATTCAAATCATATAAATTTAAAAACATCATACCATGACAAAAGACAGTTTAATTCAACAGGCATTTGAAGTAGCGGCAGAACGTTATGCGGCCGTAGGTGTAGACGTTCGTAAAGCTTTAGAGGATATGAAGAAAATATCCCTATCCCTGCATTGCTGGCAGGCCGATGACGTAAGCGGTTTCGAGAACCAAGGCGGCTCCTTGACCGGTGGTATACAAGTGACCGGCAATTATCCGGGACGTGCCCGTACTATCGACGAGTTGCGTCGGGATGTATTGAAGGCGAAATCCTATATCCCCGGTAATCATCGGCTTAGTCTGCATGAGATCTATGGGGATTTCCAAGGGGAGAAAGTAGACCGTGACGAGGTAGAACCCCGTCATTTCGAGAGCTGGATACAATGGGCGAAAGAGAATGATTTCAAGCTAGACTTCAACAGTACCTCTTTCTCGCACCCTAAAAGCGGAGATTTGACCTTGGCGAACCCCAGCGATGATATCCGTAACTTCTGGATCGAGCATACGAAGCGTTGTCGCTGGATCAGCGATGAGATGGGTAAAGCCCAGAACGATCCTTGTATGATGAACCTTTGGATACATGACGGGAGCAAGGAAGTACCGGCCAGCCGCTTACGTTATCGCCGTATCTTGGAGGAATCGCTGGATGAGATATTCGCTACCGAATATAAATGGATGAAAGATTGTATCGAGGCGAAACTCTTCGGTATCGGTCTGGAAAGTTATACGGTAGGTTCCTATGATTTCTATTTGGGTTACGGGGCGAAAAAGAACAAGATCGTTACCTTGGACACCGGCCATTTCCATTTGACGGAAAGTATCGCCGACAAGGTTTCCTCGTTATTGCTGTTTACGCCCGAGATCATGTTGCACGTAAGTCGTCCGATCCGTTGGGATAGCGATCATGTCGTGATCTTGAATGACGATGTGCAGGATTTAGCCCGTGAGATCGTGCGTTGCGACGCCTTGGACCGGGTACATATCGGTTTGGATTATTTCGACGCTACCATCAATCGTATCGGTGCTTATGTCATTGGTAGCCGTGCCACGCAAAAAGCCTTTATGCTCGCTTTGCTGGAGCCGATCGCCTTGCTTCGCCAGTACGAGGATGAGGGTAAGTATTTCCAGCGTCTTGCCTTGCAGGAGGAAGCGAAGAGTCTGCCTTGGGGGGCGGTTTGGGATATGTATTGTCTACAAAGTGGGGTCCCCGTAGGAGAATCTTATATCGCTGAGATCGAGAAATATGAGTCCGACGTTACCTCAAGACGGCAATGATAGAGATCGGGATCGGGTTGTTGATCATCGCGATCGGCAGTTTCGGGCAGAGTAGCTCGTACGTGCCGATCAATAAGATCCGGGATTGGAGTTGGGAAAGCTTCTGGTTGGTGCAAGGTATCTTCGCTTGGTTGGTTTTCCCTTATCTCGGAGCGATGTTGGCGGTACCGGAAGGGAGTACCTTACTGGAGCTATGGCGTTCGCCGGGTAGCTTGGGAGCGGTTATCTATGGCATGCTCTGGGGCGTCGGCGGGTTGACTTTCGGGTTGAGTATGCGTTATCTGGGCGTAGCTTTGGGACAGAGCATCGCCTTGGGTACATGCGCCGGTTTCGGTACGCTCTTCCCGGCTTTGTTCGGTGGAACGAATCTGTTTGAGGGAACCGGATTGATCCTGTTGACCGGTGTTTGCATTACCTTGGCAGGTATCGCCGTGATCGGTTACGCCGGAAGCCTGCGGGCCCGGAATATGAGTGAGGAGGAGAAGAAAGCGGCGGTGAAGGATTTTGCCTTGACTAAGGGCTTGGCGGTAGCCTTGCTTGCCGGTGTGATGAGCGCCTGCTTCAATTTGGGTTTGGAATCGGGAAACGAGGTGCTGGCGAAAGCGAGAGAGGCGGGAGCTAGCGATCTGTTCGCCTTGAATCCCGTGATACTGTTGGTTACTTTGGGCGGCTTTTGTACGAACGCTGTGTATTGTATTTTCCAGAACGTGAAAAACGGGACGGGCAAGGATTATTTCTCGGTATCGGGAGGTACATTGCTGAATAATGTCTTATTTTGCGCTTTGGCAGGCGTGCTTTGGTACTCGCAGTTCTTCGGACTGGGGATGGGAAAGAGCTATTTCTCGGATTCCCCGGTTATGCTGGCTTTCTCGTGGAGTATCCTGATGTCGTTGAATGTTATTTTCAGTAATGTCTGGGGCATCTTATTAAAAGAATGGAAGGGCGTGGATCGCCGGACGATCGTGGTATTGATTACCGGCATGTGTATCTTGATCCTTTCCTTATTATATCCGAATATAGTTTAATTAAAATAGACATGATAATACTAAGAAACAATGAACGCCTGATGGCGGAAATAGATCGTATCGCCGAGGTCGCCGGCTATTTGTGGACCAAGGGTTGGGCTGAGCGAAACGGCGGGAATATATCGGTGAACCTGACTACTTTATTGAGCGAGGAGGAGAAGGCGTTGCCGGCTTTGGTTTCCTCGATTCCCTTGCAAGAGGCGATGACGGCCTTATGCGGGCACGTCTTTTATGTGACGGGTACCGGAAAACGGATGCGTTACGTGGCGAAAGATCCTTTCGCCAACGGCTCTTTGATCCGTATCGCCGCCGATGGGAAATCGTATGATATCCTAGCGGAGCAACCGATCCAACCGACTTCCGAGTTGCCTTCCCATTTGTTGATGCACAATTTCTTGCGTGCGAAGGGACGGGATAACCGGGTGGTATTGCATACGCATCCGACGGATATTATCGGCATGACGCATTGTAAGCCGTTCTTGGATTCGGAGAAGATTACCCGCACGTTATGGAGTATGATCCCGGAATGTCGGATTATCGTGCCGAAAGGGGTTGGTATCGTTCCTTACGAGATACCGGGCACTTTGGCGTTGGCGCACGCTACGATCCGCCAATTGGAGGAGCACGACGTGGTGTTCTGGGAGAAGCACGGTATCCTTGCCGTCGGTGAGGACCTGATCGAGTGCTTCGATGCGATCGATACGTTGAGTAAATCCGCCCAGATCTATTTCAGTGCCCGCATGACCGGTTACGAGCCGGAAGGTATGACGGATCAGCAATTGGATGACTTGGTTCCGGCTTTTGGACTCTAGCGTATGCGAAAGAAATTAATCATTCTATTCATAGGGATCGGTTCGTTCACGTTGTTCGCCCAGCAGCGAGACCATCGGACACGGGAGTATATCGCCCCGGTCCGTATTGTCTGGCAGCAAGATAGTTCGCGAATTACGGGAGCGAACCATTTGCTTGTTCCGGGCAACGGACAGTCGGATTTGGCGAATAATCGGTTGTGTGTGTTGAAAAGTACGCCAACCGAACATCCCGCTTTGCTGCTTGATTTCGGGAAGGAGTTGCAAGGCGGCCTTCAGCTGGTGACCGGTATGCCGCCGTCTCACGATCCGGTTTCCGTGCGGGTTCGTTTCGGCGAGTCCGTTAGTGAGGCTATGTGCGAGATAGATGGCGCGAACGGGGCGAGCAACGATCATGCGATGCGGGATTTCGTGGTATCGCTCCCTTGGCTGGGCGTGCAGGAGATCGGTAATTCCGGTTTCCGTTTCGTGCGTATTGATGTATTGGGTGATTCTACGGAGTTGCAATTAAAAGAGGTTCGTGCGATCTCTACGTTTCGGGATATTCCTTATCTGGGCTCTTTCCGTTGTAATGACGAGCGGTTGAACCGGATCTGGAAGACAGGTGCGTACACGGTCCACTTGAATATGCAGGAATATCTATGGGACGGCGTAAAACGGGATCGTCTGGTCTGGGTGGGGGATTTACATCCGGAGGTAATGACGGTCAGTACCGTCTTCGGTTATAATGAGGTGGTTCCTAAGAGCTTGGATTTGATTCGGGATATTACGCCGCTGCCTAGTTGGATGAACGGTATCAGTTCGTACTCGATCTGGTGGTTGTTGATTCAGCGGGATTGGTATTATTACCAAGGGAATCTTGCGTATCTGCAAGAGCAACGCTCTTATATGACTGCTTTGTTGCGTCACTTGATCTCGAAGGTTGACCCAAGCGGACAAGAGAGACTGGATGGGAACCGTTTCTTGGATTGGCCTTCCAGTGAGAATACACCCGCTATCGATGCCGGCCTTCAATCGCTGATGATACAAGCCATGCGTGCGGGAGAGGAGTTATGTACCGTTTTAGGCGAGGATGCGTTGGCTTCGGAATGTCGTATGGTAGCTTCCAAGGCTATTAAGTTTTCCCTTCGGAAGAAATCCCGGTTCCCTTCGGAGAAAGATCGGATTACGCCCGGGGATAAACAGGCCGCCGCCTTGATGGCTCTGGCGGGTATCATGGATGCTAAGGAGGCGAACGAGCGTTGCTTGGCGGTGGACGGGGCGAAAGGCTTCTCTACGTTTTACGGGTATTATATGCTACGGGCGATGGCGTTGGCTGGTAATTACCAAGGTGCGTTAGATGTGATCCGTACGTATTGGGGAGCTATGCTGGATGTAGGTGCTACGACGTTTTGGGAGGATTTCAATATGGAATGGCTTCCTGACGCAGGGCGTATTGATGAGCTGGTCCCCGCTGGAAAGAAAGATATTCATGGAGATTATGGGGCGTATTGCTATCAAGGTTTCCGCCATAGCTTGTGCCATGGATGGGCTTCGGGTCCCACATCGTGGTTAAGCGAGTACGTATTGGGCGTACAAGTGGTGGAACCGGGTTGCCGTACGGTACGTATCATCCCACATCTGGGAGATCTCGAATGGGTGGAAGGTACGTTCCCCACGCCTTATGGGGTGATCGAGATCCGGCATGAGAAAGGTGCGGACGGTAAGGTGATAAGCCATATCAACGCTCCTGAAGAGATACGAGTTACCCCGTAGCTCTTATACTTAGTTGTAGAATGTATATAATTATAGAATATATGAAACAAACTATTTGCATCTACGCTTTCGCCGCCCTCTTATTAGGCGGTTGCAAAAGCAATAATGAATTAACGATACCTACGAATCTCCGTACGGAATACCTTACGGAGCCTATCGGCTTGGATACTTCGTCTCCTCGCTTTACATGGGAATACTCCGGAAATGAGGAGGGCTTTAAGGCTTCCCGCTATGAGGTGCGGATCGGTACGAGTCCGGACGACTTGCGGCCCTATGCGGAAGGAATGGCCCTGAAACCTCATACCCGTTATTACTGGAATGTTACGGTATGGGATGGTGAAGGGCGTCCGTGCGCTACCTCGGAGACGGCTTCTTTCGAGACCGCTAAGTTCGATCCCTCGGATTGGTCTGCCTCTTGGATTACCGATCATAAGGATAAAGAGTTCGAGCCTGCCCCTCTGTTCCGCAAGTCTTTCCCGGTAGGCAAGGAAGTGAAGGATGCCCGTGTGTACGTAGCATCTGCCGGGTATCATGAGCTATTCATCAATGGCGAGCGGGTCGGAACGAATTATCTGGACCCGGGGTATACGCATTTCGATAAACGTATCTTGTACGTGACGCATGATGTTACCTCTTTGCTGAAGCAAGGCGACAACGCCGTGGCCGCTGTTCTGGGAAACGGCTGGTACAATGAGCAGTCCGTGGCGGTCTGGAATTTTCATGAGGCACGCTGGCGGGATCGTCCCCGCCTGCTATGTGAGTTGCGTATTACCTATACGGATGGTACGACGGAGGTGATTGGTTCGGACGAGACTTGGAAGACTTCCACCGGGGCCTATACCTATAATAATATATACAGCGGCGATAAATTCGATGCCCGGCTGGAAGAGGCCGGATGGAAAACCGCTCATTTCGACGATAGTAAATGGGAAGCGGCACTTCCGGCGCAGGCTCCGGCACCTCTGTTGGTAGCCCAGCAAATGCCGGGAATCCGTATCACGGAAGAGGTGAGGCCCGTGTCGATGAAACGTTTCTCCGATCAGTTATATGTATATTCTTTCCCGAAGAACATGTCCGGCCTTTGCCGCTTGAAGGTGAAAGGTGAGGCGGGAACCCGTATCACGTTAAAACATGGTGAGTTGTTGAAGAAAGATGGTCGCTTGGAGCAAGGCAATATCAATGTATATTATCATCCGGTCAAACCGGACGAGGTATTCCAGATGGATGTCTTTACCTTGAAAGGTACGGGAGAGGAGGAGATCTTCATGCCTTCCTTCTCTTATCACGGTTTCCAATACGTGGAGGTGGAGAGTAGCCGTCCCGTTACTTTAACGGAAGAGAACTTGACAGGCTTGTTTATGCATACCGATGTCCGTCCGTCCGGTTCCTTCGCTTGTTCGAATCCTCTATTGAATAAGATATGGGAGGCTACGATGCAGGCTTACCGCAGTAACCTGCACAGTATCCCGACCGATTGCCCGCAACGGGAGAAGAATGGCTGGACAGCCGACGCGCATATCGCGATCGACCTCGGTTTGCTGGGCTTCGATGGTATCACGCTTTATGAGAAATGGATGAATGATATTATCGATAACCAGCGTGAGGCGGGTGAGATTTCCGGTATCATTCCTTCCAGCGGTTGGGGATATGGCGAGTGGCCGGGTCCGGTTTGGGACGCTGTCATGTTTATCATCCCGAACGCCTTGTATGATTATTATGGAGAGTCTCGCAGTATAGAACGCTTATATCCTACGATGCTGCGATATCTGGATTATTTGAAGACGAAAGAGAAAGACGGTTACTTGCCGTTTGGCTTGGGTGACTGGGTGTATTGGAAAGCTACGACGAATAATGAATATACCTCTACCGCCTACTATTATCTGGATTATAAGTTGATGGCTCGCTTCGCCTCTTTGCTGGGCAAGGACGCCGCTCCTTATCAAGAGAAAGCGAATACCCTCAAATCCTTGATCAACCGGAAGTTCTTCAACGCCGAGACCGGTGTGTATGCCGAAGGGACCCAAACGGCGCAAGCCTTGGCCTTGTATCTGGGACTTGTACCGGAAGGAAAGGAACAACTCGTGGCGGATAAGCTGCGTGAGGTGGTAGCGGGAAATAACTATTTCTTGGACTTCGGTCTTTTAGGCAGTAAGACCGTTCCGGCCATGCTTACGAAATATGGCTATATCGAGGATGCCATGAAGATGATCACGAAGACCGAGGCACCTTCTTGGGGATATTGGGTAGAGACGATGGGTTACTCCACATTGCCGGAGACGTGGACACTTAGTCCGAAGTTTGCCGACGCTTCCTTGAACCACGTCTTTATGGGAGATGTCTCCGCTTGGATGATGAACCAGCTGGCCGGTATCAATCATGACGACTCGGCTCCGGGCTTCCGTCATATCCGTATCACGCCTCATTTCGTGAAAGAACTGGATTGGGCGAAAGGTGAGTACCATTCCGTACGCGGCCGTATCGCCAGCGAATGGAAACGGGAAGGGGATAAGGTTATGCTTACCGTGACGATTCCGGCTGATTGCTCCGCCGATATCGTGGTAGGCGATCAGACCGAGACCGTATCCGCCGGTACGCATACGTTTTCATATCCGGTGTGATAAGAACCGTATGACTTTAGTAAGCCGGTAATGACATCGCCTATATTGGCTTATTTTACCTAGTTGTAGAGACGGGGCGTGCCCCGTCTCTACAACTGGGGATTTCGAAAGCAAATAATTGAGAACCTTAAAGATTAAACGTATGAACAAGCTACTTCTTGCTCTTCTATTGTTTCTCCTATCTTTCAGCTGGATAAAAGTGACTGCCTCGGACAGTTGTCCCGCTGCCTTCCCTTGGAAAGCCCAATGGATCAATACCGAGCGTTGCCAAAGCGCTACGAATACTTGGTTGATCTACCGTAAATCATTCGCTGTGACGGATGTCCCGAATCAACTCATCGCCCGTATCGCCGCCGATTCCAAGTATTGGCTTTGGATCAACGACCAACTGGTTGTCTTCGAGGGTGGCTTGAAAAGAGGACCTTCTCCTTCCGGGACTTATTACGATCCGGTAGATATCGCCCCTTACCTGACAAAGGGCTCGAACACCATCGCTATCTTGCTCTGGCATTTCGGGAAAGACGGTTTCAGTCATATCAACAGTGGGAAAGCAGCTTTGTTATTCGAGGCGATCGCTCCGGGACTGGAGATCGTCTCCGACGCGAGCTGGCAGTGTGCCTTGTATGAGGCCTATCAAAATACCGAGGCCCCTTTCCCGAATTACCGTATGCCGGAGAGTAATATCCGCTTCGATGCCCGTCAAGCGATAACAAACTGGAACCGTACGAGTTTCGAAGGTTCCCTTCCGGGGGCGGTCTGCGTCGGTAAGGCGGGGAAAGCTCCTTTCGGGGAGCTGGTGGAACGTCCGATACCCCAGTGGAAAAACAGCGGCCTGTTATCCTATGTATCCGTCCGGGAATCCTTGAGAGGCGATACCCTGTTCTGTCGTTTACCCTATAATGCCCAGATCACTCCGTATCTGAAAGTAGAGGCGGAGGCCGGGAAGACTATCCACATCCGGATGGATAATTACGAGGGAGGAAGCGAGCGCAACGTACGTGCCGAATATATTACCCGTGAGGGTGAGCAGGAATACGAAAGCTATGGCTGGATGAACGGCCATGAGGTCTATTACATCATCCCCGAGGGCGTGAAGGTGCTGGATGTGAAATACCGTGAGACCGGTTACAACACGGACCTCGCGGGCTCTTTCCATTGTGACGACCCGTTCTACGACGAGCTTTGGCAACGTTCTGCCCGCACCTTATACATAACGATGCGTGATAATTATATGGACTGTCCGGACCGTGAACGTGCCCAATGGTGGGGTGACGAGGTGAATGAGCTAGGCGAGGCTTTCTACGCCCTTTCTCCGTCCGGGCAGAAACTAGCCGTAAAAGGCATCCATGAATTAATGAATTGGCAGCGGGAGGACGGAACGCTCTACGCTCCGGTTCCGGCGGGTAATTGGGATAAGGAGCTTCCTTTACAGATGTTGGCGTCTATCGGTTGGTACGGTTTTTATACACAATATTATTATAGTGCCGACAGTAGTTTCGTTCCGGTGATATACGACCGGATGCGCCGTTACCTGCACGAGGTCTGGCAAGTCGATAAGAGTGGCTTGGTGATCGAGCGTCAAGGTGCTTGGAGCTGGGGCGACTGGGGCGAGCATGTCGATATGGGCGTATTGACCAACTGCTGGTATTATCTGGCCTTGAAAGCGGAGCGAGCCTTCGCCCTGCAACTCGGCAAGGATAAGGATGCCGATGAGATCTCCCGGATGATGCGTAGCATAGAACGTTGTTTCGACACGAAGTTCTGGACAGGTTCCGCCTATCGCTCCCCCGGCTATAAAGGGGAGACGGACGATCGCTCCCAAGCCATGGCGGTTGTTTCCGGGCTGGCCTCGAAAGATAAGTATCCGGCGCTGACGAAGGTACTTAAAAAGGAGTATCACGCCAGCCCTTATATGGAGAAGTATGTCCTAGAGGCCCTTTTCCAGATGGGCGAGCCGGCGTTTGCCTTGGAACGGATGAAGCAACGTTACACCCGTATGCTGGATTATGCCGAATACACGACCTTGTTCGAGGGATGGGGCATCGGAGCCGAGGGCTTCGGTGGCGGCACGATCAATCACGCTTGGAGCGGTGGCCCGCTTACCTTATTGAGCCAGAAGGTCTGTGGTATCGAGCCAACCTCTCCCGGCTTCCGTACCTTTAAGATCACGCCTCAACTGGGTTCCTTATCGGAAGCCTCTGCCTGCCTAGAGACTCATTATGGAACCATCCAAGTAAGTATCAAGAAGAAAGGCAAGCGATTGAAGTTCGATCTCCAAATCCCGGAAGGCACCTCCGCCGAACTGATAAGACCGAACGGCACTCGCAAGCATCTCGGCCCGGGGCACCATTGGGTGGATTAGTAATCTGTGTGTTTGTTATGTTTCTCAAAAACAGAAGCAAAGAATAAATATTTTGGTAAAGAACGGAATTTATCCTACATTTGTAATATATAAGTATTATATCGAAGGATATGGAAAAAGAGAAAAATAGCAAGATTACCAGAGAAGAGGCTTTGCGTCGGTTGGAGACCGCACGGAAGCTGAAGCGAGAGTATGTAGCTAAACTGGAAAAAGAGATGAAAGAAGAGTTTAAGAAACGTACAGGGCAAGAAGCTACTTATTTTGAAGTATGGTAAGCCTTAACCTTGAACGTATAAATTCTAATTCTCCTTATGCGGTAACAGCTCTTAGGGATTCTATGTGTTTCCGGTTTGTTACGGACTTTGGTGTGATTTATTATGTCAGTTTTCTCGAGGACGAATTGATGCTTAGTGATGAATCCTATCAATTTATTATTGCTAATACGAATAATAGAAAGTCTCCTCGTGATTCTAAGTTGAGGCGGGCGATAATGGCGATAGTCTATGAGTTTTTCGAATGTTCTAATACAACTCTGTTGTATATTTGTGAGACAGGAGATAGCAAGCAGAGTATGCGCAATCGCCTTTTTGAGTTTTGGTTTCATTCCTCGCCGCGTAAATCTGATTTCGCTTTCATGTCTGCGGACATCCGAGATGCGGATGGGATACAGAATTATGCGGCGATTATTATTCGACTCGATAATCCCAATTTGAAGTCTATAGTCGCGGAGTTTACTGAAACAATACAAATGCTTAGTCAAAAGCCGGAGTAAAATGTATGTATTTTCTCCGGCCCGGGGCATCATTGGGTGGATTAGTGATCGCCCTCTGTTTTTCTGCGGACATACACCCGGTGGCTTCCATAACCCGATAGGGTGATTCCACTCGTCGGGTCGCTACTGAGGCGTAGTAGCTCACGGTTTGCGCTACTACGTTTTAGTCCGGTGACAGCCATGTAGTCTTGTATGCGCAAGAATGGGTGTTCATCCAGGTAATCCAATGCCCGTGTCCGGCGTTCCTCTTCGGTGAAGGGCGATTTCCGGACACGGCTGATACCTCCCCGTCTTAAATCGCAACGCAGGTTAGTCTCCCGTATCAGCTCCTTGTCGGCCCGGTAGTTGATACCATTCACCTCGATGCTCCGTGCGTTACGCTTCGGTTCGTCACCATCCAGCGAGTCGATCTCCTTGTCCTTCGCTACGCCTAGGCGGGGCGTGAACGTACCGATGCCATCCAACGTGACCGACTGCCCTTCCGCCATGCAATAGGCCAGATGTTCCGCTACTGTCCTCATCACCTGTATTACGCTACCCCTGCTCAAGCCCGATCCGGGGTAGGTGATCCGTTCCACGAAATCCTCCATGTCCATGTTCCGTTGTATCTTCATCCGATAATACACCGGCTTTTCCCCCGTCCCGTTCAGGTCGCACATCTCTTGCTTGATATATTCTGCCATAACTGCTACTAGGTATAATTGTTCGTATCTTCAAGTTAAAAACATTCTTCTTACTATATACAAATATACTAACTACTTGATCTATTTCCAAATTATCACCGTGGAATATATAGACCACGTCGTGATTTGTATATTCCATGTCTTGATCTGTACAGACCACGTCGTGGTTTGTAGAATTATACAGTATGCGAACAAGAATCCATAAGCTATCGAGCAAGAATTCATATAGGAGTAGAGCGTTTTTTGCTTAGGGGAGTAGAGGGTAGACAGGAAGGTAAAAGAACGTATGCCGCGTAAAAATGTACGTCCGTATACCTTATATCTGCGTATTTATGTATATTTGTATGGCGAATTGGTGCTGAAAAATGTGATGATTAGCTATATTTATCTGCGTAAAAATGTTGTATTCATATGGAAAGAGCTGTTTTAAAGGAACTTATTGAATGGAAAGAAAGAGCGGACAGAAAACCTCTTATCCTTAATGGTGCCAGACAAGTGGGCAAGACTTGGTTACTCCATGAGTTTGCCAGGCTTGAATATAAGAAAGAGGCTTATGTCGTATGTCGTAAGAACAATCTTGCCCGGCAGCTTTTTACGCAGGACTTTGATGTGGAAAGAATTTTGCGTGGTCTCCGTGCCATGACTTCGGTGGATATTACTCCGGGTGATACGCTCGTCATTTTGGATGAGGTACAAGATATTCCGGAGGTATTGGAGGCGTTGAAGTATTTTAAGGAGGAAGCTCCGGACTACCATATCGCGGTGGCGGGTTCGCTTTTGGGAATTTCTTTGCATGAGAATATATCATATCCGGTAGGCAAGGTTAATGTCATCAACCTGTATCCTATGAGTTTCGAGGAGTTTCTTATGGCGAAAGGAGAGAAAGAGGCCTGTAAACTACTTATGAGCCGTGACTATGGGATGATGAGTCTGTTGCATGAGAAGTATGTGGATCTTCTCCGCCAGTATTATTATGTGGGAGGCATGCCGGAGGCTGTTTCCAAATACGTGGAGACCGGAGCTTTACGGGAGGTAAGGCGTATCCAGCAGGAGATTCTCCAAGGTTACGATCTTGATTTTTCGAAACATGCGCCCAAAGAGCAAGTTCCGCGTATCCGGATGGTTTGGAACAGTGTGCCTTCTCAATTATTCAAGGAGAATAAGAAGTTTATCTATGGCGCTTTACGTAAAGGCGCGAGGGCCAACGACTTTGAGCTTTCCATACAATGGCTTGTCAATGCGGGTTTGTTGTATAAGGTACCTCGATGCGCAAAACCCGAGTTGCCGCTCGCCGTGTACGAGGACTTATCGGCTTTCAAGCTTTATATGGTAGACCTTGGCTTGATGGGAGCGATGGTCCAGACCGATCCTGCGCAAGTCTTAATAAAGAATGATATATTCAAGGAGTATAAGGGTGGACTAACTGAGCAATACGTTTTGCAACAGATGAAAAGCAAAGGCGTGTCTCCCATTTATTATCATACGGCGGACAATTCGCGCCTAGAGCTTGATTTCATCATCCAGCGGGGAGCGGAAATGATCCCGATAGAAGTGAAGGCCGAAGGAAATGTCCGGGCTAATTCCTTGATGAACTTATTGGACAAGGTACCAAGCCTGCATGCGGAGCGATATTCCATGCTGCCTTACAAGGAGCAAGGCAACCTGACGAATATTCCTCTTTATGCGGTATGAAATAGCAAAGGGCTGATCCCGGTTATCATCATCGCCTACGCCCAAGGCGATGACGATACGGGAAAGCATTATCTACTTGCCTTTCTGTCGCTTGGTGACTGAGAATTTAGAGTATTTCTCATATTTGGAGCCTTTGGAGAATATATCTGGCATATGTCTCGCCGCAAACCGTAACTTCTCCTCATCCGTATGGAAATCCTTTTCTTCGCAATATTTCTCTATGTCTTTGGCAGCCTCAAGAAAAGCGTCCTTTTGGGATTCGGTCACAATCGGTAGCTCCGTTGAGTCCGCCTCTATTGCGTTTCTCGGATCTGCCGGTGCGATCAAAAAGATCTTTTCGTTACATTCCCCCATCTTGATGTGAAACTGCACGTATTGCTCATCGGTAAGCTCAAGGAAATCTTCTTCTTTAAGGATAAATCCATATTGGAATATCAACTGCATGGCCTGCCCGCCCCAACCGAATAGTAAATCAAAAATATCCATAGCGTAAATTTTTATAAAGTTATTAATGTTCTAGCATGAAACCTAAGTTAAGGTTTGAGGCAAAGGTAATAGATATTTCATTTGAGCTGTTATATTTATTGTTATTTATGGGGAAGATGATGGAATTTCACTATATTTGCGAAGTCTCCTTACGCCGATGCCGTTAAAGCCGGCGGGCGAGGGAGGGCATATACATAAAGGCGTTTACTGAACGCTTTGGTTTTGACTGTTTGAGAACTTCGCAACTTCCAACTGTTCGTCAAAAACAAAGCAACGGTGAATGCCCCTTGGGTGTATTATATACTACCTTGATCGATTCGATGCCAAAGAAAGGCGTTGAAGCGTAAAGGGTAGACTATATATTCACATCGGCGTGGGGCTTTCGACGTTGCTCGTTTCGACGAACAGGGCAATGCGAAGGCCTTCAAACAGTGGAACGGGCGACAGGACTGGCTCCACGTTTTGTGTGTATAGAGGTATCTAATTTATTATGAACCATCGCTAAGGCAGCCAAGCGGGGAAATGAATTTAATTATGGACATGAAAGGTGTTTTGTCTCTATTGTTGTTTTCTTTTATTCTATCTTCGTGTGATAAAAAAAAAGTGTAACTGCAATTTATTTAGAACCTAATGAGGTTACTGTAAATGCAGGTGCTGAATTTCAGTTTGTAGTTATAACTGAACCTTCGGATGCGCCTATCCCGAATTGTCAATGGAGCCTATCTCCACAAGATAAAGGTGCGGAAATATCGAATACGGGATTGTTTAAATCAACTAACCTCGGTTCTTTTACTGTGAGTGTAACAGCGAAAGAGAATTTTTTTTCGGCATCTAGCAATGTGATAGTAGAGGCTTTGCCTATTTCTTCAATTCGATTTTCAAATGATACTATTGCTATAGAGGCTGGAAACGATACTTTATTGTCATGTGCGATTGAACCAGAATATGCATCAATATCTGATGTGAAGTGGGAATCTTCGGATGAGAGCATAGCAATAGTTAACGATGGTAGGATTGAGGCGAAACGTGCTGGAGAGTGTATAATTACGGCTTATTATGAAGAACATGTCACTAATATTTTTGTTCATAGAATAGAAGCGAAATGTATTTGTACGGTAACACCGCCTACATTAGAAAGGATTTCACTGGAAGAAAATGACTTTTATTTTAGTGGATTGGGGGAAGGTCGTATAATGCTGAATGTTTATTGCTATCCCGAAGGAGCTATATGTCCTAAAATACAATGGAGTACTTCCAATGCCAATATAGTTAAAGTAGATGAAGAAGGATGGCTTACCGCTGTATCCGCAGGAACTTGTATTATTACAGCTACATCCGTAGATGGTAAATTTACAGCTTCATATGAGATAAAAGTTCAAGAAGTGAAAGTGGATGGTATATTTTTTGCTGATGATAAAGAATTTGAAATAGGTGAAGGTGAGTCTTTTCTTCTTGATGATGAATATATTTCAGTTTCGCCATACAATGCATCAAACAAAAATTTTAAATTGGAACAAATATCAGGACATGATGTTGCCCAAATATCTTCAGATGGTAAAAGTATTATAGGATTACAAGAAGGTGTAGCTTATTTTAAAGCTATATCAGAAGAGGGCGGGTATACGGATGTATGTAAGGTCGTAGTTCTGAATAAAGTTGTAGCTAATATTGAAGTTAAAATATCTTTGTCAGGATGGGCTGTTATTGCAGGTTACACTTCTGCTAATTTAAAATGTCAAGTTTGGAACTATAATAATGATCCAATACGGGTTACCGGCCTAGAAGTTTTGCCATCACCCGGCAGTGGAAACTCAAATTCTGCATACTTCAAATATAATGGAGAAATAGAGTATCTAAGGTCGAAATATTGGTTGAATAGTTTTCAAAACATATATCAACCATATTATATATTACATTTCCAATACGGGAACAAAGTATATACTAAAAAAATAAAAAGGTAATGATCTTTGTTTTAATTGGTGAAAAGAAAGATGAGTCATAAATCTATTATCACAACGGACTCCGGTGAGCAAGTCGAGGCACTTGCTCCCATCATCATTTCGGCCAGCCGGTCAACGGATATCCCGGCCTTTTATGTCAAGTGGTTCTTTAATCGTTTGGCCAAGGGGTATTGTGTTTGGTATAATCCGTTTAATCGGCGGAAGATGTATGTGTCGTTTGAGCGGTGTAAGGCAATCGTGTTTTGGACAAAGAACCCGAAGCCGATATTACCTTATTTGCATGAGTTGGATAGGAGGGGTATCCATTATTATTTCCAGTTCACGTTGAACGACTATGTGAGCGAAGGCTTTGAGCCGAATGTGCCGAGCGTTACGCAACGGGTGGAGACATTTCGGGAGTTGTCGGAAATGATAGGGAAGGAACGGGTGATCTGGCGATTCGACCCGTTGATTATAACTCCATCTATCACGCCTCGTGTCCTGCTTAGCCGTATTTGGAAGATCGGCAATCAGTTGAATGGATATACTGATAAGCTCGTGTTCAGTTTCGTAGATGTAAAGGCGTATCGTAAGGTACAGAACAATCTTATAAAAGAGACGAATTGCTTTACGAAAGAGGATGTGGAAACCGCTGAGATGAATGCGACGCAACGTCAAGAAACTGTAGAGGGATTGGTGAGGTTGAGGGAAATTTGGGCTTCTACTGGTTGGAATGTGACACTCGCTACTTGTGCCGAGGATATTGACCTTGCGGTTTATGGCATTGAGCATAACCGGTGTATCGACGGTGATTTAATGGAGCGTGTGTTTGGGGAGGATTATGAATTGGTTTATTATCTTCGAACAGGCCAATTACCCGAACCGGATCTTTTTGGTACGTTTCCCGCTTTACCCGACAAACGCAAAGACCTAAAAGACAAAGGCCAACGGAAAGCCTGTGGTTGCATGATAAGCAAAGATATCGGTAGGTATAACACTTGCCGCCATTTCTGTGTCTATTGTTATGCCAATACAAGTAGGGAATGCGTACAAAAGAATGTGGTTCAGTGTTCAGACAATAGTGAAAATCTAATTTAGAATACTTTGCCAAAAGGTGTGAGTTGTCGGATTTTATTTGTATTTTTGAAATATTTGTCGAAGATTTGATACAGAGTGCATAATTGATCCAATAGCTATATGTCGTGAACTATAATTATTGTATATTGACCGATAAATAAACATAGTTGTTATGCAATTTCTTTACGGAAGCATTTTGTAATATAAACATAAGATATGAGCATTGAATCCCAAAACATAGAATTTAAAGAATCTTGGCGTGACGAATATCTGAAATGGATATGTGGCTTTGCCAATGCACAGGGTGGAACACTATTTGTCGGTATTGAGGACAAAGGCGAAGTATGCGGTGTGAAGGATGCCCAGAAATTAATGGAGGATATTCCGAACAAGGTTCGTGATATGCTCGGTATCTTAGTAGATGTCAACCTTAAAGAGAAAGATGAAAAGCAATATCTGGAAATTGTGACAGAGGCATATCCTTATCCAATTAGTTTTCGTGGTAAGTATTACCAGCGGAGCGGTGCCTCCAATCAAGAATTGAAAGGAGTCGCACTCGATCGCTTTATGCTTCGCAAGCAAGGCAAGACATGGGATGGTGTACCTGTACCTTATCTAAAAGCAGAGGATTTGGATAACGTTACGTTCGATTTGTTCCGTAAATATGCCAAACGAAGCGGACGCATGGAGGATGCGGATTTGATGGACGATAATCATGGCTTGTTAGAGAAACTTCGGCTTTATGAAGGCTGTTATCTGAAACGGGCCGCTACCTTGTTGTTCCATCCTGACCCAGAACGATATGTGGCTGGAGCTTTTGTCAAAGTCGGTTTCTTTCGCGAAGGTATGGATTTGGTGTATCAGGATGAAGTACATGGCAATTTGTTTCAGCAAATTGGGAAACTGATGGATTTGCTGTGTACCAAATACATGAAAGCCATTATTACCTACGAGGGCATTCATCGAATAGAAACATTACCTATGCCTAGGGAAGCTCTACGTGAGGCGTTACTGAACGCTTGTATCAATAAAGATTATGCAGAGCCTTCCCCTATACAAATCCGTGTATATGAGAATAAACTAGAAATCGTAAATGGTGGTGTATTGCCAGATGGTTGGACTGTAGAAACATTGTTATCTTCTCATCGAAGTTTCCCTTACAACCCCGACATAGCTAATACGTTCTTTCGCTCTGGGGAGATTGAAGCATGGGGACGTGGTATTGAACGTATCATCATGGCTTGTAAGAATGACGGATTCTCTACACCGGAGTTTCGTTATGACGCTTCGGGTATTTGGACTATATTCAAGTTTGAGTATCCGGAAAGAGCGGCTACCCAAAAGACTACCCAAAAGACTACCCAAAAGACTATACAAAACTTGACGGGGCAGCAACAAGCTATACTATCTTTTCTAAAAGAACATCCCGAAGCGACCCGAAAGGAAATAAGCGAAGAACTTCTTAATATTACAGAGAATGGTGTTAAATATAATCTTTCACGTCTTCAAGAACTTGGATTATTGAGACGTGTAGGTGGTAGGAAACAAGGGTATTGGCAAATTATGGAATAATGTGGTATGGGAGATTTTAGGGAACGTGCGTTAGGGGAGGATTATGAATTGGTTTATTCTGACATGGTAATATCCTTTGTAATCTTTCGTTGCTCAGCATATTATAAGAATGTTTAATTAAAATGTTGCGGAATTAAGGTTATTATGGATTTGAGTTTTCTTACAAATATACAAAGGGAGTGTTTCAGAGAAACTGCAATAGAGTTAATGAACCACTATTGCATTCTCAAACATGATTCAAGAGATAACAGCGATATCATTTATCGGTTTGCAGAGATAGAGTTTTACCTATATGATATCAAGGAACAGGACAAGGATATAAGTACATACAGTCGTGATTGCAAACGTGTGGAATGGTTCTTTCATGGCAGCGGTGTAGATATAGCCTTTGAAACGGTTAGAGATGGTGATGAATTGATGCGATTCGGCGGCATTCTCATTCGAGGTATTGAAATCTACAAGCAGAACCAACAGGAACAATGGGTACAGATTGGAGTTGTCGGTGCCCCAAAACTATCAATGTATGAGATATTCAATCATTGTTCTAGGATGCCAGATGTCATTGACATTCCTGATACATTCAAGAAAGACAGAAGCATTGGTGATGCCACAAAACGCATAGGTATAAAAGATGACTTACATCAGCGATTTGTTTTTGATGATGTGGATTGGGATATGCCTACCGAAAGAATTGTCGAAACAAAAGAAAAAAAAGGTACAGAAGAAAAGTATCATGTTATCTTAAAGAAGACAACAAGAAAATATACTCCAAAGCTCTAAATATGATAACAGACTTTCAATGTAATATGGTTTATCTCTCGTCCTCGTTACGAAGAGAATCTCCCAAGACTTATGCTTCACTGGTTTCTGCTCTTGAAAAACACGGTGCTGAGTATCGCTTTCTCGATAATACTCACGATATTTGGTGCAGGGACTATATGCCTGTTCAAGTTGCTGAAGATACATTTTGTGGCTTTGATTATGATCCCGATTATTTGCATGAGTCAAAAGAGTTACTTGCTACACGAACAGATGGAAACATGGTTTGCCATGATTTGGGACTTGAAGTAAAGCAACCTGCAACACCTTTGATAATAGATGGCGGTAATGTGATTCGCTGTGATAATAAAATTATCATGATTGAAAAGGTGTTTAGAGAGAACAACTATTCAAAAGACAATCTTGCCAAAGCTATAGAAGAGCATTTTATGGCTGAGTTGATTGTTCTGCCATGGGATGAATCTGAAATTTATGGCCATGCAGATGGATTGGTTAGGTATATAGGCAATGACCGAGTATTGATAACCAACTACGATCGGTTTGACAAAAGTTTTACTCGTAAGGTTATTGAAGCTTTGCGACAACATTTCAAGGAGGTTTTTAAGCTGGAATATAACGTACAACGCCAACACAAACATAATTGGGCATACATCAATTGGCTTCAAACGGACAAAGTGTTGCTTATCCCCTCTTTCGGTTATCCAGAAGATGAGCAAGCCTTTAAACAGATAACAGCACTTATGCCTATGTATCAAGGATATGCTGAAATGATAAATGTAAAAGACTTGATTCGTCACGAGGGCTGTTTGAATTGTGTAAGTTGGACTATAAGACAAGGATGATCTCTACAATCGGGAATTGTCAAAATGATAGGGAAAGGATGTGTACGAAAGAATGTGGCTCAGTGTTCAGAACGCTCGGGTTCGGGCAATTGCTCCGGTGAGAGCAGGGAGAGATAACCGATTTTTCCAGTTCGTCACGAACTCGCAAGACCGTGTACCCGCAGTCTTTGTGCCGTAGGCGGAACAGGCGAAGCGGTCGCTACGGCTATTACGGAATATTCCACCAAACTTTCTATTGCATGCATTGACATAACTACAGTAATTTATTAAGGATTGTCTGATTCAATATGAGATTCATGGCAATTCGGAAAGATACTGCTTGATCGCTTTGTCTTTTACCACATCCGCTACATTCTTTTTGCCGACCTGTAAACCAGCTCCATGTTCCACTAAGTACTTCACTATTTCAAGCCCTCCTTTTTTGCAGGCATTCCCCAATGGGGTCTTGCCTTTCTTGTCTTTTGCGTTTAAATCTGCCCCTTTCTCTACCAGCAAAGGTATGATTTTCGGCTTGAGCAAATGGCAGGCATACAGCAAAGGGGTGAAACCTTTATATCGTTCGCGAGCTTCTAGGTTAGCTCCGTTTTCTATCAACATTTGGGCAGCTTCGACATTATCGTGTGTGGCAGCATACAACAATGGGGTCATTCCCATCGTATCGACATTATTGACATCCGCGCCATGCTCAATTAACAGTTGCACAATCTCCGCGTTAGCCCAACGGGCGGCTTCTCCCAACACGCAACAGTTGTTTTCAGTTGTCCGTATCTTCACATCGGCACCTCGTTCTATGAGAAAACGTACCATTTCCGGGTCGTTTCTTGTTACCGCGTCCATCAGTACGGTTCGGTTGCCATCGTTCTTATCGTTGGCGTCCGCACCTTTATCTACCAAGTATCGGACATCGGCAAGGCTTCCTTTTATCACGGCATAGAACAGGACTGTGTATCCCCAGTTGGCTCTTGCATGAATATTTGCGCCTTTTTCAACCAAAAAACGCATCATGTCGAAATGTTTGAAAGAAGCGGAAGTCATCAAGGCAGTCCAACCTTCCTCGTCACACGCATCCAGCTCCGCCCCATTCTCCAGCAGGTATTCTGCAATGTCGATGACATTGTTTTTGGCCGCAGACATCAAGGGTGTCGCACCATCGGGCAACCTGTCATTCACGTCAAAGCCTTTTTCCACCAGTGTTTTGACCAGCTCCAGGCTTTTCCGATAAACGGCATGGAACAAGAGACTGCAATTGTATTGGTCCTTGTAAGACGGTTCCAGCATGTAGCCCGAGCGAATCATAGACAAGGCTTTGTCAATGTCGTTTTCATCCCGTACGAGTCGAAAGAGTTCTTCCATAAGAAATATTTGTTGACAAATTAAATACCACTCTGTTACCGTAAGCAAAGTTACAGATATTTATTATTCAACCGATGATTTTCCCTAAGAATTTGCACCGGATGCTGTCTGCATTAAATTAAGCCGTCTTTTATAGTAATCGAGACCAATACTATCCTAGAATAGTGTTGTATAACATGCCGGATTTATCTATTTTTGCGCCCAATACGAAAGGTTAAGAATAGGAAGTTTTAGGTATGGCAAAAAAGAAAGGTAAGCCTCAACCCCGGAAAAGCAAGAAGAAGCGGGCATCATCATTCATGTCTTCTGTAAAGAAGATGCTTCTTGGCGCTTTTGCGGTAGTTGTTTGTTTTATCGGTGTATTATTCATATATAACTGGTTTTATCCGGTATCCAAGACACGGCCTGTAGAGAAGAAACAGGATCGGGCGGAGACAATAGTCCGTCCGAAGATCTCGGACAAGGGCGGTTCCGGAACATCGGGTAAGAAAGCCGCGCAAGCGACGAAAAACAAGCAAACGACGAACCCAAAGAAAGAGACCACCGCTTATACTTTTCAAGAGGGAGCTGAGATACCGAGACTAAAGAATAAACAAAAAGAGCAGGTTATAAAGCATGAGGGCTATACGGTTTCTTATAATTCCGATTATAAGATCGCCAATTGGGTAGCCTATGAACTGACCTCGAAAGAGGCGACAAGTAAGAAGAACGAGCGGTCTAATAAGTTCGTCTCGGACCCCATGGTGAAAGGGGCTACCGCCATGAACGAGGACTATACCCGTTCCGGCTATGACCGAGGGCATATGGCGCCTGCCGGCGATATGAAATGGTCCGCCAAGGCCATGCGGGAATCGTTCTACCTAAGTAATATCTGTCCGCAAAAGCCCGGCTTGAACCGAGGTATCTGGAAAGATCTGGAAGAGCAGGCTCGTTTGTGGGCGAAAGAGAATGGCTCTTTGTTGATCGTGACCGGCCCGGTGATCACGGACGACCTGAAACGGTTAGGCAAGAATCGGGTGGGAATCCCGAAGACCTTTTATAAGGTAATCTGTACGATAACGAACGGTAAACCAGAAGGGGTAGGTTTTCTGTTTGATAATAAAGACTATGGAAAGACTCCCTTGAAATCGATGATGATCCCTATCGATAGCGTTGAGAAGGTTACCGGAATTGACTTTTTCCCTTCTTTGCCTGATTCGATAGAAAATCCGATGGAAGCATACGTGAATGATGGTAGTTGGTCTTTTTAAGGCACGTTATGCTCAACAATCTCTAGGCGAGAATGTTTTATATTTACTGTGAAGAAAAAGAAATCATAATTAAATAACAAAATGCAAGTTATCATGAAAGGAAAATTAATCCCTGTGTTTGTTTTGGCAGCATTGGTTTCCTGTAGTCAACCACCCGTTAAGGAGCAAGGTCCTCGTCCAGTTAAATTGGCGGACGTTACTTCTCTGAACATGGTTGAGAAATCATTCAGTGGAGTGGTATCGCCCGATCAATTCAGTGATTTGGCGTTTAAGATGTCCGGCCCGCTGATCTCATTAAACGTGGATGAAGGCCAGAAGGTCCGTACGGGACAGATCGTGGCCGAGATCGATCCGCTGGACTTTAAATGGGAATATGAGGCGAAGAAAGCGTCTTTCCAGACCGCTGAGGCGCAATTGCAACGTGCGAAGAAGTTATTGTCCAAACAAGCTATCTCCAAGCAAGAGTATGAGTCTACGGAAGCCTCTTACTCAAATGCCAAGGCGGCTTTCGAGTATGCGCAAAATACATTGAACCAGACAAAGCTTCGTGCGCCGTTCGATGGATTTATCCAGAAGAAATATGTGGAGAATTACCAGAAGGTACAGGCCGGACAAGGAATCGTTTGCTTGATCAACCCGAATAAGTTACAGGTCGTGTTTACGATGCCGGAGAGTAATATCAATTACTTCTCTTCTCCTTATTCTGTTTATGTGGAATTCGATAATTACAAGGGCGTTCGCTTCAAGGCGAAGGTGAAAGAATACGTGGAAGCCTCTCCCGATGGCTCCGGCGTTCCCGTATATCTGTATATCGATGATCCGAACTTTAATTTAGAGAAATATAAGGTAGCCGTAGGTTTCTCTTGCCGTGTGATCTTGAACGTGGATAGCGAGAGTTTCACGCAAGGCGCCGTATTGGTTCCGCTAGCCGCTGTCGTGGCTGACGATGCCAATAGCGATAAGTATGTGTTTGTTTATAATGGGCAGTCTCAAAAGGTTGAGCGTCGCAAGATTACCGAGTCTATGCTGATCGGCAAGGATGGCGTGATCGTAACGGATGGCTTGCGACCCGGCGAACAGGTTGTCTCAGCCGGAGCCACTCGTTTGGTGGATGGACAACAGGTAAAAGTATTAACAGATTAAGAGATAAACAATGAATATTCCAAAATATTCCTTAGAGAATCAGAAGATTATATACTTTTTCCTAGCGGTCATGCTGATAGGAGGTATATATTCTTTCTTTAAATTGCCGAAGAAGGAAGATTCTCCCTTCGTAATCAAGCAAGCGGTTTTGGTTACCCAATATCCGGGAGCGACACCTCAGGAGGTGGAGAAGCTGGTGACTGAGCCGATCGAACGGGAGATTCAGGCTATGTCGGATGTGTTCCAGATCAAATCTGAGTCTTATTTCGGTATGTCCAAGATTTCTATTGAGTTGCAGCCTACCTTGTCTCCGGATTATATGCCGGTCAAGTGGGACGAGTTGCGTCGTAAGGTGGCGAATATACAGCCCCGCCTTCCGTCTGGCGCCTCCTCGATATCCGTTAGTGATGACTTCGGTGACGTATTCGGAATTTATTATGCCTTGACGGCCGATGAGGGATATACTTACGACGACCTGCGTAATTGGGCGCAAAAGATCAAGACGGAGCTATCTCCTGTACCGGGTGTACAGAAGGTCTACCTATTCGGTGAACAGACACAAGTTGTCAACGTAAAGATCTCTATCCCGAAACTGGCTAACCTAGGTATCGACCCGAACGCTATCCAGCAGGTGATGCAAACGCAGAACTTGTTGGTGAATACGGGAGATATCAATACCGGTAATTATCAATTGCGTTTGCGTGCGGAAGGTACGTATAAGGATATACAAGATATCCGGGACCAATTGATCGTGACGAAAAGTGGCGGTGAGGTTCGTTTGGGAGATATCGCTACGGTAGAGCGTGGTTATATGGACCCTCCCTCGAACCTGATGCGTGTGGACGGTAAGCGTGCCATCGGTATCGGTGTCGCTACCGGTTCGAAAGACGATGTGGTTGCCGTGGGTAACGCCGTGGCGGATCATTTAGCGGAGATGGAGCAGCTGTTCCCGGTGGGTATGGACCTGAAAACGATCTATCCGGAGAACAAGATCGCGGATGAGGCGAACAACGGTTTTATCTTGAACTTGATCGAGTCGTTATTGATCGTTATCGTGATTATCTTTATCGTGATGGGGTCCCGTGCCGGTATGTTGGTCGGTAGTTCGTTGTTGTTCTCGGTAGGTGGTACCTTATTGATCATGTTGATCTGGGGTGTCGGCTTGAACCGAACCTCGTTGGCGGCCTTTATTATCGCTATGGGTATGTTGGTGGATAACGCTATCGTGGTGACGGATAATGCCCAAGTCGGTATCAAGCGGGGACTTTCCCGTTATCAGGCGTTGATCGATGGCGCGACGAAACCGCAGTGGGCGTTGTTGGGCGCTACCTTTATCGCCGTATGTTCTTTCTTGCCGATGTACTTGGCACCGGCATCCGTGGCCGAGATCGTGAAACCGTTGTTTATCGTATTGGCGGTATCCTTGGGATTAAGCTGGGTCTTGGCCTTGACGCAAACGACTACCTTCGGTAATTTTATCTTGAAAGAGGCGAAACCGGGTGAGAGCAAAGACCCGTACGATACGAAGCTGTATCATAAATTTGAGTCGGTATTGGGCCGTTTGATCAAGCGTAGATATGTAACGATCTCTACCGTGGTAGCTACGTTATTCCTTTCCTTGTTCGTGATGAGCATCATGCCGCAGAGTTTCTTCCCGATCATGAGCAAGCCTTATTTCCGTGCGGACTTGATCTTCCCGGAAGGATATAGCATCTACGACGTGGAGACGAACGTGAAGAAGATAGAGGAGGAATATCTCAGCAAGAATGAGAATATCAAATCATACTCGTTTACCTTGGGAGGTTCGCCGGTGCGTTATTACTTGGCCAGTTCTTCTATCGGTCCGAAGCCAAACTTCGCCAATGTGTTGATCGAGACACAAGATCCGGAGGATGCGCAAGCGGAAGAGGGTAAGTTCTACGATTATATGGTCGCTAACTATCCGAATATATTGACCCGTTCGGCTTTGTTCGCCTTGTCTCCGGTTCCGGATGCGGCGATCGAGATCGGTTTTATCGGCGATAACGTAGATACGTTGGTTGCCTTGACGCAAAGGGCGCAGGAGATCGCCCGGAATTATGATCAGGTGATGGAGGTTCGCAATAGTTGGGGTAACAAGGTTCCGGTATGGAAGCCGCTATATTCCCAAGAGAAAGGTTTGCGTCTGGGTATTACCCGTCAGCAGGTGGCTTATTCCTTGCGTTCGGCTACGAATGGCGTACCTTTGGGTGAGTATCGTGAGGGCGACGTGTTTATGCCGATCTTACTGAAAGATGCGGATAAGGATTCTATCAGTCTGAATGATATAAAGACTTTGCCGGTTTATAGCGCTAAAGGCCGTTCGGTAAAAGTGGAGCAGGTGATCGATGATTTCTCGCTGGATTATGAGTTTAACGTAGTGAGACGATTCAACCGTGAGCCGTGTATGCTTATGCAGTGTGAGCCGAAGCGTGGTGCCAATACGATGGCTGCTTTCAGTCATTTGTGGAAAGAGGTACAGGAGAAGATTCAGGTGCCGGAAGGATATAAGATGACGTATTTCGGTGAGCAATCCGAGCAAGATAAAGGTAATAAGGCGATCGCCGCTAATATCCCGTTGATGTTCGGTTTGATTTATGTCACCTTGTTATTCTTATTCCCGAAATATTACCGGAAACCGGTATTGATCATGGCGATGCTGCCGTTGATCTTCATTGGTGTGGTATTGGGATTGTTGGTGTTCGGTAAGTCTCTCGACTTCTTTGCTATGCTGGGTCTGTTGGGCTTGATCGGTATGAATATCAAGAATGCGATCGTGCTGGTGGACGAGATCGGTTTGCAATTGAACGCGGGCTTGTCTCCGGTGAATGCCGTGATAGAGGCAACGAAAACCCGTATCGTTCCGGTGACGATGGCTTCCGGTACGACGATCTTAGGTATGTTGCCGTTGTTGGGTGACGCTATGTTCGCCGGTATGGCGGCTACCATCATGGGTGGTCTGTTCGTATCTACGATCTTGACGATCTTCGTGCTTCCGGTTACTTATTGTGTTTTCTTTAAGATTAAATCAGAGTAAAAGGTATGAGAAATAAAATAATCATAGGTTGTTTATTGTTGGGTGCCTTGTCCGCTAAAGCGCAAGACGCCCGGCTATCGGCTGTGGAATATAAGGAACGGGTCCTTGAATACAGCCGTCAGATCAAGCAAAGCTCTGAGGAGCGTATCGCTATGCAGCATGCGATCAAGGCCGCTAAGACCGGTTTCTTCCCTTCTGTGGACTTCTCCGGCAGTTATCAGTACCGTATCAATAAATATGATTTGGATTTCGGACCGGGCATGTCCGTAGAGATGGACCATAATACGTATAGCCTAGGCGCTACGGTGAGCCAGCCCATCTATGCCGGCGGACAGATCTATAATAACTATAAGGCAGCTCAGGTACAAGGCAAGATCACCGAGCAAGCGGAAGAATTGACAACGGATAATATCGTTTATTCCGCCGATTTGAACTATTGGACGGCCGCCGCACGTAAAGGTATGTACGATGTGATGTGTCAGTATGTAGACATTGTCGGGGAGTTGGCGAACGTGTTGACGATCCGTTTCAATGACGGCCAGATCAGCAAGACCGATTTATTGCAAGTGGAGTCCCGCTTGAAAGAAGCGGAATTGAATAAAAGCTCGGCTTATAAGGAATATCAGATCGCGTTACAGAACTTGAACTCATTGATGGGTGTGTCTCCGTTAGACCCGATCGAGGTGGAAGATTCCATTACGACCTATCTGGCCTTGCCGTTGCAAGTAGGAGAGGATGTAGCTCTTCGGAATCGTCCGGACTACGCTATTTCCGAGTTGAACATAGAGTATCAAAAGAGACAGATCAATTTGTCGAAGGCGAAATATAACCCGTCTTTGGCGATCGGTTTTCAAGGTACTTGGGGTACGCCGATGTTGAACGTGAAAGGTTCGGACCAGTTGTGGACTCCGGCCGTCTTCGCTTCCTTGAAGATACCTTTGTTCCGTTGGGGAGCCCGTTTCAAGGAGGTAAATTCCCAGAAGGCCATCCTTCGTAGTAAGGAATACGCCTTGGACAATACGCGTGATAAGATCGCTCAAGAGGTAGCGAACGCATGGACAAGCCTAACCGAGTATACGAAACAAATTACCGTCGCGGAAGAGGCTTGTAAGATTGCCGAGGAGAACCTTGATTTGAATACCTTCAGCTACAACGAGGGTAAACTACCGATCTTGGATGTGCTCTCCGCCCAATTGTCATGGATTCAGTCTTACAGTAGCTTGATCCAGACTTGGTATCAGCAAAAGGCTTCTTTAGCCCAATATAACAAGGCTATAGGTATTCGCCGTTTGCAGTAAAAGAAACATATTTATACTTAGAAGACAAGGTCCCTTATTTTGAAAACGAGATAAGGGACCTTCTTTATGAAATAAAACGTCCTTTATTCCGTTAGGTAAACTGAAGATTGCTACATTTGCATACAATCTTGTCTGTTTGGGATACTCGTCGGAATCCGGACTTTTTAAGTAGAATGATGAAATAATAAGATGTATACAAAGTTACTAGATAAACAAACAAAACTTGCCCTAATCGGACTAGGATATGTCGGGCTTCCTATCGCGATGGAATTCGCTAAACATGTTTCCGTTATCGGATTTGATATCAACGAGGATCGCTTGGACAAGCTTCGGAACGGTATAGATCCGTGTGGTGAGCTTTCCTCTGAGGTATTTGAACATAAGGACATCACATTTACTTCTTCTATAGAGAAGCTAAGGGAGGCTTCTTTTTACGTGATAGCTGTTCCTACCCCGATAGACAGCCATAACGAGCCGGATCTATCCCCTTTGTTGGGTGCGACTCGCACGGTAGGCAAAGTCCTTAAACGAGGCGATTATGTAGTATACGAATCTACCGTATATCCGGGATGTACGGAAGAGGATTGCATCCCGATCTTGGAGGAGGTTTCAGGGTTGAGAGTAGGAGAGGACTTTAAGGTTGGATATTCACCGGAACGAATCAATCCGGGTGATAAGGTACATACCTTGGTAAATACCGTGAAGATCGTTTCCGGCTGCGATGCCGAAGCTTTGGAAACGATATCGGACGTCTATAAGCTGGTCGTTCAAGCGGGGTTGCACCGTGCGCCTAGTATCAAGGTAGCCGAAGCCGCCAAGATTATCGAGAATACCCAGCGTGATGTGAATATAGCCCTTATGAACGAGCTTTCCATTATTTTCGATCGAATGGGGGTAAATACGTTTGATGTCTTGAAAGCCGCCGGAACGAAATGGAATTTCCTGCCTTTCTCTCCCGGATTGGTAGGTGGGCATTGTATAGGGGTAGATCCTTACTATCTGGTGCATAAAGCCAAAGAATTGCAATATCACACGAAGATGATCAACTCCGGTCGCTACGTGAACGATTCCATGGGACGGTATATCGGAAAGAAGGTCGTGAAAAAGATTATCTCGCAGGGGAAAAATATCCTAGGAGCGCATGTGTTGGTGATGGGTATGACTTTTAAGGAAAACGTATCGGATATACGTAACTCGAAAGTAGCCGATATTATCAATGAGTTTAAGGACTTCGGAGCCGAGGTCGATGTGATGGATCCGTTCGCTTCCCCCTCGGAAGTATTGCAAGAGTACGGTATCCGGTTAGTAGAGAGGCCCGGGAAGAAATATGACGCGGTAGTGGTAGCTGTCGCTCATACGACTTATTTGAAGCTGGATGAGTCCTACTTCATGTCGATCACGAACGAACATGCCGTGTTGGCGGACGTGAAAGGAGTCTATCGAGGTAGCATCCATCAGATGATCTATTGGAGTCTGTAATTGTTAAAAAGTAACACAAGCTGCAAAGAAATTTCGATAAACTTAAAAAAATGTGTTGTACAATATCTTTTTTTATTTGCTCAATTATATTAATTAGCCCATCTTTGCATGCAGATAACCTAAACAATCTTTTTGCCTTAAAGACTAATACCTATTAAAAACCTATAAAGAGAGCCTTTGCGAAAAGGCTCTCTTTATGATTTTCAGGGGATTAGTAGTTCGTTTCCTCTATCTTTGAGGTGATTCTGCTAATAGCCTCATTCAGTTTGTCTTCGGGTAATATTACGTTAAAATCTCCCCAGAAACCCTCGTCGTAGTTGAAGTGAGTATCCGAGAAAACCGTGCGGGTGGGAAGGGATTCAATGCGTGAGAAGCGGTTCACATTGGCTGTATCTATCTTACAGGTAACCATTTCGAACCAAGTATGTAAAATATTTGTGTTAAAAAGTTGTCTTCTTTTTTTAATTTTAAAATGCAGATCTCCCCGGATATGGTTAATGTAGTAGGTGCCATTCCATTGCTTGTAAGATACCGTATAGGCTACTTTCTGGGGCGTGATCCGTAAATTCCTGCTTTTTCTCTCGACGAACATGCCGGCCGCTTGCTCGATATATTGGGGATTGACCTCAAAGTCCACTCTTAATAAGGCATTATTTTCCATGTCGATATATATCTGTCCCCGATAAAGCGGTTCATTGATACTCTTTCGTTGCTCGAAAGAGATGACGTTAGCAAGTCGATCACCCACTACCGTGATGTCGGTATGGGCGTATGTATAGGGTGAATCCGGGCTAGGATCCAGAAACTCCGGTAACTGTTTCATCAAGTCCAAGACAAGGCAGGAGTAGATACCCGACTTCATTTTTGTGATCAATGTGTCCTTTTCCTGCTCGTTACTGATGCGGCGCATCTTTAGTAGTTTCACTTGATCGGCCAAGGCATTGCTGTGGTAAGATGCCTTATATACCTTAAAAACAGCCTCGGTCAGTCCTACGAGTCCTTTTTTACGTTCAACGCCTTCTCTGTAAAATGTGGTAAGGTAAATCGGGTGCTGGGAATAATTGCTTCTTCTCTCGTTCAGCATCTCCTGTAATAAGCGTTTCGGATTGGTTAGACGCACGATAACTTCTTGGATGGAGATTACTTTAGGCTCTAGGGATAAGACGGTATGTTTATCTATTAACTCCCGACCATCTATCTCTTGGGGAAGATAGCCGATATGAGAGAAACGTACCTTGGATAATCGGAGTGAGTCCGGTAATTTCAATCGGAACTCTCCATTCTGGTTGGTGATGGTGCCGATAGCGGCCTCGCCGATTCCTACCGATCCGAACGCGATTGGCTCATGGGTATATTGATCCTGTAAAGAACCTTCTATCGAGAAATAGGTTTGTATGGAATCGGGAGTTACGGATGCGCTTTTAGGAGCGGAGGGACTCTCTGGCAGATAAAGCAAGAGATGGTTCTCTATCGTACGGATCGCCAGATTTTTATTACCGGTAATAGCGTATATAGCTTCTTGTATCGTATAATCTCCACCTTTTATCGATGTTGTTTGTTCATTATCGATAATCTTACTGTCGTATATAAAAAGATAGCCGGAACGTTCCGTGACGAGTCCCAGCAATTGGTAGATATTTCCTTTTGATTTAGGCAATCGTATGACCTGTCCCAGTACGTTACCATTCTGGGCATTCATAGGGATGAGAGCTACGAGTAACAGCAACCATCCTACGATCAGCTGTCTCAAGGTTCGGAAATCATCCATATATTATTTTGTTGCGTACATTTTAGTTTTAACGCCGCGCAGATCAGTTCAGCCATCGTTGCGGGTGAGTTATTATAGAAACTAACGGTCAGCCGTCTATTCTCTAAATCAGCCGTTGTCTTCAATGGCATCATCGGATACTCCAGATTAATTACATGCAAGATATCTCCTAAGCGCTCATCCTTAAACTGGATACGGCGGGTGTAATCGGAAAATTGTTCGTTATCTTGAGTCGGAGCTACTTGTAAACGGTTGGAGAATAAGGATACGGTTTGACCGGCCTTTACCAGCGTTTGTTCTCCGTTCTTCTTGAGTGTCACTTTCACTAATCCCCGGCGAACGGCCAATTCAAAGGCGCTTTTATCCGAGCTTTTGATATTGAATGAGGTTCCCAATACCTCGATCCGGGCCTGCTCTGTCTCGATTAGGAAAGGACGTTCCTTATTCCCGCTTACATCAAAAAGGGCGTTTCCTAATAGAGACACCTCTCTTTTTTCTCTTTGGAAATGTTCCGGATAGCTTAACTGGCTGTTATCGGCCAGATAAACGATAGACCCGTCTTCCAAAGTCGTGACCAAGGTGGTGGAAGCCTCGTTATTATGCAGGGTGAGCAGAGTGGTCTCCGGTGTCCGTTCTTGTCCAAGGAAAATAGCTGTAGCTACCGATACGCAAAGTATAATGATAGCGGCGGCCCATTTCATGAGTCCGATCCGGTATGGGATTTGTGTACCGGAAATTGGCTTATCCAGCAGCCCGTCTTGCTCCAAGCGAGTGTATAATTGTGCCCATGCTTGGTCTGTCTTCGATTTATTTTTTTCTATTTGATTCATAACTGTTAGGTATAATTCTCGATTTCTTTTCTTAGTGTTTGTAGTGCCTTGGTCATTTCCGCTTCTACTGTCTTTATGGACAATGAGAGGCTGGAGGCTATCTCCGCGTATTTCATTCCTTCGAAACGGTGCATCCGAAAGATCCGGAGGCGGCGTTCGGGCAATTTACCTAATGCCCGGTTGACCAAGGATTGCAATTCTTTGTACTCAAGTTGATCTTGCGGGGTATACGATTCGGATTCCGGATTCTCTCCGGCTAAAACCGTATTCCGGTATCGGTATCGTACTTCCCGATGCTCCAGATATTGTAAGGACCGGTTCCGGGTAGCTCCATAAAGGTAGTTCTTGATGGAACGTAAGATTGGAAGAGATTCTCTTTCTTTCCAGAATACATAAAACAAGTCCTGAACGATCTCCTCCGCGACTTCCTGCTCTCCTGTTATACTGGTCGCGTACAGGCAAAGAGGGGTATAATAAAGCCTGAAAATACTTTCGAATGCTTTAATATCCCCTTCCTTGATCTTTTTGAGTACGAACAAATCCATAATAATTTGGTTTCAACAGATAATTGATAATGGACAAAGATAATGATTTGTCCATATCATTGTCGATAGTATATTTACACGGTCAATTTTTATGTTGCTTCTTTAATTTATATACCGCATTCTCCAAAGACTCGGTAGGCTCGATAATGTTGTAAGCTCCCCAGAAGTTCTCGTCGGCGAAGTCCGATACCTTGTCGGATAGAGACTGATCCGCTTTAAAAGACATCCGGTAGGGGATGGAGTTATTTTGTTCTTTACCATCGGTAACGACCATCTCGGATACGATCGTGTAGTTGGTAGAGAAAAGTTTTCGTTTCCAGTCGCATTTAAAGCGAACCTCATTGCGGATATAACTCAGATAGCTCATGCCGTCACGTTCTTTGTAAGTTACGAGGAAAGCTACCTCCACGGGTTTAAATCGCAAGCCAAAAGGCTTTTTGCGGAGGATGGCCTCGGTAGCCTTATTCCGGTCATCCATGCTGAGGGCGAATTCCGCACGGCTGAAGGAAAGCCGTTCCTTATCGATATATAATTTGCCGTAATATAAAGCGTAAGGCAAGATCGCTTGAGGTTGGAAACTGATTACGTAATGCGGTCGGTCGTTTAACATCACGCTTTCTTCCATACGGAAGGCGTAATAAGGTAAGATATTCGGGTCGAGCAATAAATCCGGATTCTTCACTACATCCACGTAAACGGATAGGTTTGGGCCTCCCAATAATTTCACGGCTAATGTGTCGCTAGCCTTCTCGCTCAATAATTTACGTCCTTTATAGATCTGTACCCGATCCCGTTCCACGTTCCTGTCCTTATAGGGAGTTTTGTAAACATCGATAACCGCTTCCGAGATATTGATGTAACGACGGCCTTTTTGTGCGGTCTCCCGGTAGAACCCGGTAAGCATGCTACCTGTGGCGATGTAATTCTTATTTACTTTCTCAATCGCCTCCTCTACGATATATCGAGGATCTCCGGCCCGGATAATGACTTCGCTAAGCGTATTCATGTTCGGTTCGAGTAATACCGTACATTCTAATATGTCCTTATCGTTCACGGGGATCAAGCCATTCAAATATCCGATATGCGATACTTCTACTTGTCTGGCATGGAGGCCGTTTTTCACTTTGATAGAGAACTCACCGTCATTATTGGTGATCGTTCCCACGTTGGTTCCCGGAATAGAGATATTTACGTATTCCAGTTTTTTTCGTGTTTGCTTGTCTTTTACTACACCGCTGACAGTGATAAACTCATCGTCTGCGCTATCCTGTGCCTTTATAGAGGTTACACCGCAAGCCAACAGTATCATCAGGATAAATCCCATAGTTTGTTTACAGAGCGCTTTCATATTTGTATTGTTTTAATGGTAAATAATCACTTTGTACTTATATGATCGCCCAGGAAAGAAATACCCTATGGGATTTATCGAAAAAATCACACAACCTTTTGTCCGGGCTGCAAAGTCAACATTTCTTTAGGTACCGCTTTCTTGATGCTCTCTATTAAAATACCCGCTACGGTATGCCGGATAAAATCTTTACGGGTGACAAAGACGATCTCCCGTGTCGGCTTGGGAATGGCGAACGGACGTACCAATTCTTTCTGCTCTTTACTTAATTGCAGGGTAGCCAATTCCGGGATGAACGTAATACCGTTACCGCTTTCCACCATACGCATAAATGTCTCTAGGCTACCTAAACGGTAAGCGGCTTGGCGAACCTTTACCTTTTCCATCTGGCAGAAACGCATCAGCTGGTCACGGAAGCAATGTCCCTCGTCCAGCAGCCACAACCGCTCGTCGTTGATATCGGCGGTACGGATCAAATCCTTTTTGAAGATAGATTCATTATGAGCCACGTATCCGAAGAATTGCTCATAATATAATATGTCTCCTTGTAAATAGGATTCTGTGGGTTGGTTCGCTATGATAGCGGCATCGATTTCCCCGTTTTGCAGGGCGGCCATAGTGGGAGCGGTTTTCATTTCCAGCATACGGATGTCAAGATCCGTATGCTTTTCCGATAATTGCTGGAAAAAGCGAGGTAGCAAATAAGGGGCGATAGTCGGTAGCACCGCTAAGCGGAACGTACCTTTCAATGACTGTTCCTCCTCGTTCACGATATCTTTGATAAGAGAAGCTTGATAGAGGACATTTCTCGCTTGCTCAATAACCTTACGTCCGGCAGGTGTGGGGCGAACGGGCTGCAGGTTTCGATCGAACAATTTAATACCTAGTTCGTCTTCCAGCTTTTGGATCATCATACTCAATGTCGGTTGTGTCACCCTACAATGCTCTGCTGCCTTTGCGAAATGACGATAAGTATCCACCGCTAGGATATATTCGAGTTGCTGTATATTCATAGTACTTAATTTTACAAGCGTTAGAAATTAATGAAGACAAACTTACGGAAAAACGCTGGAATAATCGAATAAAAGTGGAAGAATAAAGCAACTTAATTTGAGTATTAGGCATTTAGGGGGAAATCGGGGAAGTTGGGTGAAAAGCCAAAATACATTTGCTTATCATGGAACAGACGAATGGGCTAACAGGATGATAGATTTACACAGAAAAAATATGTAACTTTGGAGAGTAATTTACAAATGGTTTACAGTCGTATATATAATGAGCTAAAAATTAATTGATTAAAGTATATGTCAGACAGTATCGTCATTATTCCTACATACAACGAGAAGGAGAATATTGAGAATATCATTCGTGCCGTGTTCGGGCTGGAGAAAGTGTTTCATATCTTGGTGATCGATGATGGCTCTCCGGATGGGACGGCGGCTATCGTGAAGGGCTTGCAGAAGGAGTTCCCGGAGCGTCTTTTTATCGTGGAGCGTAAAGGGAAGCTGGGATTGGGTACCGCTTATATCCGGGGTTTTAAATGGGCTATCGAGCATAAATATGATTTTATTTTCGAGATGGACGCCGATTTCAGTCATAATCCCAATGACCTGCCGAAGCTATACGCCGCTTGTACCGCACAGGGTGCCGACGTAGCCATCGGGTCGAGGTATTGCAACGGGGTGAATGTGGTGAACTGGCCGTTGGGCCGTGTGTTGATGTCTTATTTCGCCTCGGTGTATGTCCGTATCGTCACGGGTATGAAGATACAGGATACGACGGCGGGCTTTAAATGTTACCGCCGTGAGGTGCTGGAGACGATCGATCTGGACCGTGTCCATTTCAAGGGATACGCCTTTCAGGTGGAGATGAAGTTTACGGCTTATAAGTGCGGCTTCAAGCTCGTGGAGGTGCCGATCATCTTTATCAACCGTGCCTTGGGTGTCTCCAAGATGAACTCTTCGATATTCGGGGAGGCTTTATTCGGCGTCCTTCAATTGAAATGGTGGAGTTTCTTCAGGAAGTATCCGAGGAAACATGCGAGCCATGCCTAATGAAAACAGAGTTTGACAATTTATAATAGAATAAGAAAGATGAATAAAATATTAATCCAAAATCCGAGAATCATCAACGAGGGCCGTTCTTTTATCGGCTCGGTGTTGGTGGAGGGGGATAAGATCGCGGCGGTGTTCGAGGGGGAGGTTCCCGGGAATGTGCGTGCCGAGGCGAACCAAGTGATCGACGCTACGGGGAAATGGTTGATACCGGGCGTCATCGATGATCAGGTGCATTTCCGGGAGCCCGGGCTTACCCATAAGGGGGATATCGGGACCGAGAGCCGTGCGGCCGTGGCCGGTGGCGTGACGACCTTCATGGACATGCCGAACACGAAGCCACAGACCACGACGATCGCCGATCTGGAATGGAAATTCAACCGTGCCGCCGAGGTCTCCCGTGCGAATTACTCCTTCTTCTTCGGTGGGACAAACGATAATATGGACGAGATCCGCAGGCTGGATCGTAGCCGTGTGCCGGGACTGAAACTCTTCCTCGGCTCGTCTACGGGAAATATGCTGGTGGACAAGAAAGACTCGTTGGAGCGTATCTTCGGCGAGGCCGGTATGCTGATCGCCATCCATGCGGAGAAAGAGGAGGTGATCCGGCGTAATATCCAGTATTACACGAACCTGCATGGCGAGGATCTGGATATCTCTTTCCATAGCAAGATCCGTAGCGAGGAGGCCTGCTACCAATGCTCGGCCGAGGCGGTTGAACTGGCTACCCGCTTGGATTCCCGTTTGCATATCCTGCATCTCTCCACGGAGAAGGAATTATCGTTGCTCAGTAACCATCTTCCCTTGAGCGAGAAAAAGATAACCGGCGAGGTCTGCGTGCACCATCTGTGGTTTCATGACGGCGACTACGCCCAATTCGGTAATCGTATCAAGTGGAATCCCGCTATCAAGACGATCGAGGATCGCGCGGCGCTGCGTGAGGCGGTCAATAACAATACGATCGATATCGTGGCTACCGACCATGCCCCGCATCTACCGGAGGAGAAGCAAGGCTCTTGCTTGAAGGCGGCTTCCGGAGGACCGCTTATCCAGCACTCCTTGATCACGATGTTGGAGCTGGCGATGGAAGGCCGTTTCACGTACGAGAAGGTGGTCGAGAAGATGGCGCATATGCCGGCGGAGCTGTTTCGTATCGATAGGAGGGGATACATCCGTCCCGGATACTACGCCGATATCGTATTGATCGATCCGGAGCAGACTTGGACGGTATCGAAGGAGAATATCTTGTACAAATGCGGCTGGTCTCCTTTCGAGGGCTATACGTTCCACCATGGCGTATGGAAGACTTTCGTGAATGGCGAGTTGGCCTATGGCGATGGAGAGGTGAATGACGCCGTGAGAGGTAAAGAAGTCCGTTATCTATAGCAGTAGAGACGGGGCATGCCCCCGTCTCATCCTATCTATTGGATATCGATCAGTTTATGGGTTTGCAGACTTAGTCTCCACCGGGGATGCCGGAGGATGTAATCCACTACCTCTTTCGTATTTTGGCAGGAGCAGGGTTGCAGGAAATGGTACCGTGCGGGGATTTCGGCGTATGCGGACAGGTCTTGCCCGGTATAAACCACCTTTATCTCGTCGACTCTTTCCAATACCACCGGGGCGTTCTCCTTGGGCGAGCAAGTCACCCAGTCGATGCCGTCGGGCAAGGGGCGTGTGCCGTTGGTCTCGATACAGATCTGTTTCCCCGCCTCACGTAAGCGGGATATAAGCGCCTTGTCGATCCACAGGCTAGGTTCTCCTCCCGTCAGGATTACCATCCGTGCGGGAAAGGAAGATACCTTCTCCACGATCTCCTCGTCCGTCATCATTACGCCCTCCTCGTGGCGGGTGTCGCAGAAGCTACATCTCAGGTTGCAACCGGAGAAGCGGACGAATACGGCGGGAGTCCCCGTATGGAACCCTTCGCCTTGCAAGCTGTAGAATATCTCGTTAATCTTCCTCATAGATCGCCGTGTTACCCTCAGACTCTTTTACCTCTACCTTGAAACAAGACGGGATCTGCTCGTATACCCAAAAGGCTATGTTCTCCGCCGTCGGGTTGAAAGGCAAGATATCGTTCAAGTTCTGGTGGTCCAACAGGGATTTCACCGATCTCTTGATATGACTGAAATCGACTACCATGCCATCGGCGTTTAATTCCTTGGAGCGGCAATAAACCGTGATCATCCAATTGTGACCATGTAGATTCTCACATTTGCTGGGGTAGGACAATCTCAAGCTATGGGAAGCGGAGATCTCCATACGTTTAATTACGGTATACATACGATAATAATGTTTATACGATAAATAATAATGTACCTAATGTCACCTCGGCACACAAAAAAATCCCGGATATTAATCCGGGATGCAAATATACGAAATATTTAGTTTGTTTGTACGACACTTGTCTACGATCGGTAGAGACAGGCGGTACGTCGATCGGCTATGCCTCTTGGTTCAGCGCCTTCATCGAGAACAGGAAGATCGTTCCTTTGCCCTCGCCCTCGGACTCGAACCAAAGCTTTCCTCCATGAAGCTCCACGAAGTCCTTGCAAAGCATCAATCCCAGACCGGAGCCTTTCTCGTTCTTCGTCCCGTAGGTCGTGAAATGCGAGTCTTGTTTCAAGAGCTTGTCTTGATCCTCTTTCTTGATGCCCTTGCCGGTATCTTTCACGCTAACGGTTACGAAATCCCCCTCGGAGCGTGAGGATAAGGTGATCGTGCCCCCCTCGAAACTAAACTTCATGGCGTTAGAGATCAGGTTACGGATAATCGTCTTGAGCATATCGATATCGACCAAGCCTACCAGCTCTTTATCCAGATTTTCTAGGATAATCTTCACGCCTTTTTGCGCCGCCATCGGGACATACATCTCGGCGGTACTGTCGATGATACTGTTTATGTCGGTCTGTTGCTTATATACGTGCTGCTTGTTCAAGCGGTTCTTGGCCCATTTCAGCAGGTTGTCCAGCAAGAGGAAGATCTCCTCGGAGGTCTTGTTCATCATCTGGATCATCTCGTACACCTCGTCGCCTACCCGCTCCTTGTCCACCATCATCAAGATGGCGTTATTCATCATTTTCAACGAGCCTAGCGGGGAACGCAGGTCATGGGCGATAACGGAGTATAGCGTATCCCTAGACTCGATCGTGTTCTCCAGCTCGGCCTTGATGCGCTTGATGCTGTAAAGCTCGTAGCGGTGGGCCACCCTCTTCACCAGCTCCTCACGTTGGAAAGGCTTTGTGACGTATTCGGTGGCGCCCAATTGGTAACCTTTCACGATGCTTTGCATATCGCTTAGGGCGGACATGATAATCACGGGTATATCCGTAGTCTCGGGATTGCTTTTCAGATGCTGGAGGACCTCATATCCGTCCATCTCAGGCATCATGATATCGAGTAATATCAGATTTGGGTGTTTCTCGTTAGCTATGCGTAGCGCTTTTGTCCCGCTGTCGCAAGTCAAAAGCGTATATCCCTCTTTCTTCAGTATGGCTTGTACTAGCATGACGTTTGTAGGGACATCATCTACGATAAGAACTTTATACTCTGAGGCCAATTTATCCATTGTATCTAAATTGTGTTCTAGTTTTCTTGATATTCAAATAGTATCAATAGCGCAAAAGTATTAATTAAAGTCGACATATAACGACTATTTATCCATCTATTTTTTTATTTTTTTATCCCGCGCCTCGTTTGGCTTTTTCCCAAGCGCCTGTGCCTTTATGCTTAGCGAGATAGCTATACCCTCGTATGACATTGATATTCATGAATAAAAAGTAATAAGGAATGAATAATAGCTTGTTCCGGATGTTCCGTTTTTCCATTTTATACCCCAAGTATCCCAGCAGGTAAAACGCTAATTGCAGGGCAAGGATGACCGTGTAAAGGGTATGCCCGGTACAGGCAAGGAGCAGGTTGAGGGGCAGGAGGGCGAAGAGCACGACCGGCGTCAGCGTCCAGCGCAGTACCCGGTGGCTGATGTATTGGAAGCTCAGTATCCCGTACCGGAAGATATTCAATAATCCCCGTAGCCGCCATACCGATTGCAATCCTCCGGCCGATATGCGTACTTTACGTTTCTCCTCCTCCCGCATGTTCAGGGAGGCGCCCTCGAGGGCGTACGCCTCTTTGCTGTAAGCGATCTTATAGCCTTTCATCGCTATGCGCAGGGAGAGGATGAAATCGTCCAGTAGGGTATCCGGGGGCATCTGCTCGAAGAGGGAGGTACGGATGGCGAAGAGCTCGCCTGCCGCCCCGACGGCGGAGTATAACCGGTAGTCCAGTCGCTTGAGGGCGGACTCGTATTTCCAGTATATGCCTTCTCCGGCGGTGGCTCCTTGCTCGGCTTGTATCTCTACCCGTTTCTCTCCGGCCACGCAGCCTACCCGTGGGTCGCTGAACTGGCGTATGATCTCCTTGATGGCGCCCTTGTTCAGCATCGTGTTGGCGTCGGTGAAGATGACGTAGGGAGTATTGACGTAGGGGAGGGCCCGGTTCAAGGCGGCGGTCTTTCCTTGTCGCCGCGGTTGGTACAGTACGGTGACCTCCGGGTACTCTTTCAGTCTCTCATTCGTGTTGTCATTGCTTCCATCGGTGATCCAGACCAGTCTCAGCTTATCCGCCGGATAATCCAGTTGTCTGCAATTCACCATCTTGCTCGCCACGATCGCCTCCTCGTTGTAGGCGGCTATCAGCAACGTGGCCTCCGGTAGTGTCTCGGGAAGGCGGGGGAGCCGGGGTTTAACGAACAGCTCCTTGATCTTGACCATAAGGTATAATACGATCCCATACCCCAGATAGGTATAGAAAACGATCCCGATCCCGATCCAGAAGAGGATCTCAATGACTTGACAGCTCTTTTCCATAAAATCTATTTAATTGAAGTGAAACCATTTTTGAAGTATATCCTTGATTTTAAATTTGATGGCTAAATTCACCAAATTGATTTTTATAGTTATAGGTAAACTGTAAAAAATGTATATAGCAAGAAAACGAAGGTAAGAGGTACTACAGATAATTCGGTTAGGTAGTTGGAAATTTCGAGTTAATAAAGAGCATGCGAGTTTTTTCCTTTCTTGTTTTTCCATTTTGTTATCTACGCATAATATTCTGTAGGCATGATATAGGCCCATGAACATGGTATCGAAGAGCAAACAGGGATAAATTGAGTGTGCTCTTAAGTGGGCTATATAGGCTCTTTTTGTTTTTTCTATTTCTGCGTAGCTGATACTTAATTTCATCGAATACCCTTGTGTCTTGATCTTTGAGGTTGTGGATTCTGGATTTATAGTATAATACAAGGTTTGATCGGATATTAATTGGCAAGACTTTGCGGATATAATAACTTGATATGTGAACCAGCAATCCTCTACCAGTTGATGAGGTATACACTGTATATTATGGGATTTTAAAAAGTTTAAATTATAAAGTTTGTTCCAGCTCATTACATATATATCATTGTTTTGTGCATATCGATATTGTGCGACTGGTAAATCATCTCCTTGGATTAAAATCGGGCTATACGTATAAGTAGGGTAGGTCTTTCCTGAGAGATCTTTCTTCATGTGTGATGCTGCGATGAAATCAACTGGATGTTCTTGCATTTTATGTACGAGAATTTCTATACATGTAGGGATGATCTCATCGTCACTATCCATAAAAAACAGATACTCGCCTTGCGCATTATCAATGGCAGTATTTCTTGTAGCCCCAAGGCCAATATTATACGGATGCTCGATGATACGGACATCCTTTCCTCTTGGATGATCTTTAATAATTCTATGGACAATGTCCATGGAATCATCTTGCCCTTTATCGTCTACTATTAAATATTCTATATTATCATATGTTTGGTTTAATGCGGATAGTAACGCTCTTTCTACGAATAGAGACACGTTATAAATAGGTATTGCTAAAGAAACTTTATACATAACTTTGTTATTTTGAGTTATTGTTTATGAAATAAATACCATCTTTTATTCCTTTAAACAAAAATGGAATAAGATGGAATTTTGCTTGAATCGTAAATATTAGAATCTTTTTGCAAAGAGCAAATGTCGTTTGATATATATATGAACATATACGAATTCTTTTTTTTGATAAAATGCGCTGGGCAAATATGAGACGATTTCGGGTGTGATAATATATACGCAAAGGACTCTCAATACCCACACTAGCGCTTTCCTTATGATAGATTATAGCTTTGGGCTCAAACCAAATAGAGGATCCAGTCTTTTGAATTTGAGTACACCAATCTAACTCTTCATAATAAAGGAAGTAGAATTCTGGCATTTTCCCGAATTTTTGTATGTCAATCGCCTTGACTGCCATGGCAGCTCCATGAGCGAATGAGGTTTCATGCGCTTCTTCGAACTGTCCTTGGTCTAACTGATCATAGCCAATGGAGGTGTTCCGGAGCGTTATGTAGCTCATTGGTGTGGAACCTGCGTATTGTAAACGTTCTTTTTCGGGCCAACAAGCTATTTTAGGAGAGACGCATCCTATTCGAGGATTGCTGTCCAGTCTATTTACTAATGCTTTTAGGAATGGTTGGGTAATGATTGTATCATTGTTAAGAAGTAATAAATAATAGCCTGTGGCATATGATATTCCCAAGTTATTACCACCGGCGAATCCAAGGTTTTTCTCACTCCGTATAACCTGTATGTCTGGGAACTTGGATTGGAGAAGCTTATGTTCCAGAGGGTCGGTAGAAGCGTTGTCTACGACAATGATCTCATGAGGATAAGTCTCATGGATAGCCAAGGATTCTATCATCTCGACGGTATCTTTCAACCCGTTATAATTGATAGTGATAATGGAGACTTTTTTAATCATGGCTTTCTTCTTTTTTTATCGTTATGTCATGTGGAGTGCTCTGAAAGCTCGTATCCTTGTTTTTTATCCGGATGAATGAGGCTATATATCCTTTTGTCAAGATGAAAAAAAGGAAGGGAAGCTTCGACAGATTCCTGTAAAGTTTCCGTGTATGCATCTTGCGGGGAATGGCCAGCGTATATGTCAAGATGCTGATTAATATCAGTCCATACCATTTCAGGGCAAGCGGGAAAGTTGTGAGGCTCCATGCCAAGGCGAGGAGAGACGGGATGATCAGTTTTAATATTCTCGGGAGCGGGAACCATTGGACCGCCTTGTCCATATAATTCCAGTTGAGGGTACGGAGGTCGAGATGCCGTATGATCAAAGAGAATGCCAGCAGTTGGGCGTGGAACCAGCGGGATCTTTGCCGTGCCATGACCTCTTGGCGTGAGGTCTTCTCGTCGTACACGAGGATGTCCTCGGCGTAATCGACAAAGATATTTTCCGTGGCGAGATAGATCTCCAGCTCCTTGTCCTCGGCGAAAGTGCCGCATTGGGGCATGTGGGATTTCAGCCATCCGAAGTCGAATACCATGCCGGAGCCTATCAAGGAGGAGGAGATCCCGACATTGACCCGCCCCTTGCGGAAGATGGTGTTGTTGATCTCCTCGGAGATACCGTCCCATACCGCTATCGGCGTATTGTCGTTCTTGAGGGTACGGTGCGCTTGCAGGGCGATGTTGTCTTGCGTGATATCGTTGACCCGGGTCAGGAAATCCGTATCCGTGAGGTTGTCGGCATCGAGGATGACGACTTTATCGATTCCCCCCTTCAGGTATTCCAAGGCGTAGGTGATGGACTTATGTTTCATGCTATGCTTGAAATCCGGCGTGAGGAGCTCGATCGGGAGCTTGGCGAGCGCTTGGTTCGTTTCCTCCCGCATATGGTCCGATACCACGATCACCCGGTATTTGTCCGCCGGATAGTCTTGCAGGAGGATGCGCTCCACGGATTCCTGTATGACTTGGTCTTCCTTATAGGCGGCGAAGATGACGGCGAACTTCTGGAGCCGTATGCTCCGGTGCTTCCGGTACCTCCTCCGAAAAAAGGACGCCAACGTAAAAAATAGGTCATAGCCTATGAAAAAGGCGATGAAAATGAATAGGGCGATATCTATGTAGATCAACAAGTGCATTCGCTTTTTTTTACAAAAGTACTTATAATTTTCAATAAGAGTTTGATTCTGCCGTTTTTTCTCACCTAAGGGGGCCATATCTTTCCCAGCGAGCTCAGCGCCGCCGAGAGTATCAGCCCCCAGCCCAGCAGGTTCAAGGGGCCGGGCGAGGGGTGGACGAGAGCGAGAGTATCGCCCCGATAGCCGCCAACGCCGCCTCCCGCATGTCTAGCAGGAGGGAGAGTACCGCCAGCAGGAAGAGGCTGGCCAAGGCGAGCAGGCGGAAGTGGGGGAAAGGGGGGCGTGGGCTCCGTGGGAGTGTCGGTCGTGTCATGGGGCGGTTGTTTTTGGGGCGTGTGAGATCCTAGGTTTAGCAAGAAATCCAGCAGGCTGCGGACGAAGGCAAGTATTTGTCGTATCTTATTCATATCAATTGTTGTTTTTTAGGGATGAGTAAATCGGTTCGATCTCGTGGCAGAGCTGTACCAGCGTCTCCCGGTAGCGCTCCCGGTTGTCGCCGTTCAGCTCGCTGATGTAGGGGCTGTAGGCGATGGCCTTGGCGTAGTCGGCGGGGAAACGGCTCATGGCGGCGGCCTGCGGGTAGGAGCAGACGAGGAGGCGGGCGAAGTCGAGGTAGGAGTTGCGTGCCGAGTCGTAGCGGCGGAACAGCAACTCGCCCCGCTTGTATCGGGCGGTGACGCGGCCCCCGTGCCAGAAGGCGTTGCTCGCCCCGTAGCCGGTGATGCCGAAATGGTTGTTGGCCTCCCGGGCTAGGCGGGAGGTGCCCCAGCCGCTTTCTAGGGCGGCTTGGGCAAGGAGGATGATGGGGTTTAGGTGGAAGCGGTCGCCGGCGGACTGGGCGTCGGCAAGGTGGGTGGAGATATAGGCTTGTTTCATGATATATACGATGAATTATGATTTGATTTTTCTTGGAAAATTAATCTTAAATTACTATCTTTGAATAAGTTAATAAATAAACAGCATCAGTATGGAAAAGCGGGAGACCGGTGTCGGCGCCTATTATTTTTGTGATATAGCGATGAGTTATTTTCCCTTATTGTCGAAGAAGAAAGCCTCGGATAAGCTGTCCCGGTGGATACGTGTCAGCGGAAAGTTGATGGAGCGGCTGGAGGAGTGCGGATGGCATCCCCGCCAACGGATCTTATCGCCCCGTCAGCGGGAGTGCATCGTTTCTCATCTAGGGGAGCCTTGAGTCAGATTTCGTCGGGGGATTCGCTGTCGCCTCCTCCCGGGGCGGGTGCGTCGGGCACGATCTTCTCGAACTTGGCGAGGCCGGTGACGCTCTTTAGCGTCACGCTCGGACGGAAGACGATCCGGGGACGTTTGATAAGGGAGGCGTTGAAGTCGGACTCCAGCTTGGTGCCCTTGCTGCCGATCACGGCTTGGAAGTGGCCGAGATCGCCCAGCTGGACGGTCTCCCCTTTCTGGAGGCGTTGCTTGAGGATGTAGAGAAGGCCGTCTACCACGACCTGCACGTCGCCCCGTGAGGCGGTGCTGCGGTCGGCGATCTGGTCGCACAGCTCCTCGAAATCGCAGGTGCCGGTGGACTTGTTCACGGCGTAATACAACTTGGAGCCGGCGGCGGCTCCCTTGGTCATGTCTTTTCGTAAGACTAATCGGTACTTGATCGGCATAATGTCTGGTGTTTTTTTGATTACGTTGTAAAGGTACGACATGCCGCCGGTGGGATTCCGGTCAACGGGGACGAAGGGGGGCGAGGTCGGGTGAATGGGGGTAAAGAGGTGGATTTTGAGTGAATAACGCTTGGTTTTCTAACGAAATAAGCGTATGTTTGCCCAATCAAAATTCGATTGACATGAAAAATTTACGGTATGAAAGAGAAAGACAAGCGGCGAGACGTGAGAGGTGAGTCCCGTGAACGGGCGAAGTGCCAGCGTGAGACGTTGGGCAAATATTTTTACGATTTGTCAAAACTGACGTTCACGGCATTGGTGCTGGGTGGAATAGCTATGTTATTCCAATCGGAAAAGATAGAGATAAGTATGATTGGAATGTTCATGGTAGGGATCTTGTTCTCTGTCGGGTTAGCTTTCTGTGGTAATAAAATCTTGAAATAATAAAGAGCTATGAATCCATTGACATTTCTTTTCGGGGTAATGCTATTGATACTTGTGGTGTTTATCGTTTGGATGTACACGCCATCCGGCAAGCGTTGGTTGGATAGCATGAAATAAAAGGACTATCGTATTTCCGGTCCGGACACTACTGTGTTTGGCTTCGGATACTACTGTGTTGGCTTCCCGGCACAATAGTGTTCGGTGCCAAACACGGTAGTTTTTTTTGTCTCCCCCCTATATCCCCTCCGGCAGGATACTTTGGCTTTGCAATTCCTTGGCGATACGGTCGCTTAGGGCGAAGTGATTCTCGAGCGTGGCTTGTAGGCGCAGGCGCTCTTCGGGTGTCGCCGCCGTGCGGACGGACTCCAAGGCCCGGGCTAGCTTCCGGTGCGCGAAGGACTCGCCGTAGAGGAGCACTTGGAAGCGGGTCTCGCCGGGAAGCCGTTCGTCCGGTACCGGCCCGGTATCTTGCGGCGCGGAGGCCCGGAGGGAGAGGACAAGGGCGGAGAGCCGCTCGTCCGCTATCCCGTCCGGGTGCTTGCCCTCGGATAGGAGGTGGAGCAAGTGGGCGTGTTCCGGGTCCTCTAGGGGAAGCTCGTTGTCCGCCAGTTCGCCAGAGACCCATGCGGGCAGGGAAATCTCGTTTCCGTCGGGGTCGTAGAACATCCGGTCATGGTGCGTGAGGCAAAAACGCAGTAACGCCCTTTCTCGTGGCAGGGCGTGCGTGAGGCCTGCGACTTTCTTCCTCGGTGCCGCTGCCGCTACGCTTTTCGGGTCTGTGGCGACAGACATTTCCTGCCGTAATACCTCCATCGGTATACCCGTCGCCCCGGATAGCTCCCCAAGCCTCCGGTACACGGCCAGCGGGGAGGAGAGGAGGCCGATCTCGCCCAACGCCCCGTTGATGGCGGTGGTGTCCGTGCGAGGGCGGGAAGCCGCTTGGCGGATGCGGTAGGAGAGGTAATCGAGGGTACCCTCCCGTGCTAGGCGTGCCAGCTCGTCGCTCCCTTTCCGGCGGTACACCTCGTCCGGGTCCATGCCGTCGGGTAGGGGAAGTAGGCTGACGGCGCATCCCTCGGACAGGAGCATATGGGCGCACCGGACCGTGTTCTGCCGTCCCGCCGGATCGGGATCGAGAGAGAGCGTCACCTGCCCGGCCAGCCTCCGTATCGCCCGGATATGCTCCTCGGTGAGCGCCGTGCCGCATAGCCCCACGGCGTACCGTATGCCGGAGGCGTGGAAGGCGAGCACGTCCTTGTATCCCTCGCAAAGCAGGATGCGCCCCTCGGAGCGTACGGCCTTTACCGCCTTGTGCAGGCCGTAGAGGATATGCCCCTTGTGGTAGGCGGGACTGTCGGGGGAGTTGACGTATTTCCGCCCCTTCTCCGACGGGGCAAGGCTCCGTCCGGCGAACCCGGCCACCTGCCCCCCGGTGGTGTGTACCGGGAAGACGAGCCGGCCGAGGAAGGGGCGGAACGCCGGGGGGGCGTCGGGCGGGCAAAGTCCCACGCCGAAGCCGCGGTAGGTCTCTTCCAGCCCATGGCGATCCTCTATCGTACGTGCCGTACCTACGGGGTGGCCCGGTAGCAGGCCGCTAGCGAACGAGGCGTTCGCCAGCAACAACGCTTCCCGCTCGTCCCGCCGCCGCTCACGACCAGCGGCAGCGGTCTCTTCCACCTCGATATTGTATTTGCGTGCCAGTAGGCGTACTGCCTCCTCGAAGCCGCATCCCTCCATGTGGCACACGAGCCGTATCGGGTCCGCCGCCTCGCCGCAACTGAAGCACTTCCCGATGTTCCTCGCCGGGGAGACGCGGAAGGAGGGATGCCGCTCGTCGTGGAACGGGCACAGCGCCACGAAGTCCTTCCCCGAGCGATGTAGCGTGAGGTAACCGGAGGCTACCTCGTCGATGCGGGCCGTCTCCCGCACCTTGCGCAGCGTATCGTCCGTCAGCATTCGAAGAGGCCCTTTCCCTTCGGTTTAGGCTCCGCTGCCCGGGCCTTGCGGACGCATGCCGGCTGGGTGTCGTCCCAGAAGGAGGTCACGCCCTCGTTGTGCATGAAGCGCACGTGTCCCAGCTCGCCTTGGCGGTTCTTGGCCAGCAGGATCGTGCCCCTCCCCCGGGTAGGCAGGTGCGTATCCGGGTCCTCGTGTATGTTCACCACGGAGAGGCGGCTGATGAAGGCCACCGTATCGGCGTCCTGCTCGATAGAGCCGGAGTCCCGGAGGTCGGATAGCTGGTGCCTGAAGGAGTAGGTCCCCCTCGTCTCGCAATTGCGGTTCAGCTGGCAGAGCAGCACGATCGGTATCTCCTCGTCCATCGCCGTAATCTTGGCCTTGCGGGTGATGTTCGAGATGGCCTCGTTTGGGGTCTGCCCCTTGTCGTCCCGGTTTACTAGCTGCAAGTAATCGATGATGGCGAGGGAACACTTCCCTTGCCGCCTCCTGAGGGAGATATCGCAGCGTATCTCGTCTATTTGGATGTCCGAGCGTTGGTTGATACATATCGGCAATTCTTTCAGCTGCCGGCTCGCCTCCTCCAAGGCTCTCATCTCCTCCTCGGTGGCGGTTCCCTTGGTGATCTTCGAAGGCTCCACGTCGGCTATCTGTCCCAGCATCCTGAAGATCAGCTGTTCCCTCGACATCTCCAGGCTGTAGACGCAAACCGGTACCCCTTGCTTGGCGGCGTTCACCGCCATGAAAAGGGCGAAGGCCGTCTTTCCCATGCCCGGGCGGGCGGCGAACACGTGGAGCGAGCCTGTCCGCAACCCTCCCATAAGCCTGTCCAGTCCCCCCAGCCCGGTATGTATGCCCGCCGTACCGCCCCGGGCTACCCGCTCGCGTATCTCCCGTACCCGTGCCATGGCCTCGGCGGTGGCGGTAGGCATGTCCGGTATCTCGTGGGTGAGGGAGAGCTGCTCGCCCAGTTCATCGGCCACCGTTCCCAGTTCCGATATCAGCTTTTGCGTATCCCGGTCGTCGGCCGCCGCCTTATGCGCCAGCTCGTGGCACCTCAGGATAAGCCGCCTTGCCACGAAGGCCTCCCTTATGTACTGGCAATGCTGCCGTACGAACTCTCCGCCTACCTCCATGTAGCCGTCTTGCCGGGCCAGCTCGAAGAGGTCGGGCAGTTGCCCGGCCCTCTCCGGCGAGAGCCTCCGTATCTCTTTCTCCACCGAGAGTATATCCGTTCCTTCCCCCTTCCCGTGAAGGCTGAGGTAGGCCTCTATCGCCAAGGCGATATCCGGGTGGGTGAACATCTCGGGCCTTATCCTGAAGGCGATCTCGGGAAGGCTCTTGCGTGAGGCCAGCAGCCCGAAGAGCAGGGCTTTCTCCGCTTTCCGCTCTTCGGGTAGCGTGAGGCTGGCGGGGAGGGAGGTAGGGGTTAGCGTTTTCTTATTTGCCATAAGATGTTTTGTTTAGTATGAACGACTGATAATTGATAATTTCCACCGCCATACCGTGATCTAGTTTTTTCTTGGTTATCACGCTGCTTTGTTCTAGCTCTTCCAATCCTTTCCGTATGGCATAGACCGTGCAGCCAAGATAAGTGGCCAGCTCGGGTATTTTCACGATACATTGCCCTTTCTGGATGGTGTATGTGTCATTTTTCCATGGACATTGGTAAGGGCTATAGGCGACTTTGCTGTACAGGTACAGCATGATCCCTATTTGCGTCGGGATCCGCTTTCCCTTGCAACAATTTCTTATGAGCATATCCAAGAAAACTCTGGGATAGCGGATGTAGCCGTTCTTCCGTAGCTCATCCGTGTTGAATAGTTTATACATAATGTTTTGAATTATACCCCTTTAGGGCGTGTTAATAAATATCGTACTCTGAATCGCATTCTAGATCAAACTCTGAACTTCTTAATCCTTAGCGGATAAGCTTGGAATCGTTGCTTTTTTTCGCCACGATTTCGCACCGCTATATATAAATATACAAGGGAGTTATTAAAAGATTTAAATAGGAAACGTGTCGTTTCCGTCTTTTTTGAAGAACCATTTCATTTAGATCGTTTTTTCACAATGGCCGTAAATCATGAATGAATAAATATTCCACTCTTTTTTTATGAAGATCGTGAGGATTTATAATTGTTGTTTAAATCTCTGCAAAGATCGGAATAAAATTGCGATAAAACAAAATATATACGAAGATATTAAATGTTTACAAACATGTGTTATAGTACGCTTTATTTAGATAGTAATAGCTAAATTTATGGAGGATTATTATGTGATGTTAATTGGAAAATAGATATTTTTTTAGGGATTGAATATTTTAATAAACTATGAGTGATTGTGCAGCCTTGAGGCTGATTCTAGACACTAAAATATATTTGTAGATAATGGCCTATAACTCGTGAATTCTAGTCATGTGAATATTATTTATGTATAGTAAGTGCTCCCTACAAATATCATAGGAAAAAGAAGGCGTCTTACCTTTTTGCGAAGGAATAACCATGTTTTTTTCTTATGAGATTTTTATAGAGTTAATTATTTTGTTCATTTGAGTTTCCCATGAGAGAGATCGAATTGATTCCCTGATCTCAAGGGGAGAAAGAGATTGCTTTTCATAAAAATGTATTAATGAGTTTATATCGATGGCGGTTTCATCTGCGGGCACTTTAAGTATATACGGTTTATTCTCAAAGTCGCTATCTGTCTCAGAGTAAATAAAAGAAAGGCCCCGGGCGGCATATTCCCTGTTCTTTAATGTTTTAATATGGGTGATACCGCTACGATGCCGTGCAAGACTACCGATGGCCATGTCTGCTTTCTCAAAAAGCCGGTCAAGCTCTTCGCCGTGCTTAGCGCCGTGAAGGGTTACGTAGTTCTCTAATTTATGCTGTTTGATGATTGGAAGGATATCATCTTTTTCTCGTTGCCCGAAGAAATCTCCTACAATATGGAAAAAGACTTTGTAATTGGGATGTGAATCATAATAATCAGCCAGACCTTTAACCAGACGGTCAAATCCATGCCAGTAATGAATCTCCGCTACTCCTATTAGGTGAAGTTCCTTGTTTGTATCGTTGACCTGTTGTTTCAATTTAATTTGCGAGAAGTCAATGCCATTGGATATTTGTATGGTAGGAACACCGAATATGGTTTTATAGTCGGAAAAAGTCACGATACCGCATAATTGTTTGGCCAAGACACGACGGAAACATTGATCTATAAATAGTAATTTTCGGCGAGAGAAACCTGCGTATTCTTGGTCATAAGGATAAGTTGGTATTTCCATTACTACCTTTATCCCCGCTTTACGCATTTGATGAACCATATGAATCGTGAATGGATTAGCGTTATGATCAGATCGCATATAAATAAAACTAATATTTTCTTTCTTCGCATATTCAACGATTGAGGAATATTCTATCCTTTTCAGTATTTTACCCTTGAACCCTGCTCCATAATCTTGTAGTACCTCGGAGTCTATCATTCTCAATTTCCTGCCGTTAGGCTCATTTAGGTAACAGAGTCTCGTATCAATGCCACATGCTCTTAAGGCATTGACTTGGTAGTAGATCTTCTTGCTGATCCCATTAGCAGGATTAAGACCGTGAAATATCAGGAATAAAGCTTTCATTTCTGTATCTTGGATTTAAGTAGGTTAATAATATCATAAGTTCCACTTAATTGTATATATATGGAAGAAAAAGATATAGCTAACAGAATCTTAACAGATAAGCTTCCTGGCTCAGTCATCTTGTATGATATCTCATATATAGGCCATAGTAAGAGTATCAAAATACTTGTTAATACAATGGGTGATAAAAATTGTCGGATAAAGATTTTTACATTACGCTTTAATGTCACTTTATACATCCATATATAGCATAGGATGAAATTGATCGTAAATGTGATAGTAATGCACCATGCGATCGCTTCGAGCGTTTTAAATACAAATATCCCTATTACAATGCCAGATACGTTTAATAAAGTGGAGAATACGCCGCAAATGAATAAACTTTTAGTGTCGTTGGCCGCTTGGAAAATAGAGCCGGATGTTGATAATATTATTTGTATACCAACAGATATAGATAATATCTGGAATACCGGAACGGAGGGCATCCATTGATCCCCAAACAAAATGAGAGTGATTTCCCTTGCGGAAAACCATAATAACGCAGACAGGGGTAAACCAATAAAGGCTAGAATATGAATAACCTTCTCGTATGAATCCGCTAGCTTATGCAAGTCATCTTGAAAACCGGAAAAGATTGGATGCATGACAGGAGAGATCACATGGGTTATATTTTGCAAAGGAAGCATCATTAACCGATATGATTTTTCGTAATACCCTAGGGCATTCATATTCATGTATTTTCCGATTAATAATTTATCAAGGTTTCTGCTGAAATAATTAATTACATTAAATAAAAATTGATAGGCTGAGAAACTGAATATCTTTTGGACCGAATCCAGACCGAATGTATATTGTAACTTTTGAGGGTTTTTCCGATATGATATGATAAACAAGAGAATGCTGGAGAAAATAGGATTAATGACTAATGCATATAGTCCGGCACCTGCGATGGCGGCACTGATGGCTATGCTTCCTCCAATAAATTGGATAGTTAAGCTACGATATGCGATAAACTTAAACTCCTTATTCTTGAATAGGAGTGCGTTAGGAACGATGTTTGCCGAAGCAAAAAATAAATTGATGGATAGTAGTTGGCATATTGTCAGTAATGTCTTTTGTTTATAAAAAAAAGAAATGGGCCAAGAGCATAGGAAAAAAAGAATAGATATCATGATTCCCAACCATAAGGTAAAAGAGAATATTCTGTTAAGATCTTTGCCTGTTAAATCCTTATTTTGAATAATAGCGGGCGCAATACCTAGGTCACTGAAAATACCAAAAAAAGAAATAATTACAGTTGCTATTGCTACTATACCAAATTCTTCGGGGGCAATTAAGCGTGCTAATATTCCGGTGACAACCAGAGAAATAATTATTCCGGAATATTTGGATATGGCCGTATATAATACTCCTGATATTAATTCTTTTTTTATGGATGCCATAGTTTCTTTTGTTTTTATAGGAATGATTTGAATAATAAAACTATTAGATTTTTTGTTGTCACGTATTGCCTATATTCTTTTAGACATCGTCTGGCTATTTTCAAGCGATCTTTAAAGGGTATTTTATAGGATAGCCATACTGCGGCGTTGAGCATTCTTGATAAATATAAGTCGATTATTTCACGGAACATTGGGTGTGAGTCTGCGAATTTGCTTAAATGGGCAGTTATCGTAAAGTAACTTTCCATGTTTCGCATTGAGAACTTACTGGTCATGATTGAGTCTTCCCGTAGCCTACGTTTGAAGAAATCCTTGTGTATGGAGGATACTCTTTGGGCCTGTAAATATAACAAGCATGTGAATAATTGATCTTCATGGATGATTCCGGGAAGAAAATCGAGTTGGATCTCTGTTAGGTATTCTCTTCTTATGAAATTAAGACATGGGGATGGAGAATATGCCTTATGATCTATTAGGAGTTTTAAGATATATGGGCCTTGATATACTAACTCCGGATTTGTACAATCTTTTCGTTGATAGTTTAAAGATATGTTTTTATGTTTTTCCTTGTTTAATATGTCCGCATCAAAAAAAACGAAATCTAAAGCCTGTCGTTCACATTTAATATAGCATGTTTTTAAGGCTTCTGGCTCCAGATAATCATCACTATCCATAAAATAAACGTATTTACCTTGGGTATATTCGTAGCCTTTGTTTCGGGTGACTGATGGCCCTTGGTTATACTGTGTATAAATTCGGATACGTTTATCTTCATCAGCTAGGCGTTTTATGATAGATAGACTGTTATCTGTTGAGCCGTCATTTATAACAATGATCTCTATTTCTCGTAAAGTCTGGCACATGATAGATCTTACCGCCTCTTCTACGAACTCCTCGGTATTATATAGGGGTATGATTACGCTAACTAGATTCTTATCCATTTTTGTTTGTTAATATCATAACGTTTGATAACTCTAGCGGGATTACCTATAGCAACGGAGTAATCTGGAATGTCCTTAGTTACTACGCTTCCAGCTCCGATCTGGCATCTCTTACCAATATGGACACCTGCTACGACTACACAGTTTGCTCCAATATGGGAGTCTTCATCTATTACTACAGTTTTCTTTACTAAAGGTTGTTCATTGGAATCCACATTTCCATCCTCATATCCATGATTAAAACCGGAGATGAAAACGTGCTGACCTAATCCGACTTTATTTCCGAATCGTACGGGACCAATCACCACCGAACCGATTCCAATACGGGCGTTGTCGCCTATGATAACATCGCCTGCCCCATTGTTGATGGTCGTGAAATCCTCAATGAGGGAATTTTTACCTACCGTGAACTGATTCCAAGGGAATACATCAATACGGGATCTTCTCCTTCGAATGATAGCTCCTTTTCCTTTCTTATGGATCCAAGGATTGACAAACCATTTTACCCAACAACGAGGTTTAGGATTTTTAGGAGAGGTTATTGAATAGAATACTATTTTCTTCAAAAACTCATTTTGCTTGATTTTCTGTTTGATTGGGCCTATATCCATGACTTATCAGGTTTAAATCGTTTTATATAGGGTCAAAAGATTTTCCGCTGTTTGTGACCAAGAGAATCTTTTGACTCTGTTTAAACCATATTCTATTTGATTTTGATAGAATATTTGATCTCGCTCTAAATATAGTATCTTGTCTGCGATTTCTTTTTCACTCAACGGGTCAACTAGTATTCCGCCTTCTCCAGCTATCTCTGGCATTGCGGATGTGTTCCCCGTAATTACAGGTGTGCCGCAAGCCATGGCTTCTAGCAAGGGAATACCGAAACTTTCCCTTAGGGAAGTATATAAAAAAGCGAAAGCGCCGTTATATAGATAAGCTAGGTCTGTATTAGGGATGTATCCCGGGTATGAGAGAAAGGGCTTGATCTCTTCTATCCGTTGCTCTCGTAGGATAGCGTCTAGTTTATCCTCGCTTAAGTCTGCGATAAGTAGAGGTCGTTTCTTTTCTGAGTGCTTCAAATAAAGGCTATATGCCTTTAACGTGCGGGCGACGTTTTTTTTAGGATCTGTATTGCCTAGGAAAAAAATATAATCGTCATTATTAATATACTTATGGATAATAGATGATATCTCTGGCAGGGGATGAAAGTGCTCGCTATATCCATTATAGATAGCTGTGATTTTATCCTTGGGTAATCGCAATACCTCACGTATGCGATCGCACTCAAAACGAGAGACTGTGATGATCTTCCTACATTGGGGGAGTATGCGAGGAACCACCATGCGGCGATAATACCAACCCATGTTTTGATACCAAGATTTATTTCCTCCCTGACGGGGTTCTAGGAAAATAATATCATGTAATGTCAACACTAACGGGACAGGGCAATTTAGTGGGGCGGTATTACTGGTACAATGCAAGAGGTCTGGCTTTATCTTGCTTACATTTCGTGGAAGCGCAACTTGTTCCCAAAGAGGGTAGGTAGGGCATTTTACCTCAATAATATGTACATTGTCTGTCTCTTCTAGGCAATGATCTTCACCTGGACTGACAAATATAAAATATTCATTTTCCTTGTCGATTTTTTGTAACTCTCGAATACTCTCAAGAGCGACAAAGTCCATCCCATGTTTGTTGGTCCGGAATATACGTTGTGCCTCAATTGCTATTCTCATGGTTTTAAAGAATGTTTAGTTGGATTAAATTTGTGTCCTCCTATACGGAAAATATTGAGGAACATAAGTATGAATAAGACAGGAACGCTCGCTATCGCTTTCTTGAATTTCCTGTCGACAAGATAGTCTGGTACCGCTATACTGAATGTAATACCTAACAAGACCAATAAGAGCCACCACTTGATGGATGTTATAAAATCGAGAACAGTCAAAAATGAGGCTATTAATATAATAAAACCTAGCAGTAATATGCGAGGAGGCATCATCCATTGAAATAATTTGTCGCAATAGTCCCAATTTCCATTAAATATGGCTGCCGGCATTTGGAAAAGACCCGAGAATAAGTTGCTGATTTGAGTTGTCAACCAACGACGGCGCTGGTTATAGAAATCCCTCTTACCTCGAACTTTCTCGTCATAGGTATATACTTCTTCCAAATACTCGATATAAACATTTTGCAACAAAAGCTTTCTTTCCATGTATTTATCTTCTCCTATATCGTGACATTCTTGTATGATATCCTTGAAAAGCTCGTATTCGAAAGCCATGCCGGAGCCGCTAAGGGCGGAAGAGAATCCAAGACGGGTATGGCCTTTACGAAAGATAGAGTTGTTAATTTCTTCGCTGACAGAATCGAGCACAGCGATATTGCTATCACGGTTTTTAGCGACCCTGTGTGTTTGCAATGCGGAACAGCCCGCATAAAGGGCATCGTTTATTTTCTCGAGATAACTTGGTTTTACGATATTATCCGCATCGAGGATAACGACATTATCATACTTTATATCTCCTTTCTCAATATAATGTATGGCTTCTTTGAGAGCCTCGATTTTTGTGCTTTGGGGACTATCCATTTTAACGACTTTCGCCGATAATGCTTTTAAGTTATCTATCGTATCTTGTCGCATTTGATTAGATATAACGATAATGTCGTATCGTTCTCTTGGATATTCTTGAACGAGAAAATTTTTTACGGAGTCTATGATAACTTCGTCTTCTTGATAAGCGGGGAACAAGACAGCGAAACGATACTTCTTCTTGGCAGTAGGATAATTATACTGTGGTTTCCGTTTTGAATAGATGGCAAACACGAATAAATATAGTACAAATATCAGAAAACAAAGGAATAAGATGGCATCTCCTAATTGAAAGGCATATTGTTCCTTATCAATCCAGTTTTCTCCTATTTGAAAGAATTGTTCAATCATAGCGTTATTTATTTGAAACAGTTAATTTTTTTATTCGTATCTCTTTGTCAAAGTAAGGACCGTTTAACACAAATGTTAGCCCCATAAATGCGATTATCATTGTTGGAAATTGACCCCAAAACGAGTTTGCGTATGCGTTAATGAACATACCGAATATACCACAAAGTAATCCGGACAATAATCCTTTTAGTTCAAGATCCTTGATCTGTGTGGCAATGATCCACCCTCCCCATCCTATAGTAAAAAAAATCATACTAAGATAAAGAATCAATCCAACTATGCCTGTTTCTACCCAAATTTTCACGTACCAAGAATCAGTTGGAATAGAAGTGGTAAAACGAGTGGATATTTTTACTCCTAATCCATCTCCAGATAGTCCAAGCCCTTCTCCAAAGGGCTTATATTTGAGATATGTGGCTAATTTTTTTTGATTTTCTTTGCGTACGATATATGAGGCATCTTTGGTTGGGTTAAAAGCGGTTCTAATTCTTCTGATAGATGAGTTGCTTTGTCCTATAGTTGTAAAAGCGAAAAAGATATAGATAAACAATAACATACTTGCTCCCCCAATGACCATTTTAGTTTGTTTGCTGATCAGTGTGTAAAGTGCTAGCCCTGCTAATGGTACGATTATAGCTCCTCTTGTCCCGGAAAGGAACAAAGCATAAAGTGCTAGAATCGCTATACATGAATAATATATCTTGCATAATGCAGATCGCATGTAGAGCGAGGCTATACCGAAAAACATGATGGCGGCACCCATATTGGCACCCATATTACTGGCATCCGTAAAGAATGAGAAATAGCGGATTCCAGACCAAATAATATGCGTTGTGGCTCCTCCGGCATTAAGCCATTTTGTCTCAAAACTATCAAATCCAATAAACTTTTGCATTAATGTCTTAATTATCGCAAATAACGTGAATATGGATAAACAAAATATGATAGCTTTGAGTATGGAATAGCGTGTACATAATAGAGATGTAATAATGACTATAATCAATCCATTGAATATTAATCCTCTTGATAATATCCAACCTTCTAATGAGCTGGTTGGATTGATTATTTCTAAAATGCAATAACCCATCCAGATACATAATGCGATACTTAGGATATTAAATGCTCTACGCCATTCTATGTTTTGGAAAAGGGCAGCTTGAATAAAGATCAGTACCAAAGCTATCATATATAGGATTTCCATAATAACACTGATCCCTTCTATGGGAATGTATCGGGTGATGCCTAATATGAAGTAATTGGTCGTGAATATAACGAATAATATAAGCCATGGATATCTTAATAAAAGGATACCTCCTACACAGAATAATGGAATCAAAGTTATTAGTATGAATACTGGAATTGAGTTATACAGCAAGGATATGCCAATACCTCCCAACCCTAAGACAAGAAAGAGCTGAGATATTTTGAACGAAGTATTGTCCTCTTGTATGTATCTTGATGTTTCCATGTGTTTTCGTTATTTTACAGCGGTATTAGTCGCCGTTAATCCCATATACATCATCCGGTTTGCGAAAGATCGCATAGATGTTTGAGGAGGTAATTGCCCCGTGAAATCTTCCACGGCCTCTCTCGTGGCATTGTTTAGATATAAGTACAATGCCGTGCCTTCTGTAATGTCACGCAGATATTTAACTAACTCCGTATCGCTATTTTTCCAAACCCGGCAAGCGTTAGCTACTAACAAATTGACTTGGCTTGACCCTAGCAAATGGGATGGAACACCATACTGTTGGATAGAAGGATACTCAACGATTAATATATCCGGCCTGCTTTCAAGCTGGATATGTTTGTCTATATGTTCAGCCATGAATAAGGAGGCATCGATTGGGATATCTTGACCGACTCTTAGGTATTTTACGTTGAAGCCAAGCTCTTCCCAAGATTCCTGGAAATATCGTGAGATAAACGTTTTTCCTTCTTTTTCCTCTAGACTTAGTATATTGATACAAAGTGTATCGCCCTTTTTGATGTAAGGTGTTAACCGGTTACAAGCATAAGCCGCAGAGATACGGTTACAAGTTTTTACGAATCCACGATATTTTAATTGGGAATTACGTCCTGTGAAAGCCCCTAATATATTCATGCCAGTAAGACGTCTGGCCCGTTCGGCATCCCGGAGCGTACGATCTAGCAACTCGATAACTAGGTTTAATCCGATAATAAAGATAATGCTACCAATAAATGCGGCAACAACTAATAGAAACCGCTTTCCTTTATCACTGAATAAAGGATAGGAGGCATCCGAGATCGTATTTAAGTTTGAAGAGGTTAATTGAAGATTCTTCTGCTTCATCTTTGCCATATTTAAAGCATGAAGTACTTCAAGATAAGATTGCTCGGTTACATGAATCTCACGTTCTTGTTGATTTATTCGTGTACCAATAGGAGAATAATTCTTGTATTGATCTGCAAAATCATTCTTGCGCTCGTTTAGAACCTTCAAATCAGCTTGTGCTTTCGCTTGTATAAGTGTTTGATTTAACCATTCTTGAACTAAACCTTCAATGGCTAAACCTTCTTTACTTTCTTTATAACTATTAATATTATTAGTAATTAGACCTATTTTCTTTTCGGCATCTCGTAGTTCTTCCCTGTATTTTACTAACTCTTGGTCTTTACTTAGCATTTCATCGGAGGTGAAAGTCTCTATTTCTGTTATTTTACCACTAATACGGGATACCTCGGCTAAGGTATTAATGAATTCCTCATTGGACTTAACTAATTTAGTACGAATATCCATGTACTGCTCCAGATTTTTGATAATGCTGGATGAGCTCTCGTAATTTCGCCGTGTCTCCTCATATCGATTCTCAAAGTCTGCGAAAGAGTGGGCGATAGCTTTAGTTTGCTCAATATAGTTAATAACACTATTCTTTACATTATAATCAGTAAGCTCGTTTTCTTGCTTATTCAGTTGTACACGAAGTTTCTTAAGTTCTTCCTCATAATATTTAACAATATCATTTGCGGTTTGATATCGTAAGTTGTTATACGAATATTTTAATTCTTCACTCACCAATTTGACCGTATTCCATGTAATACCGGGATCGGTAGAAGTATAAGCTATCTCTATTAAGTCGCTGTTTCCTTGCCTTCTGATGATAATACTGGATAAGGCATTGTAACTGTAAAATGCACTAGATCCATTAAACAACTCATGTAAATAATTACGACTGTCGCTGTATTTATACTCCTTGAATAAGTTAACGGTTTTGTCAAGAGAAGCTGTGTCAACTAAATGTAAGATCTCTTCTGGCACGGAAGCTATCAACTTTTTATAGTTATTTGCTGTTATGTATAGATTATCTATTTCCGGATCTCCATGCATTAAGTTTAGAGCTAGTAATTTCAATGAGACATTTTCTAAGGTTCCTCTTGATTTGGTTAGATTTACCAAGTTATCATAGGTGTTATTCACAGCTTGCCAATCAGGCCGAGTCTCATCATTTAATCCTGTATTAGACGTAATGCCAGTGTAAATTGAGGTGGTAACTGTATATTTTTTTTCTAAGAATTGACTGAAATAAGCAACCAACGCTGTTATTATTAGCGTTCCGAATACTAATTGATGCCAGATTCTATATATAAAACGCGATATATAAAGTGTTATATCCATGGGTTATCGATTTATAATCTTAATATTTGTGAGCATTTCTAATAAAGTTACGGCATTGTGCAAGGTCGCACGACCTTCTTGGTAAGAAATCACGGCACCAGAACGACGTCCACGTTCCATTGATAATGAGATAATATCAATTTTTCCATTAATAAAATCTTGTTCGGAGATTTTCATCTGGGCGTTGTAAAGTGCGGCAGCATCTGATTTAGCTTTTAATGTAGCCAATGCTTGTAAGACACTATTATAAGCTTCCAGTATTCTTAATTTCCGTTCTTCTATGGACATTTCATACTCATAATCCAATTGACGGAAACGAGCTTTCTTCATCCGTACTTTTTGGCCTCGGCTGAATAAGTCTCCGAATGGGATAGACACGGAAATACCTACACTGTAAGTATGCTGATTACTGCCTATACTGGTGAGAAATGAAGGATCTTCTATGGTTTCTCTTGTAGAAAGTTGAACTAATCGCCCATATTGATATTGGCCGTATACCCTGAAATAGTCCAACCATTCTCTTTTTGTAATCTTCATATCGGCGTTAGCCTCATCTCTTTTAGCTTCATAAATTCTGACAGAAGGATGGTCATATACGGATTCCAGAAAAACCGATAGAGGTGGTAATTGAATACGTTCATAGTCATCTAGCATGGCATTTATAGAATCCGTGCCGGAAGTTACTTCTATTGTTGTCGCTTTATCGAAGTATGTCTTCTTTTTTTGTGCGACAATTGAAAAAGCATTTAATATGAATAATAGAATAAATAGTATCTTCATGTGAATTATGTTTGTTATCAGCTATGTATAGTTTATACATCCTCTTTCTGCACGAACGCCGTAAACGTCTTGAATATAATCTTTATGTCTAGCCAGAAAGAAAAGGTATGAGCATATTTGATGTCTAATTGTTTACGTTCCTCGGCGGACATACTACCAGAATTGCCACGTTTCTCTACTTGCCAAAGACCTGTAAGGCCGGCAGGAGCCATGAAGCGTTGTATGTATTCATCGCTGGTCAATAATTCCGCCTCGTATACGGGAAGAGGGCGGTTACCAACTATTGACATGTCTCCATTTAATATATTGAATAGCTGGGGAAGTTCGTCAATGCTGTATTTCCGGATAATATGGCCGATCTTTGTTATACGGGGATCATTCTCTAATTTGATGAAAGCGTTGGAGCGTTCGTGACGTTTTACTTTTAAATAGTCGTTTTCAGGAGTAGCGTCATTGTCGGAATATAAAATGATATTTTGTTTATTCTCTTTAAAAAAAAAGGTCGCATTCTGTGAATTCACAGAAGTTGATGAAGAGGCCACGGCCTCTTCATCAATAGATTCCATATACTGATTAAGTTTCTTATATTCAGCCAAGCGTTTGTCCGCATCCATATACATAGAGCGGAACTTATAAAAATCGAAAACCTTATAGTTGCTGCCTACTCGTTTCGACTTGTAGAAAGCGGGGCCTTTGTCCTCCAGCTTGATCCAAATCACCGTGATGATAAAGATAGGGGAGAGGCAGAGGAGCGCCATGGATGAGAAAATGATGTCGAAGACCCTTTTCCATAAAGGCAGCTTGAAAATGGCGAGATCAGGCTCTTTTATTTGAGGCTTACGCGCTTTTTCCATTCTCTTGCATTTCTCGGCGATACCCAGTAGCTTCACTAAATCTTCCTTAGAGGTAGACTCGGAGATGACACAGTCCGTTCCGGCTTGCAAATAGGATATTTTCTCCTCCCGGGTCATTTCCGGGGCGATTAATACGATATATATATTTTGAAACGTCTTATGCAAATGCATGATCGCAGGAATGTTTAACGTAGGATCTGTTTTCTCGATGAATACACAATAATCCATTTCTTCGGCAGGAAGAAGCGTGTTTTTCATCTGCAGAAGCGTTATACATTCTATGACCCCGGTGCCTAATGCCTTACGTAAACGTTCGGCCAACGGCACGTTATTACCGAAAAAGACATAATTCATTATCTTAATATTCGTTTTACCCTTACCCTTAATTCCTCTGGATTGAAAGGCTTCAAGATAAAGTCTTCCGCCCCTTCCTCAAACAAACGTATTCTATTTGAGCTGCTCTCTACGCTCGATAGGATCAAGACCGGTATATGGCTGAACATATCGTTCGCTTTTAAATAAACCAAGAATTCCTCTCCGGACATTTCTGGCATATTCAAGTCAGAGATGATCAAATCCGGTAAATTGCCTTCTTGAAGCCAAGCGATCGCTTTCAAAGGATTTTCTTTATAGGATACCTTGTAAGTACTTGATAAATAAAGCATGATTATCTTTGCGATTTCTTGCTTGTCATCCACTAAAAGAACAGATTTCTCCATAGAGTCGTATAATATTGTCGTCTTTTGTTTTATCTATTATGCAAATTTAGGATATTAAATTGAAAAAATCTATGTTTTTCAATTGTTTTTTTGAAAAAACAGTTCGGACTTTGAAAATAGGGGAAACTGCGATTTTTTGATTAAGTTTGTACGCACATAAATGAGATGAGTATTCGAAGATGCGTTGGAGGAAATATATAGATTTTGATGTTATTCATTTATTGGTTGGCGCTATTGTCGGGATGGGCTTGTCCTCTTGCCAGCCGGAGATGCCGGTGATCTCTACGATAACCGTGGAGGCGGATGGCCTGACGGTTCCCGTGAACCCGGATCTGTATGGTTTGACCATTGAGGAGATCAACCACGGGATCGATGGGGGGCTGTACGCCGAGCTGATCCAGAACCGGAGCTTCGAGGATGGCGTGCCACCCTTGAACTGCCCTTACGACGCCGCCCGGAACGTCTTGATTACCCCGAATGGATGGACGATCCCTTTCATGCGGGGAGATTCCGTACCGGGATGGAGGCGGATCGTCCCTAATACACAGATATACCCGGATATGAAGGAGCTGGTGAATGATAAGAACCGGCGGTCGTTGCTCGTGGCCGTATCGACTTCCGGGGAGTCGGGGCGCGGAGGCGTGATAGCCGAGGGATACCGGGGGATACCGATCCGGAAAGGGGAACGATACGATCTCTCGTTTTTCGCCAAGGGGGCGAATATGGTGCCCCGTACCATCCGGGTGGCCTTGGAGGACTCGATGGCTAATACGGTCTTGAGCGATGTGTTTCAGGTAGCGCCGCTATACGAGTGGAAACGATACAGGCATACGTTTACGGCTACGGGGGACGCGCCGAACGCGGTCTTGACGATCACGGCCGATACCTCCGCCGTGTTTTGGCTGGATGTGGTATCGCTCTTCCCGGAGGATACGTGGAAGGGACGGAAGAACGGGCTGAGACCGGACTTGGCGGCGCTGGTCGATTCCTTGGCCCCTCGTTTTATCCGTTTCCCCGGAGGCAGTTTCGTGGAGGGGTATACGGCGGGTACGTACCCTATCTGGAGGGAGACGCTGGGTGATATCTCGGAGCGTAAGCATTTCTGGAACGTATGGGCCTATGGTACGACGAACGGCATGGGCTACCACGAGTACTTGCAAATGTGCGAGGATATGGGGGCGGAGCCTATCTACGTTATTAATAGCGGGATCACGAGCCAAAGCCGCCGGCCCCGCTACGAGGATATCACGGCGATGGATAAGCTCACGGGAGATGCCTTGGACGCTATCGCCTACGCGAACGCCCCGGCGGATTCCCTGCCGGGCGCCCTGCGTGCGAGGAACGGGCATCCGGAACCTTTCAACTTGAAGTATGTCGAGATCGGCAGCGAGAACTATGGCGGGGAGTATTTCAGGCGCTTTGAGCTTTTCCGCAAGGCGATCAAGGAGGCCTATCCGGAGATTACCGTTATCAGCAGTTCGCCCCTCACGAAGCGAGGCCGTAGCGAGTGGGTGGATTCCCATTATTACGCCGGGGAGAATTTCTTCCTATCGAACTCCGGCCGGTTTAATAGCGACCGGTATTCCCGACGTTCGCCGGCGGTGTTTATCGGGGAGTTTGGGACGACGGAGCGGCCCTTGGCCGGTACGCTCCGGGCGGCGGTGGCCGAGGCCTGTTTCTTGGTCGGGGCGGAGGAGAACCCGGATATGGTACGCCGCTTGGCGTATGCCCCGGTATTGGGCAACGCCGGGTTCGAGAACCAGCGCCATCCGTTGATCTCTTTCAACACCCATCAGGCGGTGGTCTCTCCTTCCTACCATTTATTAAAGATGTTTACCCGCCATCGGGGGGATGAGGTGCTGAAGACGATCGTGGATACCTACGAGAAGCCACAGGTACGTACGGGCCGGGCGGGCGTGGAGATGTTTGATAATAGCTATGAGTTCAAGGACGTGCGGATCGACGGCGTGCCCGTATCGGATATATCCGTGATGAGCGGGGGATGGAAGGTCCCGGAGGCTGGTACGTTGGTGCCGGAGGCCAACCGGTGGAACCAGGTATTGTTCGGCGACTCTACGAGCTACGCCTATGAATATACGGCTACCGTCCGGCGTACGAAAGGTAGCGGGCAGATACAGCTTCGCCTCCGCGACAACGGGTGGACGGGCGAGCAGGCGGATTATATCGCCCTGACGATCGGGGCGGGAACGAGCGAGCTGTACCATCAGGTAGGTGGCGTGAAGGATAGCTTGGTCTCTCCCGTGCGGTTCCCTTTTGAGAGTAACCGGTGGTATACGGTTCGCATGACGTGCGAGTACGAGCGCGTCCGTTGCTATGTGGACGGCGTATTGCTGCATGAGGTGGATATGCGCCCGATCCCGTCGTTGGTATCCGTCGCTACCCTCGACAAGGAGAACCGGGTGATTTACTTGAAGGTCGTGAATACGACCCGCCACGAGGAGAAGACCTCTTTGCGTATCGAGGGAGTGAATATCCGTAACGAGGCGGAGCTGATCCAATTGAGGGGGGAGCCGGAGGCTCGTAATACGTTTGAGAACCCGGGGGCCGTAACGCCTGTCACCGAGCCTATCGTATTCCCGATGAGCGGCCCGTTTATCTATAATTTCCCGCCTAATTCAGTGACGATCTTGAAATTATACATGGAGTAGGTCAGATAGGGCAGGAGGGCCGGTACACTTTATCTGTATTTATCCTAACTTCGCGGCGACTTTAACAAAAAAATGTGTTATGGAACCAATGCATAAGATAAACAAGGTAGAGCTCCGGAGTTTGCAGCTTGAGGACTATACGCAGTTGTCGCAATCTTTCAAGAGGGTATACGCCGACAAGGATGTTTTCTGGACCCGCAAGCAGATCGAGACGTTGATACGGATATTTCCCGAGGGACAGGTCGTGACGCTGGTGGATGACCGGATCGTAGGATGTGCCCTCTCCATCATCGTGGATTATGACATGGTGAAAGGGGATCATACCTACGCCAAGGTAACGGGCAACGAGACGTTCAGCACGCATAACCCGAACGGGAATATATTATATGGTATAGAGGTGTTCATCCATCCGGACTACCGGGGCCTCCGGCTGGCCCGCCGTATGTACGAGTACCGGAAGGAGCTGTGCGAGAAGTTGAACTTGAAGGCGATCATGTTCGGCGGACGTATCCCGAACTATTATAAATACGCCGATCATATGCGTCCGAAGGAATACATCGAGAAGGTGCGCTCACGTCAGATCTACGACCCGGTGCTCACCTTCCAGCTCTCCAACGATTTCCACGTGCGGAAAGTGATGATGAACTACTTGCCGAACGACGAGGAGTCGAAGCATTGCGCTACCCTGCTGCAATGGGATAATATCTATTACCAGCCGCCTACGACGGATTACGTGGATAAGAAGACAACCGTGCGTGTCGGTCTGGTACAATGGCAGATGCGGCCTTATAAGACACTGGACGACGTGTTCGAGCAGGTGGAGTTCTTCGTCGACGCCGTGTCCGATTACAAGAGCGACTTCGTCCTTTTCCCCGAGTATTTCAACGCTCCGCTGATGGCCAAGTTCAACCATCTAGGCGAGGCGCAGAGCATCCGTGGGCTGGCCCAGTACACCGAGGAGATCCGTGAGCGATTCGTGAACCTCGCCATCAGTTACAATATCAATATCATCACCGGTAGCATGCCTTTGCTGAAGGAGGACGGGGCGCTGTATAACGTGGGATACCTGATCCGTCGTGACGGCTCCTACGAGATGTACGAGAAGGTACATGTCACCCCGGACGAGCAGAAGAGCTGGGGACTCTCGGGCGGGAAGATGGTGAAGACGTTTGATACGGATTGCGCCCGGATCGGCGTGCTGATCTGTTATGACGTGGAATTCCCGGAGCTTTCCCGTATCATGGCCGACCAAGGGATGCAGATCCTCTTCGTGCCTTTCCTTACGGATACGCAGAACGGTTACTCTCGGGTTCGTGTGTGTGCCCAAGCCCGGGCGATCGAGAACGAGTGCTTCGTGGTGATAGCGGGCAGCGTGGGCAACCTGCCTCGTGTGCATAATATGGATATACAGTACGCCCAGTCGGGTGTGTTCACGCCTTGCGATTTCGCTTTCCCTACCGATGGCAAGCGTGCGGAGGCAACCCCGAATACGGAGATGATCCTTGTATCGGACGTGGACCTTGATTTGCTCAACGAGTTGCATACGTATGGTAGCGTGCGTAACCTTCGGGACCGTCGCCACGACTTGTATGAGTTGAGGGTAAAAAAACAGTAGTGTTTGCGGTTGAACACAATAGTATTCATGGTTGAACCCAGTAGTGTTCGCTATTAAACACAATTATATTTGCCGGAAGAATGCAGTAGGGGCGGGATCTGTCCGCCCTCCCGTGCCGTGTATGCGTGGGAGGGCGGACGAATCCCGCCCCTGCGGTTTATATCGGGGGGAGGATCGCTCGCTTCCCCCCTTCGGAAATGATCTTAATGACTTAGCATCTCAGCCGTGATCGGCGTGAATTTCTCGGCATCCGATTTACGGAGTTGTACGCTGCCGTCGTTCCAGTTGGAAGGCCAACCTCCGATGATGTGTCCGAGGAATACCAGCTTGATCTCGTGCAAGCCTTTTGCCAAGGCCGCGGAGGTGTCATGACGGGAGAAGCGTTTTACCTCGCCACCGTTATTGACCATCAACTTGCCGTCGATCCATACCTCCTCTAAATCGGAAGAGATGTAATAAACGCCATCCTCCGGGATATTCACGTAGCCGGTAGCGATAGCGGCGTATTGCTTCACGCCTCGCATGGATTCGGGGGCGGGCACTTGGTTGGTCAGTTCACGGGTCGTCTTGATGACCTGTTTCTTACCGGTCTTCTGAGCGGCCTCCAGATTATTTACGCTTAGGTACATGCCATCGAATACCTCCATGTCGAGGCCCGGGGTCGTCTTGGCTACCTCCTTGGCGGGAGCCAGCGTTTGTTTCTCCACGAGGATCGTGCGAGGCTTACCCATCTTGCCGGAAGGCAACACGGAAGCGATCTTCACGGTCGTAGTCTCTGTGATGTCGAAAGGAGCCGTATATACGGTAGATTCCGGGGTAGGCTCGGTGCCATCCAGCGTGTAGACCATCTTCATCGGACGGTTCGTGGTGAATGTCATGGTAGCCTTGTCCGTGAAAGCCACGAAGTTGCAAGAACCGTTCGGTTGCTCGGGCTGCGGGATGTAGTAGTTGATACCGTGTCCGTCTAGGCGAACCTGAGCGTTGTCCAGACGGCGTTCGAAGTCCTTGTAATCCTTCCGGTCCAGCGGGCTCCAAGCGATCTCGGAGAGGGCTAGGATACGAGGATAGATACGGTACTCCATGATGTCCGTGTTATAAAGGTACTCACTCCATACGTTGCATTGCACGCCCTTGATGAAATGCCCTTTACCGGCCGCTGCCAGCGTGTCGGGGACGGGGTTGTATTTATAGACCCGCTCCGCCGTGGTGAATCCTCCGATAGATACCGGGTTGATCTTGTAGTCGCCTTGGAACTGGTCGATATACATACCCTCGCTTCCCGGGGTCATGATCACGTCGTGGTTCATGCTAGCGGCGGCGATACCGCCTTCCTCACCTCGCCAAGACATTACCGTGGCCGATGGAGCCAGACCTCCCTCAAGGATCTCGTCCCATCCGATCATCTTCTTGCCGTGCTTGTTTACGACCTTCTCCATGCGTTGTACGAAATAGCTCTGCAATTTCTCCTCGGCGGAATGTTCCTTGTCGCCTTTCAAGCCTTCCTTACGGATACGGGCCTGACAAAGCGGGCATTTCTCCCAGCTCGTCTTCGGGCACTCATCGCCTCCGATATGGAAATACTCGCCCGGGAATAGGGGAGCTACCTCGGCGATCACGTCCTCGAAGAACTGGAAGGGTTCTTCCTTCCCGGCGCATGATACGATGTCTTCCACGCCCCAGATGATACGGGGAGTACCCAGCTTACCCTCGCAAGACAGCTCCGGATAGGCGGCGATAGCGGCCATCTCGTGTCCCGGAAGCTCTATCTCGGGAACGATCGTGATGAAACGATCCGCCGCGTATTTAACGATATCCTTCACCTCCTCTTGGGTATAGAAGCCTCCGTACTCGGTACCCTCGCCATCGATGCGCTTAGAGCCGATCTCGGTCAGTTTCGGGTACTTCTTGATCTCGATACGCCATCCTTGGTCGTCGGTCAGGTGCCAATGCATGCGGTTGATCTTGAACAAGGCCAATACATCCAGCTGCTTCTTGATATTCTCTACCGGGATGAAATGGCGGCAGGGGTCGAGCATGATACCGCGGTAGCCGAATCGAGGCTCGTCCTTGATAGATACGGCCGGAGCGGTCCATGCGATACCTTTCACGGCGGAAGGACTCTCGATCTCGGCGGGCAGCAATTGCAAGAACGATTGCATACCGTAGAAAAGACCTTGAGGGGTCTTGGCTTTGATACGAACGCCGCTGTCGGCTACGTCGAGCGTGTATCCCTCGTCGTTTACGTCCAGAGAGCCGTCGATAACCAATGAGATACCGTCGGAGGTCTCTTTGTCGGCGGTAGCTATCTGGTAGCCTGTCGCCGTGTTCATTTTAGCCGCGAAGAACTCGGCTACGGTTTTCGCCTCCGGGGTGGAAGCGTAGATCTTCGTGTTTTTGTTTAGCTTGAAGTTTCCCTCGTTCTGCGTAAGGCTGACCGGTGTCGGGATGATGTTGATACCTTGGTTGTAAGCTTTCGCTTTACCGGGAGCATCATCACACGAGGCCATCAGACCCAAGACAGCGCCGGCGCAGATTGTAGCAAGGAGCTTTTTCATAGAATTAAAAATTGAAAGTTGAAAATTGAATATTGTTTAGATGTTTTTGAGAGTTTAAAAAGAGAATTGAGAGTTGAAGATAAGATGCCGTTTGGCATCCTTTTCAATTCTCAATTCTCAATTTCCTATTTACCATGCGAAGATAGGATATTCCTTCATGATACCGTTCACCTTCTCACGAACGGCGCCGATAGTCTTATCGCATTCGGGAGCTGCCAATACGGTGTCGATCAGTTCCACGATCTCGCCCATAAGCGGCTCTTTAGCGCCACGGGTCGTGATAGCGGGCGTACCCACACGGATACCGGAGGTCTGGAAGGCTGAGCGGCTGTCGAACGGAACCATGTTCTTGTTCACCGTGATGTCGGCGGCTACCAAGGCTTTCTCGGCCACCTTACCGGTCAGGTCGGGGAACTTCGTGCGCAGGTCGATCAGCATGCTGTGGTTGTCCGTACCGCCGGAGATGATCTTGTACCCTTTGTCCGTGAAGGCCTTGGCCATAGCGGCGGCGTTCGCTTTCACCTGTGCTTGGTACGTCTTGTATTCCGGCTCCAAAGCCTCTCCGAAGGCTACGGCCTTGGCCGCGATCACATGCTCCAGCGGACCGCCTTGGATACCCGGGAATACGGCGGAGTCCAACAACTGAGACATCTTCTTGATCTCGCCTTTCGGTGTTTTCTTACCCCAAGGATTCTCGAAATCCTTACCCAGCAGGATGATACCGCCACGAGGACCCCGCAGGGTCTTATGCGTCGTAGACGTTACGATGTGAGCGTACTCCAGCGGGTTGTTCAGTAAACCGGCGGCGATCAGGCCTGCCGGGTGAGCCATATCGATCATCAATAAGGCGCCTACCTTGTCGGCTATCTCACGCATACGTTTGTAATCCCAGTCACGGGAATAAGCGGAACCACCGCCAACGATCAATTTCGGTTTCTCACGAAGGGCTACTTCCTCCATTTGGTCGTAGTCCACCCGTCCAGTATCTTCCTTTACATTATATTCGGTAGCGTGATAGAGAACGCCGGAGCTATTTACTGGTGAACCGTGGGACAGGTGTCCGCCATGCGACAGGTTCAACCCGAGGAACGTGTCGCCCGGATTCAATACGGCGAAAAATACGGCTGCGTTGGCCTGCGCCCCGGAGTGAGGCTGCACGTTGGCCCATTCGGCGTTGAATAGCTTTTTCAACCGTTCGATAGCGATCGTCTCACTTTGGTCTACTACCTCGCAACCCCCATAATAACGCTTGCCGGGATATCCCTCGGCGTATTTGTTGGTCAGACAGCTTCCCATGGCCTGCATGACCTGGTCGCTGACAAAGTTCTCGGAAGCGATCAACTCAATGCCTTTCAATTGGCGTTGGTGCTCCTTCTCGATAATGTCAAAAATGATGTTGTCTCTTTTCATTACCTCTTAAATTGGTTATTGCAATGATATGTTCCTCATTGAAAAGGAATCCTCGCGAATGTACTATATTATTTTAATACTATTTAAAAGATTCCGTTTAATTATTACAGATGCGCCGGAAACGGCTCCGCTTACCACTTGGTGAGGGTTACGTTTCTGAACTCAACCTCCTTACCCTCGCTCTGTAGCCCGATATGGCCTTCCTTCACCTTGTTGGTTCCGGTGTTCTGGTATACGCCGTTGATGTAAACGGTGATGACGCCGTCTTTCACGAAGATGTTCGCCTCGTTCCACTCTCCGGCGGGCTTCTCGCTAGACGGGTTCACGTTCTTTACGACAGGGAAGAAGGGACGTTCCTCTCCCGGGCGTTGCTGGTACTCGACAAGGTCGGAGCCTCCCAGCAGTACGAACAATCCGGCCCTCCCGGCTTGCAGATTACACTCGATCCCGTTCGGGAAGGGGTTCTTTAGGTCTGCGATATGCAGGAAGATGCCGCTGTTTGCGTTGGAATCCCCATTCGGCCAACGCCATTCCACGTGCAATTTATAGTCGCTGTATTTCTCCTTGGTGTACATATAGCCGAAAGGCTGGCCGGTGATGAAGATCTTACCGTCGCGTACGGAATAGACCTGATCGGCGGGGACGGAGTTTTTGTCGACTACGAAATTCCAGTTAGACAGGTCTTTCCCGTTGAACAGTTTCTCGGTCTTCTGTGCGTTCGCCCCATCGGAGAAACAGAAGAGGGAAGCGGCTAATACAGCCAAAGATAGCATTCTTTTTTTCATGGCATTAAACTCTATTTATAGTATGATTAATCAACGATTAGTTTGCGATAGCGTACCCGTTTCGGCTCGGCGTCGCCCAAGGTCTTACGTTTGTATTCCTCGTATTCGGAATAGGTCCCTTCGTAGAAGACCACGTTGGAATCGCCCTCGAACGACAGGATATGGGTACAGATACGGTCCAAGAACCAACGGTCGTGAGAGACGACGACGGCGCAACCGGCGAAGTTCTCCAGCCCCTCCTCCAAGGCACGTAGCGTGTTCACGTCGATATCGTTGGTCGGCTCGTCGAGCAGCAATACGTTCGCGTCCGCTTTCAGCGTCAGCGCCAGATGCAGGCGGTTACGCTCTCCTCCGGAGAGTACGCCGCATAGCTTCTCTTGATCCGCTCCCGCGAAATTGAATTTAGACAGGTAAGCGCGTGCGTTCACCTCCTTGCCGCCCATACGGATGAATTCTTGTCCGCCGGATACGACTTGGTAAACGGTCTTTTTCGGGTCTATATCCTTATGGGTCTGGTCGGCGTAACCTACTTGTACGGTCTCGCCCACCTCGAAGGTCCCCTTGTCGATGCTTTCCATGCCCATGATCATCTTAAATAAGGTAGTCTTACCGGCACCGTTTGGCCCGATGACTCCCACGATACCGTTCGGGGGAAGCATGAAGTTCAAATCATCGAACAGCAGCTTATCGCCGAACGCCTTTGCCACATGCTGTGCCTCGATCACCTTATTGCCCAAGCGAGGGCCGTTCGGGATGAAGATCTCCAGCTTAGCCTCACGCTCCTTCTGGTCCTCGTTCAAGAGGGCCTCGTACGAGTTCAGGCGTGCCTTACCCTTGGCGTGACGGGCCTTCGGCGCCATATTGATCCATTCCAGTTCACGCTCCAAGGTCTTACGGCGCTTGCTGACTTGCTTCTCTTCTTGAGCCATACGCTTCGTCTTCTGGTCTAGCCAAGAGGAGTAATTACCCTTCCAAGGGATACCCTCGCCACGATCCAGCTCAAGGATCCATCCGGCCACGTGGTCTAGGAAGTAACGGTCGTGCGTGATGCAGATAACGGTACCGGCATATTGTTGCAGATGTTGCTCCAGCCAGTCGATCGACTCGGCGTCCAAGTGGTTGGTCGGCTCATCCAACAGCAATACGTCCGGCTGCTGGAGCAGCAATCGGCAAAGGGCCACCCGGCGACGCTCGCCTCCGGACAACGTATCCACCACCTGATCCTCCGGCGGACAACGCAAAGCGTCCATGGCACGTTCCAGACGGCTGTCGAGGTTCCATGCGTCCGTAGCGTCGATCTTGTCCTGCAACTCCGCCTGACGGTTGATCAAGGCATCCATCTTATCCGGATCTTCCAGCACCTCCGGATCGCCGAATCGCTCGTTCACCTCCTCATATTCTTTCAAGGTGTCCACGATCTCCTGCACGCCTTCCTGCACGATCTCCTTCACGGTCTTGCCCGGCTCCAACTTAGGGTCCTGCTCCAGATACCCTACGGAATACCCGGGGGAGAAGACCACCTCTCCTTGATAATCCTTATCGATACCGGCGATAATCTTCAGCAACGTAGATTTACCGGAACCATTCAATCCAATGATTCCGATTTTCGCCCCATAGAAAAAGGACAGATATATATTCTTTAAAACCTGTTTTTGAGGCGGAAAGATCTTGTTCACGCCTACCATCGAGAAAATAATCTTCTTATCGTCTGCCATATAATTTTTTGTGTGTTAATTGGTTCCTTAACTTAAAATAATGGTGTACAAATCTACGTAAATATCTTTTATTTTACAAATGAACAAAGATCATAGGTATCAGATATCTACCGATTGCCAAGTTTGGCGTGTGGAGATTACTCGGTTTAATTCTCTTGTGCAAGAAGCCGGTAGATATGCTATTCCTCGGAAGTTGAGTTTTAGCGTTATCATAAATGAAGGGTAGGAGAGGTTGTGCGGCGTTGTGGTTAGGACTGTGCGATCATGTGGCTTTAGGTTGTGTGATCCTAACGATTTAGGATTGTGGTTCGTCTTCGTCTCGTGAAGATATGTAACCGGTTTATGCATGATTGTAATACGTGATGTAAAGTGCTTATATCTTGTTTCTTGCATTTGCTCCCCATGAAAAAACTAAAATTTATCCCTCTTGAAATTTGTATAATAAAATAAAACCCCCTATCTTTGCACTCGCATTACAAAAGTAACGCACAGGATGATTCGCTAGCTCAGCTGGTAGAGCACAACACTTTTAATGTTGGGGTCCTGGGTTCGAGCCCCAGGCGGATCACATAAGAACAAAGCCAAACGGCGACAAAAAAGAGACAAGTCCTACAATATCAACGTATTGTAGGACTTTTTTTATTGTTTCAGTCTTGCTTAAAAGACAAAAAAGGGCTCACCCGATAAACCTGGGGGATTAAGCATACAGCTTTGTAAGTCTGAAAAGAAAGAATTTTATATCCGTTACTCCTCTTAAAGCAGCTCTAAACGCCTTAATTTTAGCATTAAAAGACTCTGCAAATGCATTAGTTGCCCTGTTTACAAAGAAGTTCAAGACTTCATCATAGTGCTCGTAAAGTGTGGCGGCAATAACATTGAAACTCTTAAAGCCAGAGTCGTCCACTTTGTTGTACCATCGTGCAAGCGAGAGTCTTGCTGCATCTTTGACGGTATTCTTGGAAAATATCATTCTTAGGGAATGTGTAAGCGAATAGGCTTCTTTAAGATCAGGATACGTTTCAAAGAGCACCTCAGCTCTTTGTCTCTGACTTTCCGTCCATTTGTCGGCAGATTTAAAAAGCAGATATCTGCTGCGAGCCAACAACTGCTTGTGGGTATCACCATTTGCAAGCACAATTGGAGTGTATGCTTCGCCCAGGCATTTGGCTTCTTCCCTGGCATCCGTGTCTGCTTGAATGGCATCCCATCTATGCGCGATACGCATCTCCTGCAAGGCATCACATGCAAGTTTCTGTATATGAAAGCGGTCTATGGTACGCATTGCATTCGGGAAACAGCGTCTGGCTATAAGTCGCATGGAATTCGACATATCCATTGTTATCTCCTTAACCAACAGTCTCTTGTCCTCGTCAATGCGCATAAGTGCTTCCGTGACAGCATCTGCCGCCACACCCTTTACAATAGCAATGATGGTACCTTTACCTCCACGTGAAGATCTGTTGCTTACTATAGTGTACAGCTCACCGTTGCTTGGAGCCGTTTCGTCAATGCAGATGCTTTCACCAATGTTCTCTGGAAAGACAAGCCAGTCTTCTGCATGTGAGAGTTCTGACCATTCACGATAGCCGCTGAGCACTTCCTTGTATTGCTTTTCAAACGTATCCCCGTTTATGTGATAATAGCGGTCAAGCGAACGGGAGGTCGTAGGAATCGTCTCCATACACTCCTTTTAAAAAAGCCGCAAACTCCTTGGAGTAGCGGGTTTCTTCAGCCTTCAGGTCGTAAGAGTCGGAGAAGTATCGGTTATTCTGCTTGTCATACCATTTGCGTCTTCTGACAATTAGGTCAACACCTTTATCGCGGATTGGAAAGTCACGTATAGTTACGGCTTCACAGAACCCTTTGGATTCAATCTCTGGGTTCTCTTTATATTCAGCCTTAACCGATTCATCAAGATAGATGCGGATAAGGGATGCCTCTTCTTCTACACGTACTACTTCAAAATTTGAAAGTATCTCTGATGGCAGAATCAACTGTGCCAATGCTAATAGTCCTTGATTGTTCATGGTACAAAGGTGCAAATTTTCTATAGAATTAAAGAATTTTCCCCCTGATTTATCGGGTGAGCCCAAAAAAGGGGCACGAAAAGACACGGTTGAGTATCCAAATCGTACCCCCTTCCCCCAAAAACGATTAGGGGGTACGATTGTCGGAAATCACTATCCATGCAGAAGGTTTCAATCTCTGTATTGATTTTAGATATTATCATCTGAAACCTGTTTTACTGTGATTTTTTTATTAATGGTGTTTAAATTCAGTTGTTTACTCGAATACCTTTCTTTTATTTAAGAATAGCAAAGCAATACAAAAGTCATTCTGTAAAAGTAATTCAAAGTCCAAAACAGATACAGACACGATTTTTGTATATTTGCAGGATACAGATAACACCTGACAAGTATGAAAAAAGAAATCCTATATCAAGAAATAGCGAGAACTATTGCCTGTCAAATTAAGAAAGGCGTGTGGAAAGCTGGTGAGAAACTACCTTCTTTACGCACTATTAGCAATGAAAATGGTGTAAGTCTTAATACTGCAATTCAGGCATATTATGAATTGGAAAAAGACGGATTTATAATATCACGCCCAAAATCAGGGTATATTGTCAATTACAAACCCATACGCCTATCTGTTCCAGCGACAACACAACCGTCTGTAAAGCCTGAGAGCAAAGAGGTGATAGATTTGATTGCTGACGTATACAGCTCGTTAGAAATAGGAGATAAATCGATCACTCGATTTTCATTAGGAATGCCCGAAGATATTTTATTACCAATTGCAAAACTTAATAAAGAACTTATAAGAGCTATGCAGGCACTTCCGGGTAATGGAACCCGGTATGATGAAACACAGGGAAATATGCGATTACGTAAATCTATAGCTCGTTTTACGTATAGTTGGAAGGGAAACTTGACAGAAGATGATATAGTGACAACTGCTGGAGTTACTAATGCGGTTGCTTTAGCTTTATCTGTAATTACTAAGGTAGGAGATACTATTGCGGTTGAAAGTCCGGTCTATTTTGGAATGTTACAATTAGCCAATAGTATGGGGTTACGTATATTGGAATTACCTACCAATCCAGTAACAGGGATTGATCCAGATGCGCTGAAAAAAGTTTTACCACAAATTAAAGCTTGCCTGCTTATAAGCAACTTTAATAACCCATTGGGAAGTTGTATGCCTGATGAACATAAAAGGGTAGTTGTTGATATGCTGGCCGGATATGATATACCTTTGATCGAGGATGATTTATATGGTGATTTATTTTTTGGAAATTCACGTCCTAAGCCCTGCAAGGCTTTTGACAAGAAGGGGCTTGTTTTATGGTGTGGTGCGGTATCTAAAACATTAGCGCCGGGGTATCGGGTAGGATGGATTGCTCCCGGCAAATTTAAACATGCTATTATTCGCCAAAAGAATATTCACCTTATTTCTACGCCTGCGCTTAATCAAGAAGCGGTTGCCAATTTCATGGAGAATGACAGATACGAAAACCATTTACGTAAACTGCGACAAGAATTATACGCAAACAGTATTCATTTTGCCCATTCCATCATGGATTACTTCCCCGAGAATACAAAAATTGTTACTCCACAAGGAGGATTTATGCTTTGGGTGGAATTAGACAAACAGATTGATACAACAGAACTTTATTATCGGGCTATGCAGCGAAAAATAAGCATAGCCCCCGGACGTATGTTTACATTACAAGAGCAATATACCAATTGTATGCGTTTAAGCTATGGACAACGATGGACTCCACTTCTTGAAGAACGTTTAAAACAATTGGGGGATATAATTAAAAATCACTTTAACTGATGTATGTATTCCTTTAGTACTTCCCCTATTACTTGAAGTCCTTTCATGATTCTATCTTCTGGCATATTAGAGTAATTTATTCTAAATGTATTTTCTTTGTGCTCAACAGGATAAAATGAACCGCCGGGTACAAAGGCTATTTTCTGTTCAATGCATTTTTGCAGGATGTCACGCGCTGAAATATTTTCGGGTAATTCAATCCAAGTAAATAACCCGCCTTGAGGATGAGTATATTTTATGTCATTAGGAAAATTTTATGTCATTAGGAAAATAGCGTTCAATACATTCTAATGCTATATCTCTGCGTTTTCTGTAGACTTCTACTATTTTGCTAATATGCTCATCAATATCATATCGTTTTAGATATTCGGCAATAGTCATTTGAGCTATTGTGTTACACTGCAAATCAGTGCCCTGCTTAACTAACACATACTTGCGGATAATATCTTTATCACCTGCAATCCACCCAATCCGAAAGCCCGGACAAAAGATTTTAGAAAAACTACCAGTACATAAGATATTACCTACCTTATCAAAAGACTTTATAGAGGGTAAAGACTCTCCTTCAAACCTTAATTCTCCATAAGGGTTATCTTCAATAACAGGAATATCATATAAAGCAGATAGTTCAGCCAGTTTTTTTCGTCTTTCCAAACTCCATGTTTTTCCAGTGGGATTTTGAAAGGTTGGTATTACATATATTAGTTTTATATTTTGAGTATTATTCAGTACCTCTTCCAAAGTAGCCATATCCATGCCTTCTTCATCTGTTGGAATTTCAATGAAGCTACTCCCATATGATTTGAATGCGCTAATTGCTGCTAAATAGGTGGGGCTTTCACACAATACGATATCACCATCGTCCAGAAATACTTTTCCGGATAAATCTAATCCTTGTTGCGAACCGTGAGTTATAAGAATATTATCCTTATCAAACGATGTCCCTAAGCGTTCATTCATTCGTTTGGCAATCCATTCACGTAAAGGATAATACCCTTCAGTAGTCGTATATTGAAGAGCTTTTGCTCCTGCTTCTTGCAAAACGACCTGATTCATTTTGTTAATTTCATCTATGGGGAATAGCTCAGGGGCAGGTAGTCCACCAGCAAATGAAATAACATCTTCCCGTTCTGTAACTTTGAGTATTTCTCTTATTTCCGAAGCCTTTATATAAGACATTCTCTTGGCAAATTTCAACTTCATAATCATTAAATATATTTGAAAACTAAAATAATGCAAAGTAAAGCATAATAGATAAATGAGAACAGATACAATTTGCACAATATCAGCGGGTACAGATTTTCGGAACCAAGTATTATCCCGATTGTATCGCCTACCGAAAGAATCAAACGGACAGTTATCAATAGAAAGACAGGACTGATACTTGCGTCGACAGTTATTCTAGCCGAACCTCAATTAACCAAGCGTGAGAAAGAAATACTAATATTAATTCGGCAAGGTTTTCTGAGCAAAGAGATCGCTTATAAGCTAAATCTTAGTATTTATACGGTAAATAATCACCGAAAGAATATATTGGCAAAGCTAAATGTAGATAATGTGATCGAAGCTATCAATAAGGCGGAAAATTTCGGTATTCTCTATTGATTACGATATCCAATCCAAACCACTAGCTAATATTGATATGATTGCGGTTATATTTCATCCTCTGGGGCTGAATCCATTTGTGCGATGCGCTATGAGTGAATTATACAATCATTTTTTTGCGGAAAAAGTAGTGCGGGTGTCGTATGTAAAGAATACCCGCACTTTCTATTTATTTTGAAAAACGTAATTTTATAGTTCAAGATTCACTTCATTCATATTGATTTCAAGAGAGCGCCGCTATACCTGTTCCTATCAAGTTTGCGTTATTCATATTGTTGATATGGATTTCTATATCCGCTAATGCGGATTCATTAAGGAGTTCTTGTAATTTCTCCAGAACAAGAATGTTATAGTTTTTATCTTTTCTATTCTCGCTCCAAAATAGACTGCCTTCGGCTACTAGACAGATTTTTTGTATATCTTTATTATATGATCTCAGTAACTGAATAAGGCCCAGTAGCGATGCGGCGACTAATTGTGCTGATCTGTTGTAGATCCAATGAGCTACATCTACATATACGTCCTTGTGAATATCCGGATAGTTCATGATAGCGGTCAATTTTTGGGCATCGAATTTATTCTCAAACTCATCCAAAGGGAAAGTTGCTTTCAATATATCGCCTAGATACATACCCGAAACTGCTTTCTCAAACCGCTGTTTTCCAAGGCTGCCTGAAATGGCGTCAACCGTATCATCGACTGTCGTGAGGAATGGAGGATGGAAGTTGCCCGACTCTAGGTTGACAGGGACTAAGCCTTGTATATTATAACTCGAATCTAATTTCTTTATTTTATCCGCCGGAATGAAAGTGGCCATGTTGGTGCCTGTTCCTACGATCAGACCGATATAGGCGTCATAGCTATTGTCGGTTAGGCCGGCAAACAAGCTGGCGATAGTATCGTTTAATACTTTAATACCTGTAAATTTGATTTTACAATGTTCGTTTAGGTAGTCGAGAAGTGGTTTGCCAACTAATTGCCCTACCATTTCTTTAATGTCGACTCCTTTTGTCCAACGTAACAATTTGGCGTCTCCACTGAGCACGGATTCTGCTGGATAAGAAAAACAATAGCCGATTGGCATTTCCTCATCCCGTTTTATCCCGACAATCATATCGGCTAATTCTTTAAATAGCTCCTCACGAGTATATCCCGGTGATTTCATGATCGACATGTCTTTTTTCCACCCATTGTTGGGATGGATGGTTGGTGATCCTTGTCCAAGATCGACGGTCGCTACTCTATAGTTGGTTCCTCCTAAATCGAGAACCAATGCTTTTCCATTAATATCAGAGGTTTTGGGAGAGATAAAAGTCGGTATGCATTGTATCTCCGCATTTTCATGTTTTAATCCCTCTTCAACCTTTTCCCGAAATGAACTGGCTATCTCTTTGAGTTGGTCATTTTCTAACCAGAAAATATTTTTCTCCATAAGATTGATTTTTTGATTTTGAAATATCCTTGTTAGTGAATAACAATTTAGAAAGGGATTTGACTATCCTTATTGGTTGATTAAGTTAAGGGGATAAATTTCGGATACTGTAAAATTTGTTGTGTTAAATTTAAATTTTGTATAAACAAAAGGGTGACGATGTCTGTTTAAAACACCAAACAGATGATTTTATTTATTAATCTAAATTAAGATATATGATACCGAAAGTGGAGATAGAAGCAGGCAAGGCGGATTTAATCCGTGAGATTTTAGGCGTTAATGATTTGCAGGACATTAACTTACTTGATGAGTACCGTGATATATTTATAAAATCACAAAAGTCTGCGTATGAGAATGAATCTGTTAATGATATTAATTGTACGGATTGAATTTTGTGAGAAAAATGTCTTATATACAGGGCATAGGATGAGAATATATTATTCAATATTCTGTTTACTAGCATATTACAGTTTCTTTGTATTTCTTTCTTAGGAAACTACAGTTTCCCGCTAGGATAGAAACTGCAGTTTCTTCTAGGGGAAACCGGAGTGTCTTTTAGGCTCGGTTTGTGTAAACGATAAGGAAAATCTACTACTTATCATTTACGGTCTTCCCATATTCCTCATCACTTACCGGCTCAAGCCAAGTGTTTTTATTGGTTTGGGGATTACATTCTACGGCGATATGCGAAAACCAACTGTCCGGTGAGGCGCCGTGCCAATGCTCTACGTTTGGTGCGATTTCGACAACATCCCCGGGTAGTAAACGACGGGCGCTTTTACCTCGTTCTTGATAATAACCCACACCACCTACGGCGATGAGTATCTGCCCTCCTGTATGCGTGTGCCAGTTGTTTCGGCAGTTAGGTTCAAACGTTACGTTAAACATTGGTACGTTTAAATCCTTATTGCTTGTTAATGGCACCAGCCAAGACTTCCCCGAGAAATATTGTTCAAACCCGGTGTTTTCATTTCCTGTAGGGAATTCACTAATTTTTGGAATTTCAGTTTTCATTTCTTGTGCGTTTATATTGCCAATGGAGATTAATGTGATCAACATGGCAATGGTTATTTTCTTTATATTCATATTTGTTTTCTTGATTTTATTCATATTACAAAATTATTTAAGATATTCCATTGCTTTTGTATACCAATTACTGATAAGTGTAACAGAATTACTGATTTTACAATCTATAGAATCTTGAAGTTGATGGCTTTTAAATAAATATAGGGGAAATCTCAAATTGGCGAGATTGGACAATTGTTAGTCTGTTGGGATTATGTATTTTTGTCATCATAAGAATCTATAGGATGAAGCCTGATACGGAAAACATATATCAACGGAAAATCAATCAAGTAATTGATTATATCAATGCGAATTTGCATCTCCCTTTACGACTGGATATAATAGCCGGGCAGGTAAACGTGTCCGAGCGGCAGCTACTACGTATTATGAAAGGAGCCTTGAATGAGTCATTATATGCTTATGTGGCAAGGCAACGTGTAGAGCGAGCGGTTCTATATATGCATACGGAAGATATGAGTCTGGCAGATCTAGCGAGTCGGGTAGGCTATGATAACCCCCAATCTTTCTCGAAAGCGTTCAAGAAACAATTCAGCGTATCTCCGAAAGCTTATATGGATAAGTTGCGAGCACGTCTGAGAGAAGAGACCGAGAAGTGGAGTAATGCTTCGGTCGGGAAGGAGATTATTCCATCAGGGATGTTCGGTACGATTCGTTTGCAGAAAGGAAAATATGCGGTTTATACCTTAAAAGGTAGTTATGCGGGATTACAAGAACTATATAATAATAAATATAGATTTCAATTATACCAAACGGCATGGAATGGCGTTTGAGGAATATGTGAGTTATTCGGAAGAGGATGACGATACGCAAGTGACAAAGATTTATATACCAATAAAATAAATTAGTATGGAAACAAAATTTTGCCAAAGCTGCGGTATGCCGCTGCAAAAGAATGAGGAGTTAGGAACGAACCATGACGGAAGCAAGAATGAGGAATATTGTTGCTATTGTTATAAGGACGGGGCCTTCACGATGGACTGTACGATGGATCAGATGATCGATCATTGTGTCCAGTTTGTCGATGAGTTCAATAAAGATGCGGACTTTCATTATACGAAAGAGGAGGCCGTAGCGAATATGAAATTATTTTTCCCGACATTGAAGCGCTGGGCGGTACAATAAGCCTCTATAAAAAGCGTCTATCTGCGCTTCGGCTTGCTGGATTAGTTTCACTGGAATGCGGGGCTTCTTCTCGAAAAAGTCCATTTCTATTTGAATGGTGTTTTTTTTAATGGAGCGGCTCCAATTACCTATTATCTTTCCGTTATACAAGATAACCGGGTAGAAGGTGCCGAATCGGTTGAACGCTTTTGGATGATGTTCTAGCGGCAATACGTCCGTGCGGTTTTTGTAACTGATCAAGTATTCATCGAAGGCGGGGAGGAGACGCAGTACAGGTTCGCTCTCATTTTTTCCTTTCCATGATTGGTGGATGAAATATTCACGGGAATCGAACGTCTCGGTCATTAACTCCGCCTTGATCAGATTGATAGCGAACCTACACTCGGTAGCGGTTAGCCCGGACCACCAAACAAAATCCTGTAACTGGGCAGGGGAGTGGCTTTGAAAATATCTGGATGCCAATCTCGCCAGAGCCTCTTCCCTGCAAAGTTCACGAGTAGGAGGGACACGTTCGTCCAATAAGGCGTAAGTCGTTTTCTTTCCTTTATCGATCCCGCTACAGACGATGCCTTCCACCTCACCCCATGTAAGGAAAAGGTTTACGTGATCTATGGTGGGCAAAATCCCGGATTTTTGCAATTCCGCCGTTACTTCTTGTTTGGTCAGGCTTTTGTATCCTTCCAATATCTTTCCGATCTGATCTAGGCATCTTGTGAACAGCGTTTTTTCTATCTTCCCGAAATGTCCCTTGGCGTACGACATAACGGCAGCCTTGATACGCTCGGAAGATAGCATAAGCATCCAACGGATATCCTCGGCGGCCACGAAATGCCAAGTAGGACGCATCACATGGGTACGTAGAATATCACCTTTGTACAAAGCCTCATTTACCGTTTCAAGGGAAGAGGATCTCAAGCGAATACCGATCGCCCATTTGGCCATCTCATACTCCTGCGCCTGGATAGCGCCCATCCAAGAGACCAACTCTTTCGGGGACTCGAATCGGGGTTGTTCCAATTGTTGGCTAGCTACTCGTATATGTGTTATCATAATATATGAATATAAACGCAAATGTACGAAATAAAGCGTTAAACATCCCATAATCTTGAAGATATACTCATTCTTTTTGTACCTTCACGCTAGAAACAATTAGTGAAATTTATGACGATAGCGTATTTAAATGTGGCTACAGACCGGCAACACTTGGATATTCAAAGGGAAGAGATCTCTTCTTTTGCCGCGGCCAAAGATATCCATGTGGATAAATGGGTCATGGAAGTATCCGGAGAGAAAGCGAAACAGCCGGGACCAAAGTTAAAACTTGTTCTCGAACGCTTGAAGAAAGGGGATGCCTTGATCGTATCGGATATTACCCGTTTGTGTCTTACCTTATATGAGTTGATGGGGATACTTACCGTTTGCATGGAGAAGGACGTGACGGTCTATTGTATAAACGACCGTTATATATTCGATGACCGGATGGATCGCCAATTGATGATTAATGTCTTCAAGCAAGTAGACGAGATTGATCACAGTCTGGTTTCCATACGTACAAAAGACGCCTTGGAACAGGTGAAAAGTACGGGAAAGCGGTTGGGACGTCCTAAAGGCTCGGAATCCAAGTTGTTCTTCTTGGATGCCCATAAGGGGGAGATCATGAACATGTTGGAGCGGGGAGAATCGGTAGGATCGATTTGCGAGCATTTCAACGTCTCTAAGAATACTTTTTATAAGTATAGGAAGAAATTCTTCAGATCGTAAGGATTGGTTTTAATACCAATCCTTTCGTTTCATATATAGCCAAGTCAATACTCCGGTAACTATCATGACGGCCCAAGCTATGAAATAACCGTAACGCCAATCCAATTCCGGCATTATCTTGAAGTTCATACCCCATACGCCCACCAAGAATGTCAAAGGGATGAAAAGGGTGGAGACAATCGTCAGCCGTTTCATGATGGCGTTCATCCTAAGATCGTTATTGGATATATAAAGATCGACAAGGGAAGAGGTGATTTCCCGGCAGCTTTCCGTTGTTTGGATAACGAATTGGAGTTGGTCTTGCAGGTCATTATAGATCGGCAGGATATCCGGGGTGATAATCCCGTTCTCTGTTCGTAATAGTTTTGAGAATTGATCTTTCAGCGGTAGGCTATTCTTACGGATAATCATGTACTCATGGCGGTGTTGTTGGATTAGGGAACCCATATTACCCTGATCGTTCTTAGGATCGAGCAAAGTCTCTTCTATATCCTCTAGTATCTCTTCTACCTTTGAGGCGGATTCTACTAAATTCGCTATGATGGTGTTTAGAAGGAAAGCGAGCAGCAATCCACTGCCTTTTTTCCGGATGTTCAGCATGTTGGATAGTAGCGCTTTATGAGCGGCCTCGAATACGGGGTTGTTGCTTTCCGTAAAAGTGATAACCGTATTGTTCGCTACCAGTATACTGATGTGCTCAGACCGCATCTCGTTATTGACATCGTAATAGCAGGAGTTTAATACGATAAGCATTCGTCCTTTGTATTCCTCTACCTTGACCACGTGTTGGGGAGTCAAGATATCCTTAGCGTCCAGATTATGCAGTCCGAAATCTTTTACGATACGGGTAATGGCATCCGCGTTGGTCAATCCGCTAACCTCAAACCAATTGATCTGATCCGGGTCGGATAGTTTGCTGAAAGAGGTGTCGGTTATCCGCACCTCTTTCGTATGCAAAGATTGTTCGTTGTATTGCGTGAGACGGATGCCGGTTGCTGTCTCATGTTCGCCGGCGTAATAATACTTGTCCGATAAATGCCGGTTGGATATATGTCTTCTCCTGTGTGTATATTCATTCCGTCTCATAATAAGGATCTCTTTTTAATCGAATTCAACAACGGTGATGCCGGCGCCTCCGAACTGCACATGCTCGTCTTGAAAACGACGGACACCGGGAACCGTGCGCAGATAATCCCGGATTAGCTGACGTAAGATACCCGTACCGGTTCCATGCAAGATACGAACCTTGCCTGCCCCGACTTGAATGGCGTCGTCGATAAAATAGGTCACGCTTTGCAATGCCTCATCGCCCCTCATTCCTCTCACATCGATTTCTTGCTTAAAGTTTATCTTCTTCTCATGCATATTGTCAGTGGTCTGGGAGCTGACGAACGTGCTTTTCTGGATTTCCCGTTTGATCTGGCCTTTGCTTACCTTTTCCAACTGCTCCAGCTTAACCGTGCTTTTGATCATCCCGAATGCTACTACGGCCTGCTTTCCTTGTAGTTCCATAACGGTTCCGGCGGAAACCTGCCCTTTAAGGCGTACATTGTCACCGACCTCTATCACCTCTTTATTAAATATCGGCTGGGCCGTCACTTTTTGTTTCTGTTTCTTCCGTTCATTCCGTTCCTTGAGCTTCGCCATCTTGCGTGCGATCTTATCGTCTTCTTCTTCGGTCGCCATTACGGAGTTCTTGAACTCTTCCAAGGCTTTGCGGGCCAGTTTGGTCTGTTCTTTTTCCGCTTGGGCCTCCTTGATCTCACGGACGGTATTCTCGATCTTGGCGTTAGCCTCCGCTAGAATACGTTGGGCCTCGGCCTTTGCCTCCCGGATGATCTCTTTCCGTTGCTTGTTTACGGCTTCCAAGTCTTGTTCATAACGAGAAGTGACATCTTCCAGTTTTTTCTCCTGCTGACGGATATTCTGCCGTTTGCTTTCCCAGTACCGTTTATCGCGTACGATATCTTGCAAGTATTTGTCCATATTGATATAATCCGCTCCGACGTTCGCGGAAGCGTCGGCTATTACGTCCTCGGGCAGACCGATCTTGCGTGCGATCTCTACGGCGAACGAGCTACCCGGGTTTCCGATAGAAAGCTTGAACAAGGGCTGCATCAAATGGCGGTCGTACAACATGGCACCGTTTACGATACCCTCCGTATCCTCGGCGAAATGCTTCAAATTCTGGTAGTGGGTCGTGATTACCCCAAAGCTATGATTCCGGTTGAAGCGATCCAATAAAGCCTCGGCGATAGCGCCGCCAATCTGGGGTTCCGTACCGCTACCGAACTCATCGATTAGGATAATGGTCCGCTCGTTACAATTCTTCACGAAATACTTCATGTTGGTAAGGTGGGAACTGTAGGTACTCAAATCGTTCTCGATGCTTTGCTCATCGCCTATATCGATGAATATATGCTCGAAGATCCCGGTTCTTGATCGCTCATGCAAAGGAATCAATAAACCACATTGCAACATGTATTGAAGTAATCCGACCGTTTTCAGGCAAACGGATTTACCACCGGCGTTCGGACCGGATATGATCAAGATCCGTTTTCCCTCGGTCAGCTCGATATCGAGGGGAACTACCTGCTTGCCCTGTTTCTGTAAAGACAGGAATAAGAGCGGATGCACGGCACGTGCCCAATCCATTTGTCGCTTATCCTCCACGATCGGCTTGATCGCCTTGACTTGCTCCGCAAATAACGCTTTCGCACGAATGAAGTCAATGTCGGCAAGAAACTCGTAAGATTGTAGGATATCCGGAGCTAAAGGACGGATCACGTTCGTGAATTCCGTCAGTATCTTAATGATTTCCCGGCGTTCTTCCCCTTCCAGTTCCCGGATGCGGTTATTCGCTTCCACGACCACCTCCGGCTCTATAAAGACCGTCTTGCCACTGGCGGACTCATCATGTACGATACCTTTTATCTTTCGTTTGAAGGCCGGGGCTACCGGGATCATCAAACGACCGTCGCGCATGGTCGGTGTCACGTCCTTATCGACAACCCCGTCCGATTGCGCCGCACGGAGGATGGATTGCAGGCTGCGGGATATACCGCTCATCGTGATCGTCATCTCCCTGCGGATTTGCGATAGGGTGGAGGAAGCACTGTCCTTGACCTTGCCGAATTTATCGAGGATGCTATCGATCTTTCCAATCAATTGGGGGAAGACAAAGATATCTCCCGCCAATTCTGTCAAGGCCGGATACTTGATTTCCTCATCGTCCATGGGCTTGAAGAAGCGTACGATGTCATTGATCGTTTGCAAGGAACGTTTGAGGTCGAACAACTCCCGTTCATCCAGCCAAGTACCTTCCGGCCGAATCCGTTTCAAGGAATAGCGCACGTCGAAGAAATAACTGGCGGGGAATTCCGTGTCTCCGTGTAGGATACGGATAAACTCATCGGTTTGTTCCAATCGCTTGGATACGACCTCGAAATCGGCGGAGAATCCCATCTCCGCTACCCGCTCTTCCCCGAGCGGGCTTAAACATTTTTCTGTGATTAAGTGACGGATCTTATCAAAGCCCGTCTTTTGTTCAAAATTTTGTGGATATATCACGTGTTTGTAAAATCTTTATTTGATCTCTACCGTCACTTCAGAGCGAATGGTAGGACGGATAATTACTTCTAATTTTGTCTTGCCACGCTTTATATTAAATGTACAGGCGTTGTTGCCGGACGGATTAATATAAGGGGCGAAATAGTATAAATAAGAGAACGCCGGCAAGTAATCGGAGCTTTGCGACGCATCCGCTATTTGGGGATATTTGAATACGTCCCAAAACATGCAATATTTGAAACCGTTCGCGTCCGTAAACATCGTCTTCGGATCACGATATTGCATCGTGTTCGTGATAAAGCGTTTGTAGGCGGACGAGAACTCCTCTGCCGAATGATCCATCTTATGGCGGCCGATCTTTTCTATAATGTCACGGGGACGGATGCCTGCCGCATAAGCGGGAGAGTTACGATCTACGTCAACCACTTGATCCAATTTATCGATATCGTAGCTGATCCCCGTATAATTATAGGTCTTCTTGCTCACCTTGAACGGTACGTTACGTCCGTATTTCGTGTATGGGTATTGCATACACATCAACGGGACATGCACCCGGGCGTATTCGTCTAAACGATAAGAGTCTTCCAGCAACTCGTTCGCCTCACATTCCCAGAGTACACGTCCGGGGATATCTTTTTGATCGATGATACGGATACCGAATTGCAACAGATATTCGGCTTCCGCTTCGGCGGCGGCGTAATTCAAGAACGGGAATTTCTCCATCTTACTGTGCGAGAAGTTGTACCGGTAAGTCGGTTCTTTTTCTACCAATACTTTATTCGCTCCCAGATAGTTCGGGTTCTTATCGAAAAAATAGAAAGTCTGTATCAATAAATCCGGCTTCGCGATATCAACCGTAAGTCCTTTTTTGGTCAACTCGTTCTCGATGCATTCGTTGATGACCGTTTCCAGTTTACGGTTATTCTCGTCGATGGTCGAGAAGGCGAATGTCTTGAAGTTACCGAAATCTACGCCGTCGGATGTGACGGTAGTCTTGAACGGGCATACGAATTCTTGCTCATTGGTTGTCTCCAAGCTATACATCGCATAGGCGGACGCCAGCTGGTCTTCCGTGATGGCGTTACTTTTCTTGCAGTCCTTCTTTACCAATACTTGTTTAGAAGGAGAGGAAAGGTTGCTGATGGTCAATAGGACATCGTTTCTTCCGGCGGGATTCAGCAGTTGAGGGATCTCATCGACAGATATTTCCGTCACAGGTACACCGTTGATCTCCTCGATCACGTCGTATTTCTTAATACCTGCTTGCTCGGCGGATGAATAAGGGATGACGCTTTTAATGACCGGCTTGTTGTTTCCCCAGTTCTTGCTCTGGCTGATATCGTATGTGAAGCCTAGTCGGCAGATGGATGTATTCCTGTTTTGGGCGGAAACCGTACAGACCGCCAATACTAATAGTAACGTTGATAAAATCACACTTCTCATCATATTCTGGAATTTTATTTACTCTAAAAATACCTGTTTCGTTTAAAACATAGGCAAAGGTAAAGATATTTTTGATGTGGTGGAATAGTTGGCAATATATTTGCTGCTATAATAGTGTATGAACTTGATATGGATGCTGTGTATATACTTTTTAAGGGTATTTATGTGGTACCGTATTTCGCTTACAATTAGTTAGTAATGAAAAAAATCAGATAGATTATGAGCAAGATGAATCCAAACGAGAAAAAAGAAAACGCTTCAAAAAACGAAAACGTGAATAATGAGGAAGCGACAAATTTGCAGGAAGAGCAGTCAAATGCGGCAGATGAAACTGCCGGCTCTGACAATGTGTCGGGCGAGGTGGAAGCCTTGCAAAAGAAATATAACGAATTGAACGATTCCCATCTGCGCTTGATGGCGGAGTTTGACAATTACCGTAAACGTACGATGCGTGAGAAGGCCGATTTGATCAAGACTGGCGGCGAGGGTGCGTTAAAGAACCTTCTTCCTATTATCGACGATTTCGAGCGTGCTTTGCAGAACGTCCGCACGGCTGAGGATGTAGAGGCCGTTAAAGAAGGCGTGGACTTGATTTTCGGTAAGTTCATGGGCTATCTGTCTCAGCAGGGCGTAAAGCCGATCGAGGCCATAGGCAAGCCGTTCAACACGGAGGAGTTTGAGGCTATCGCTACGATTCCCGCTCCGGAACCGGACATGAAGGGCAAGGTATTGGATTGCGTACAAACTGGATATACCTTATTTGACAAGGTAATACGTCACGCTAAAGTAGTAGTGGGAGAATAATCGGAAAATCGGCAAATAACAAATACAAGGATGGCTAAAAGGGATTACTATGAAGTGCTGGGCGTTGAGAAGAATGCTTCGGCGGATGAGATAAAGAAAGCGTACCGTAAGAAGGCGATACAATTCCACCCGGATAAGAACCCGGGCGATAAGCAAGCGGAGGAGAACTTTAAGGAGGCGGCTGAGGCATACGACGTGTTGAGCGATCCGCAAAAGCGTCAGCGTTATGACCAATTCGGCCATGCGGGTGTCGGCGGGGCTTCACAAGGTGGCGGCTTCGGTGGTGGTATGTCCATGGAGGATATCTTCTCCCAGTTCGGCGACATCTTTGGTGGACATTTTGGCGGTTTTGGTGGCTTCGGTGGTTTCGGCGGTTCTCGTGGAGGACGCCGTGTGAACCGTGGATCGGACTTGCGTGTGAAGGTGAAGCTGAACCTGAAAGAGATCGCTAACGGCGTGGAAAAGAAGATCAAGGTGAAGAAGTATGTGCCTTGTTCGCATTGTCACGGTAGCGGGGCGGAAGGCTCGGAGGGTGTGAAGACGTGTGATACGTGTAAAGGTAGCGGTGTCGTTACCCGTATCGCCAACACGATCCTTGGGCAGATGCAGACGCAGACGACTTGTCCTACTTGTGGTGGCGAGGGCAAGATCGTTGTCAAGAAATGTACGGAGTGTAACGGTGAGGGCGTCGTTCGCGACGATGAGATTATCACGATCAATATCCCTGCCGGTGTAGCCGAGGGCATGCAGCTCTCCATGAATGGTAAAGGCAACGCCGCACGACATGGTGGAATCAACGGCGACTTATTGATCCTTATCGAGGAGGAACCGCATCCGGAGTTGATTCGTGATGAGAACGATCTGTTATACAACCTGCTATTGAGTGTTCCGCAAGCAGCCTTGGGAGCCACGGTAGAGGTCCCGACCATCGACGGAAAGGCGAAATTGAAGATCGAGCCGGGTACACAGCCGGGTAAGGTGCTTCGTTTGCGTAATAAAGGACTTCCTTCCATCAATAGTTATGGTACGGGCGATTTGTTGGTGAACGTGAGTGTATATATCCCCGAGACTTTGTCGTCTACGGAGAAAGAGACGCTGAACGGATTGGAGAATTCACCGAACTTCCAGCCTAATAAGACGATGAAAGAGAAAATCTTCAGTAAGTTTAAGCACTTCTTTGATTAACGAATAGGAAAGACTACTGTGTTCGTGTGAGAACACTATAGCATTCGTGGATAAACACAGTAGTGTTTGGAAATGAATACTATAGTGTTTATCGCCGGAATACGGTAGTCTTTTTTCATAAGTCCTAAAATGAGTATCCTATGAGAATATATACCCGTGGAGGAGATAAAGGAAAAACCGGCATACATGGCGGTGAGCGTGTCGATAAGGATGACATCCGTATTGAGGCGAATGGGACGTTGGATGAGTTGAACGCCGAGATCGGCATTGTCCGTACGTTGCTGCCTCCCGATCATGAATGGCAGGTGTTGCTGGGTAGGATACAGCGTGAGATGATGGCCGTGATGTCTCATGTGGCGACACCATCGGCGATCCGTGATAAGAATCCGAATCCGCTTCCCGATGATTTGGCCGTCTTTTGTGAGTCCCATATCGATGATCTATCCGCCCAGATGGAGGATAACGGGTATTTTATCCTTCCGGGAGGCACACCTGTTTCGGCGCACCTCCAATTGGCCCGTACGATCACCCGCAGGGCCGAACGCCGCTTGTGGACATTGAATCGGAAAGACCCGGTTCCTGCCGGGATCATGGCGTTCGTGAATCGTTTATCGGATCTGTTCTTTACGATGGCACGTTATGACATGTTTCGTCAAGGGAACGCTGAGGAACGTTGGCAATCCTTCCTGTATAAGCGGAAAAATAAATCCTAGAGGGCGATATCTTGCCATTTGCCTTTCACGAGCTCACGGGTGGACTTGAAGCCGGCTTGCTTCAGCAACTTGAAAGCCTCCTTGCGACCGTCGTTCACCAAATCCGGATAATGGCAATCGGAGTTCACCATGACAGGGATATTCATTTCCCGCATCCGTGATAGGTATTCCACACGGGGGTAAAGCTCTTTTTTCTTGGTCCAGTTCTTGGTGTTGACCTCTACCATCAATCCTTTCTCCTGAACCAGATCCAGACAAGCCTCAAAAGGCTTCCGATACCAATCCTCCTCAAAATTGAAGATATCGTACTTCTGTCCGTTCATATAGATCTTATCCATATGCCCGACGATATCGATGCCTCCGGCCTCTATCATTTTCATCGTGGTATCGAAGAAACGCTTGACAAGCAACCGGACATCTCCTTCAAAATGACGCTCCACGGAGTGGGCGTATTCCCTGAATGAGCCGTCTATACAGACCATGTTCTCTTCGACCAGACGCTCTGATACGGGCAAGAAATGGATGGAACCGATCCGGTAGTCCAAAGGCAACTCTTGGAAATAGGGGATCGAGGCGTTATAGGTCTCGTCCAGATAATCAATCTCCAGACCGGCATATATTTCTAGTTGATCGCTGTATTTCTGTTTTAGTCGTTTTATCTCTTGCAGATACTCCGGCATATCGTCTTTAGACATATTCCAGAAGGTCTCGAACGGAAGCGGCGAGTGGGAGGAAAAACCGTACGCACGGAACCCGTGTGTTATGGCGAATCTCACGAAATCCTCCGGAATACTTCTTCCATCACAAAAAGTACAATGACTATGGTAGTTACTGAGTTGCATGATTGTTCTTAGTGATTAAAAAGCCACATCCAGATCATCTTGCCCGGATGTGGCCTCGTATGATGAATGAGAGAGGTGTTATTTGATAACGCCTAGCTCTTTTCCTACCTTGATAAACGCAGCGATAGCCTTGTCCAGATGCTCAGTCTCGTGGCCGGCGGACAATTGTACACGGATACGAGCTTGTCCCTTCGGTACTACCGGGTAATAAAAACCGGTTACGTAAATACCCTCTTCCTGCATCTTGGCGGCGAAATCTTGAGACAACTTAGCGTCGTACAACATAACAGCGCAGATAGCGGATTGAGTCGGCTTGATATCGAAACCGGCTGCCAGCATCTTGTCGCGGAAGTAACTTACGTTGTTCATTAATTTCGTATGTAAAGCGTCGCTCTCCTTCAACATCTTGAACATCTCCAAGCTTGCGCCTACGATGGCCGGAGCCACGGAGTTAGAGAACAAGTAGGGGCGAGAACGCTGACGTAACATATCGATAATCTCCTTCTTTCCGGTCGTGAAGCCACCCATGGCACCACCGAACGCCTTACCCAGCGTACCCGTGAAGATATCTACACGTCCGTAAACATCAAACTGCTCGGCTACGCCATGGCCAGTCGGGCCTACGACACCGGCAGAGTGAGACTCGTCCACCATAACCAATGCGTCATATTTCTCGGCAAGCTCGCAAATCTTGTCCATCGGAGCGACATTGCCGTCCATGGAGAACACGCCGTCCGTGGCGATGATACGGTGACGTTGGGCCTGCGCCTCTTGTAGGCAACGCTCCAAGTCCGCCATATCGGCGTTAGCGTAGCGATAACGTTTAGCCTTGCATAAACGAACACCGTCGATGATAGAGGCGTGGTTCAAGGCATCCGAGATGATAGCGTCTTCCTCGCCGAACAATGGCTCGAACAAACCACCGTTAGCGTCGAAACATGCGGCGTAAAGGATCGTGTCCTCAGTCTTGAAATAGTCGGAGATGGCTGCTTCCAATTGCTTGTGCAAATCCTGCGTTCCACAGATGAAACGAACGGACGACATGCCATAACCGTGTGTATCCATGGCTTCTTTCGCGGCCTTGATCAGTCGTTGGTTATCGGACAGGCCAAGATAGTTGTTGGCGCAGAAGTTCAAAACATCACTTCCGGCATTTACTTTGATGTCGGCTCTCTGCGGCGTAGTAATGATACGCTCGTTCTTGTATAAACCAGCGGCTTTGATGCCTTCAAGTTCATTTGTCAAGAATTCTTTAAGTTTTCCGTACATAAAAACTTCGTTTTTTATTAGTATTTAGATGTGAGTAGTAGCTTCGTTGTCAAAGCGACAGACAAAGGTCTGTTTTTTTTTTGAATTTTAATACTAAAAAAGAGAAGAAATTCATGTCTAAACTGTTTTATTCTCTATACCTTTGCCGACGGAAAAAAACTTAAATCTCATTAAACGCGATGAAGAATGTATTAGTAATTGGTTCTACCGGTCAGATCGGATCAGAGTTAACCATGAAATTAAGAAGTATCTACGGTGGGAACATAGTAGCGGGTTATATCCCGGGTGCGGAACCTAAAGGCGAGTTGTTAGAATCGGGACCTTCCGCTATCGTGGATATCACGAACGAGCAGCAGATCGCTGAGACGGTATCAAAATATAATATTGATACGATCTACAACTTGGCGGCTCTTTTGTCGGCTGTAGCAGAGGCTAAACCTCAGTTGGCGTGGAAGATCGGTATGGGGGGCTTGTTCAATGTGCTTGAGGTGGCCCGTGAGATGCACTGCGCCGTATTTACGCCGAGCTCTATTGGCGTTTTCGGTAACAATACCCCGAAAGACAAGACTCCTCAAGATACGATCCGTAATCCTCGTACGATGTACGGCGTGACGAAGGTATCCGGCGAGTTGTTAAGCGATTATTATAATATCCGTTTCGGCGTGGACACACGTTCGGTTCGTTTCCCCGGATTGATCTCTTACGTGACACCTCCGGGTGGCGGTACGACGGATTACGCTGTCGATATTTATTATTCGGCCGCTAAGGGCGAGAAGTTCGTTTGCCCGATCGCAGCCGGTACCTTCATGGACATGATGTACATGCCGGACGGCTTGCGTGCCGCCATCGAGATCATGGAGGCGGATTCTACGAAGTTCGTTCACCGTAACTCTTTCAATATCGCCTCGATGAGTTTCGATCCGGAGATCATCTTTAATAATATCAAGAAATATATGCCTGAATTCCAGATGGAGTATGAGGTAGATCCTTTGCGTCAGGCTATCGCCGAGTCGTGGCCGAACTCCTTGGATGATACTTGCGCCCGCCAAGAGTGGGGCTGGAAGCCGGAGTATGATTTGGATGCCATGACAAAAGACATGTTAGCTAAATTGAAAGAACGTTTCAATAAATAAGAGTGATGTTGTAGCCATGATTGTTTGTGGATAGAGGGGCCGGGGTATCATCAGGGGGGATGATCCCCGGCTCTATTTTTTACCGCCGCTATTTCAATAAATCCGGTCGGAGGCGTGCCGTACGCTCTTGTGCTTGTTGCAAGCGCCATTCTTCGATCTTGCGCTGGTGCCCGGATAATAGTACCTCGGGTACTTTCCAACCTTTGTAATCGGCGGGACGTGTATAAACAGGCGGGGCCAGTAAGTCATCTTGGAAGGAGTCGGAGAGGGCGCTTTGCTCGTCGCCGATCGCTCCCGGTATCAAGCGTACCACGGCGTCGGTTATGATAGCGGCGGCCAGCTCTCCTCCGGTAAGGACATAGTCTCCTACGGATATCTCTTTCGTTATCAAATGCTCACGGATACGATAGTCGATCCCTTTATAGTGCCCGCAGAGGATAATCATATTATTTAGTAAAGACATACTGTTGGCCATGGGCTGGTTGAGTGTCTCGCCATCCGGGGAGGTATAGATTACCTCGTCATATTCCCGTTCGCTTTTCAACGCTGAGATCGCCCGGTCTATCGGTTCGATCTGCATCACCATTCCGGCCTCTCCTCCGAACGGATAATCATCCACCCGCCTCCATTTATTAGTGGTGTAATCCCGTAGGTTATGTAAATGAATCTCTGCTAATCCTTTATCTTGCGCCCTCTTGACGATAGAGCAATTAATCATCCCCTCGATCATCTCGGGAAGTACGGTAAGTATATCTATACGCATAAAAAATAGTTGTAACGTTAAAACCTCCCGCAAAGGTACATCTTTATTCTGACTCATCGTAAAGTGAGTCTCTATTATCTATGATTCGTGATAGAAAATTAAGAATGAATGAAACGCATGCGTTGGCGCAGTTAAGAGTTCGTAGAAGTTCATGAGGATATTTTTGTATCGTTTGAATTATTATTCGTACTTTTGTCCATCAATTCGGCGGCTATCAATAGAGGCCGTCTCTTTAGAGAATAAATTTTATAGCGATGAATATATCTTACAATTGGCTGAAAGAGTATCTTGATTTCGATCTGGAGCCAGAAGAAGTTGCTGCGGCGCTTACCTCTATCGGTTTGGAAACCGGTGGAGTAGAGGAAGTTCAAACCATTAAGGGCGGACTTGAGGGACTGGTTATCGGTGAAGTGTTAACTTGTGAGGAACACCCGAATTCTGACCATTTACATATTACGACCGTAAATGTAGGTGGCGAGGCTCCTTTACAAATCGTATGCGGTGCCCCGAACGTGGCTGCCGGACAGAAAGTGGTCGTAGCCGTGAACGGTACGAAACTGTACGACGGTGACGAATGCTTTACCATCAAGAGATCCAAGATCCGTGGCGTTGAGTCCAACGGTATGATTTGCGCCGAGGACGAGATCGGTATCGGTACCGACCATAACGGTATTATCGTACTTCCCGCCGATGCTGTTGTAGGTACGTTAGCTAAAGATTATTATAATGTAAAGAGCGACTACGTGCTGGAGGTGGATATCACCCCGAACCGTGTAGACGCTACTTCCCATTTCGGTGTCGCCCGTGACTTGGCCGCTTATTTGAAGCAAAACGGCAAGCCCGCCGAATTGAGACGTCCTTCGGTAGACGCTTTCAAGATTGACGACGAGACACCGGGCGTAGAGGTCGTGGTAGAGAATACGGAGGCTTGTCCCCGTTATTCCGGTGTTACGATCAAGGGCGTTACGGTGAAGGAGAGCCCGGAGTGGTTACAAAACCGTTTGCGTGTGATCGGCCTTCGTCCCATCAATAACGTAGTGGATATAACGAACTTTATCCTGCATGAGTTAGGGCAGCCTTTACACTCTTTTGACGCGGGTAAGATCAAAGGAAATAAAGTGATTGTCAAGGCGGCCGAGGCTGGTACGAAATTCGTCACGTTGGATGGCGTGGAGCGTACGTTGACCGATCGTGACTTGATGATTTGTAACGTCGAGGAACCGATGTGTATCGGTGGCGTGTTCGGTGGTTTGGATTCCGGCGTGACGGAGGAGACCACCGACGTATTCTTGGAATCCGCTTGTTTCCATCCGACGTGGATTCGCAAGACCGCTCGTCGTTTTGGCTTGAATACGGACGCTTCTTTCCGCTTCGAGCGTGGTTTGGATCCGAACAATACGATGTATGTATTGAAACGTGCCGCCTTGTTGATACAAGAGTTGGCGGGAGGTAAGATCACGGGTGCCGTACAGGATGTTTATCCTACCGTGGCGGAACCGTATACGGTTGAGGTGACTTACGAGAAGATCAATACGTTGATCGGTAAGGATATTCCGGTAGAAACCGTGAAAAGTATCTTGGCAAGCCTTGAGATGGAGATCGTATCCGAGACTGCCGAGGGCTTGACTTTGCATGTTCCCGTATATCGTATCGATGTGCAGCGTGATGTAGACGTGATCGAGGACATTCTTCGTATCTACGGATATAATAACGTGGAGTTCAGCGATAACGTGAAGTCCAATTTAAGTTACCAGACTCCTACGGATCGTAGCTGGAAATTGCAGAACTTGATCTCGGAGCAACTTTGCGGTTGTGGTTTCAACGAGATCATGAACAATTCCTTGACACGCTCCGCTTATTATACGGATCTGTCTGTTTATCCGGAAGCGCATTGTGTCATGTTGATGAACCCGTTAAGCGCTGATTTGAACTGCATGCGTCAGACCTTGTTGTTCGGAGGCTTGGAGAGCATCGAGCATAACATGAAGCGTAAGAATGGCAATGTCCGTTTCTATGAGTTTGGTAATTGCTATGATTATAATATCGATAACAAGAAGGAAGATGAGACCTTGGCGCAGTTCAGCGAGGATTACCGTCTAGGCATCTGGGTAGCCGGCAACCGGGTGGAGAACAACTGGGCGCATCCGGACGAGAAATCTTCCGTTTATGAGTTGAAGGCTTACGTAGAGAATATCTTAGCCCGCTTGGGCGTGGATATGAAACGGGTTATTTTCGGTAACTTGACGAATGATATCTATTCTTCGGGCCTAAGTATCACGACCGGTTCCGGACGTCAATTGGGTACGATGGGTATCGTAAGCAAGAAACTTCGTAAGATGCTGGATATCGATATGGAGGTTTATTACGCTGAGTTGTCGTGGACCCAATTGATGAAGGAGATCAAGAAGGCGAAAGTAACCTTCTCCGAGATTTCCAAGTTCCCGGCCGTTAAACGTGACTTGGCGTTGTTGCTTGATAAGAGCGTACAGTTTAGCGAGGTCGAGAAAATCGCTAAGGATAGCGATCGCAAGCTATTGAAGGAAGTATCTCTGTTTGACGTTTACGAGGGCAAGAATCTTCCGGCGGGCAAGAAGTCTTATGCCGTAAGCTTCTTCATGCAAGATGAGAGCAAGACTTTGAACGATAAGCAGATCGACGCTATCATGAAGAAGATCCAGACGAATCTGGAACAAAAGCTAGGTGCTCAATTGAGATAAGAATTTAATTACATAAAATAAAGATAAACTGATAAACATATGGGAAGAGCGTTTGAGTTTCGTAAAGCGAGAAAGTTTAAGCGTTGGGGCAATATGGCCCGTGTATTCACGAAGTTAGGTAAGGAAATCACGATCGCGGCAAAACAAGGTGGGCCGGAGCCTGAGAATAATCCTCGTTTACGTGTGTTGATGCAGAACGCCAAAAAGGAGAATATGCCGAAGGAGAACGTGGAGCGTGCCATTAAACGTGCCGTATCCAAGGATTTCACGGATTATAAGGAGATGAACTATGAGGGATATGGTCCTTTCGGTATCGCTATCTTCGTTGAGACCGCTACGGATAATACGACTCGTACGGTAGCCAACGTTCGTAGTTATTTCAATAAGAACGGTGGTTCTCTGGGAACATCCGGTAGCTTGGAGTTCTTGTTCGATCATAAATGCGTATTCCATATCGCTAAAAAAGAGGATCTTTCTTTAGAAGACCTAGAGTTGGAGTTGATCGACTTCGGTGTAGATGAGGTTGAGGAAGACGAGGACGAGGTTGTTCTTTATGGTGAGTTCGCGCAGAATTCGGCGATCCAGAAATATTTGGAGGAGAATGGTTTCGAGATCTTGAGTAGTGAGTTCGTACGTATTCCGAACGATTTGAAGGAGGTTACTCCGGAACAGCGTGAGTCTATCGAGAAGATTATCGAGAAATTAGAGGAAGACGAAGACGTTCAAAACGTATTCCATAATATGAAGGAAGACGATTCTGAGGAGGAATAACGTACGCTTATACGTAAAATAGTATACTTTATCCGTAAAAAAGCGACATCGAGGCAAATTCGATGTCGCTTTTTCTTTTTTACAACGAATGTTTCATGTTTTTTATTTATTTTTGTGAGTCTAGGGTGAATAACAATTTAACTTATATGGTGAAAATGAAAAGACTATTTCTTCTTTGTGCGTTCGTGAGCATGTTTGCGACGTGTAATTTTATCTCAGCTCAAAAGGAGTTAGGGATTTTCAATTCTGTTTCGGCAGGAGTGGGTGTTGGTTTGACGGGTGTAGATGTGGAGGTCGCTACTCCTATTACGCCTTATCTGGCGTTGAGAGGTGGTCTTACCTTTATGCCGGGTTTCAGCATTAATACGGACGTGGATGTAGATGTTAACGATCCGCGAGCGGGCGTGTATAATGATACATACTCCATGGATGTCAAAGGTAGCTTGAAACGTACTTCCGGACAGTTGTTGGTGAATGTTTACCCGTTTCCTCACGCTTCTTCGTTCTTCGTTGCGGCCGGCGCCTATTTCGGTGGTTCTTCCTTGGTGAAGATAGAAGGGCATAGTGATAAGCTGAAAGACCTGATCGCCCAAGGAGAAAGTGCGGGCATAGTTATCGGTGATTATACGATTCCGGTGGATAATAACGGTAATGTATCCGGTGGATTGAAAGTGTCCGGTTTTCGTCCTTATCTAGGTCTTGGATTCGGTCGTGCGGTTCCTAAGAAACGGGTTGGCGTGATGTTTGAGCTGGGTGTGCAATTCCATGGCAAACCGGAGGTGTATACGGATTCAGGGGATGTAAAGGACTTGTTGAATGAGATAGACGAGGATGATACCTTTACGAAGATCATGGACAAGCTAACGGTTTATCCGGTCATGAAGATTCGTATTTGCGGAAGAATATTTTGATTGTCAAAGATAGTATAAGCTAAGAGTGGCGTTAATAATACGATGCCACTCTTTTTTTATGGCTAAACTTTCATTTATTTTGTTTATTTTTGCGCGCTGTTAGGGTCATAATTTTGATAAAAATAACTTTATATGAAAAACAAACATTTAGTGATGCTATTGCTATCATCTTGCTGTTTAGCGGCATGTGTGGATAGTAAGTATGATTTAAGCGATGTCAATACGGACGATGCGGTAATGGGTGAGTCTTGGATAGCTCCCCTCGGTACGGGTTATGTAACGTCGGATGACGTTGTGAATGTAGAGAAAGTCCCTTCCATTCGGGAAGTCGACGGGGCTTACGTCATGATCTATGATGGAGAGATGAAGATTAAGGGGAAAAGCTTACGGGCCGCCTCTGATAAAGTGGAGATCGCCTCGGAAGATATAACGACTGGGGATATCGATGGTTTGTTTGATGGCGATTTCGTTTTGGCGTTAACGAATCCCCATATTACATTAAAGTCGAATGTAAAGAATGCCTCTTTGGATTGTAGCTTGTCTATCGAGGCTGAGAACGCAAGTAAAAAGGAGGCTACTTCCTCTGGTTTTACCTTGTCAACGGTGTCTCCTAATATTTGGATCGGCCCTCTTGATCCGAAGACGGATGCTTTTAAGTTTGTCAAGAACGAGAAGTTACCGGGAATCGTACAGATTGTTCCTCAAAAAATACATTTGTCTTTGTCCGCCGATAGCAAACAATGGGCGAACGCTCCTATGGATGCCTTGAGCGAGTTACGCTATGCGGTAGAGCTTCCGTTGACTCCGGCACCGGAATTTAGCGCCGTATCCGTCGAGCGGATCGAGGACGCTTTTGATGAGGATTTCGTAGACTATATTTTCTCGGACGGAAGCGCGAAGATCTATGGAGAGGTTACGAACGAGATGCCGTTCGATATGTCTATCGAGATGGTGATCATGGATGAGAACAATGTACCGGTAGATATCCAATTCCCGGCGCAAGAGGTAAAAGGACAATCCGGAGAGGTTGTCTTCGAGATCACGAAGGAGGATATGCCGAAAATGAAGGACGCACGTCATATAGACCTGAATTTACATTTAACGGGTAGAGATCAAAGCGAGGCTTTGAAGAAAGGCCAGAAAACGACCTTCAACTTGAAACTTAAGAAAGAAGGCGGAATTTCTATTTGATCCCAGTACTAACCATTTAAATTACGAAAAAGAAAGATGAATACTATATATAATATGTATAAGAGAGGTCTGTGCGCTTTATGTTTATTGACCACTGTGGGGATGTCGGTATCCGCCCAGCAAATACGAACTTCTTACTTCATGCAATCCTCTACGGCACGCACGACGATGAATCCGGCGTATCGTCCCGAGAGAGGCTATGTTTCCATTCCGGTATTAGGCGCGGTTGGCGCTTCGTATGGTACGAACGGAATAGCTGTGGATAATTTTATTTATCCGAAGAATGGTGAGACCGTTACATTCATGGATAACTCCGTGAATACCGAGTCTTTCCTGAATGGCTTGAAGGACGAGAATCAGGTAAACATGGATTTTGGTACGCAGGTTCTATCCGGTGGCTGGTACGCCGGCAAGGGATTCTGGACGGTTGATGTTTCTATCAAGGGATTGGCGAATATTCGTGCTCCGAAGACATTGTTCGAGTTCATGAAAAAGGGTAATGGATCTCAGAGTACGTATGATATCCGTAATATCAGGGCGTATGCCGAGGCTTATTTGGAGACAGGCGTAGGATATTCTCGTCCTATCACGGATAAGTTGACAGTCGGAGGTAAGGTTAAATTGTTATGGGGCGTAGGTTCTATGGACGCTACGATCGATCAGATGCATGCAGAGATGGGAGAGACTAGCTGGAAAGTTACCTCTACCGGTACATTGCAGACGAATATGAAAGGCTTGGTTCCGGAAATGGAAGTAGACGAGCAAGGCCGTGATTATTATAATAGCTTTGATTTCGATTCTCCGGGTCTTAGCGGTTTCGGTATGGGAGTGGACTTGGGTGCTACGTACCAATTGACCGAGAATATCATGTTATCCGCCGCTGTCCTTGATTTAGGTTTTATCAGCTGGAGCAAGGGAGGTAGCACGCTAGGTAAGTTGGATGGAACTTTCGACTTTAACGGCTTTGATCTGGCTATTGGCGAGAATAACGGTGATATACCGAGCATGGGCGATCAGTTTGACGCTATCAAGGAAGATTTCGAGAACTTGCTTCATTTCAAGAAAGAGGGTGAGTCCGGAAGCACTACCCGTCTTCGTTCGACAATCAATATCGGTGGCGAGTACCGTTTACTGGAAAACAAGTTAGGTATCGGTTTATTGTCGAGCACTCGTCTTTATTCCCCGAAAGCCTATACGGAACTGACATTGTCCGGTAATTACCGTCCGGTGAAATGGTTTGAGGCTACGCTGAGCTACTCATTTATCCATAGTAAGTTCAAGACGTATGGTATCGCCTTGAATTTCTCACCGTCTTGGATCAATTTCTTTATCGGATCGGATTATATGTTGACAAAGGTAACTCCACAATGCTTACCGGTCAGCGGTAACGCCATGAATCTTTACATGGGAGTAAGTGTTCCTTTGAAATCATTCGCTAATTAATAGGGAATACTCAGAATAGAGTCTGTATCATAAAGGAAAAGGCTGTCCGGGTTATATACCCAGACAGTCTTTTCTTTTTTATTAGGCTCGTTTTATTAGGTTTTTTATCTTTGTGGACTGATTGAAAGGAAGAAATTGGATATGAGATTAAAGACTTTAGCCACCCATCCGGTATGGAGAGAGCCCCGGACTGTATTCGGGGTATGGATGCTAACAGGTGTTATTTTTGCTATTGTCAAGTTGTTGATCGGGAAATATAATAATTATAAGATATTTGAAGGAGTCTACTGGCATGCTATCGAAGGCTTAACCTTATATGGGGATCATTATCCGGAATATTATGATTCAAACCATTATGGAGTCTTATTCAGTCTTATCATAGCTCCTTTCGCCCTGTTACCGGAATGGCTGGGTATGATCTTATGGATAGCGGGGAATACCGCCCTATTATTTTATGCGATTAGCCGATTGCCATTGTCGAGTACCCAAAAAATCATTATTTATTGGTATTCGTATTGTGAGTTGATGACGGCTCAAGGAGTACAGCAATTCAATATATCAGTAGCGGCCTTTATCTTATTATCGTTTGTCTTGATACTGGAGAAAAAGGATTTCTGGGCGGCAGGCATTATTATGCTCGGAACATTTATCAAGATCTATCCAATCGTGGGATTGGCGTTCTTTTTCTTCTCAAGGCAGAAAGTGAGATTATTAGTCTCTTGTCTTTTCTGGGGATTGGTTTGCTTTGTGATCCCGGTACTTTATACACCGGGGATTGAGTATGTGATCTCTCAGTATATAGATTGGTTTGAGCGATTGAAGGTGAAAAATATGTTGAATATGTTCGCTGATCCACAAAATATATCATTATTGGGAGTGGTTCGAAAGATATCCGGGAATCCGGACTATAGCGATATGTGGCTTATCATACCGGGCTTGATTTTATTTTGCATTCCATATTTAAGGATCTCGCAATATAAATATCCGGCTTTTCGCTTTATGCTATTAGCTAATGTTTTATTGTTTGTCGTATTATTCAGTACGGGAAGCGAGGCGAGTGGGTATATCATAGCGATGATAGGAGTCGCTATCTGGTATATATGCAGTGTATCGCCCCATAAGAAATATACTTATTGGCTTTGGATAACTACCTTGGTGATTGTTGGCTTATCCACTACAGAGCTGGTTCCATCGATTGTCCGGAATGGACTGATCCGTCCGTATGTGATAAAAGCTTGGCCTTGCATTGTAGTGTGGCTGACCATTTGCTATGAGATGTGTTTCTTGGATTTTAGTCATTCTCCCTATAAGCATATCACGACTTAGGCAGAGTGAATATCGCCTGTTTTTTAATAGAAGGTTACATAATAAAACGAGACTACTCCCGACAGGCGATGAGAGTAGTCTCGTTTTAAACTACTTTTTATCGATCTCTTTCAGCAATTCATTTACCGCTGTTCTCAATTGCGTATCTTCCCCTTTGACAACAGTTTCCGGAGAATTAGCGACTTTAACATCCGGTTCCAGCTGTGTGTTCTCTAAGTAACTACCGTCCGACAGGCGATAACCGGTAATAGGTGTGCCGAATACCAGCGTCGGATCTTGCAGGGTTTCCCAAGAGACGGTAGTCATTGTTCCCGGTACGGGCATACCAACTAAACGTCCGATGTGTTGATGCTTATAAACCCACGGGGTTCCATGTGCGTTACTATAATTAGCCTCGCATTGGAGCATGATGGAAGGTTTATTCCAGCGGCGGCTAGGCATATCGCAAGCCTCCCGGCCACGTGTCACTTGGGTGAGGTATTTCTCTCCGCTGAACAAGATCTCGATATCCTCATGCAAACGTCCACCACCATTAAAGCGGGTATCAATGACGATGCCCTCCCGGTCGTTATATTTACCTAGGATATCGGAGTAGACAGAGCGGAAACTAGGGTCTCCCATGGATTGGATATGGACGTATCCCAATCGTCCGTTCGACCATTTATCCACGTCGGCGGCACGTTGCTTCACCCAGCGGGTATAAAGCAAGTTATTTAACTCACCGTTACTGATAGGCAAGACTACCTCTTCCCAACGTTCTTTGGTTTGTGGATCGTAGAGGGAAACCAAGGTCTTCTTTTTGGCCTTATTGTTTAATAGCTTGGAGTAATCCATATCCGGGGTTATTTCTTGCCCGTCTATTTTCTCCATGACGGTACCGGCTTTTACCTTGGAACGTGCGTGATCGAACGGGCCTTTTTCCACTACCTCAGCGATTAATAAACCTTTGCCGCTATGGTTCCAATCGAAAAGTAGGCCTAGGTTGGCGGTAATATTGCCGCTTGTTTGCGGACGGAAGCGTCCTCCGGTGTGGGAGACGTTGAGTTCTCCCAGATATTCGCTTAGCAACTCTGCGAAGTCATAGTTGTTATTGATATGTGGCAAGAACTTACGGTAGGCGGCGGTCATAACGTCCCAATTTACGCCGTGCATGTTCACGTTGTAGAACCGTTTTTGCTCTTGTTTATAGACATGGTCGAACATATACTCACGCTCGGCGGCCAAGTCCATTTTTAAGTTCGCTTGGTAATGAATCGGTGTTAGTTTCTCCGATCCCATATCCATTTTTTGCATGGAATTGCTACCCAACAAGAACAGGTTCTTACCTTCCTTATCCATTTCCATGTTCGCCCATCCGGTATTCATCTTGTGGAGTAGCTTGGTCTCTTTCTTGCGCAAGTCCATTTTCCACAGGTCGTATTTGTCTTCGAAAGCCGAGAAATAATATAAGGTCTCGCCATTCTTCGAGATGACGGCGCTACCCATTTCGGAGGAATTAGGAGTAAGACGTAGGATACGATCTTGGATTCCTTTCAGTTCCACTACGATATCCTTGGGCTTTTCGTCTTTCTTTTCATCGGCTTTATCTTCTTTTTTCTTGTCGTCGGTTTTGTCCCCGGCTACCTCTTTCTGCTCCTTTTCCAGTTCCTTTTGCAACTCATAATCCTCTTTGCTCAAGCGGAATTTATCATAAGCGTCTTGATTCATGAATACCAGCATGGCATCATTCAAGGAACCCCATGAGGCATGCGCACGCATTCCGTAACGCTCGGTGGTGAATAAGATGGCGTTTCCATCCAGTACCCATTGTGGGGAGGTGCTGGTGTAACCGCTATTGGTCAGGTTGGTGATCTCCCCGCCTTGCGCGCTAACCAAGCCTATATCCGAATAAGGATCGTGTTTGTTGCCGATAAACCGGAGCGTGAACCATTTACCGTCTGGCGACCATGAGTAATCGAAACCGCCGGCTGTACTATACCATGTGGAGCCATCCGTGACTTGGCGTACTTTCTTCGTCTCAAGGTTGACTACCATCAACCGCATACGATCTTCTATGAAAGCGAGTTCCTTAGCATCCGGTGAGAATTGAGGATAATTACGCTCTACGGTCTTAGAAGGCAGGAGAACTTCCTCTTCGATAATCGTTGCGTTCGGGAAATTAGCTTCTTCCTTACGGGCGATCTTAGCCAAGTAAAGTTGCCAATTACCACCACGCTCGCTGGCGTAAGCCAAGGTACGGTTATCCGGCGAGAAGCATACGCCTGTTTCGGCGGCCGGGGTATTGGTGATTTGTTTGGTCGTGTTGTAATCGGCCGAGGTGACGAATACCTCGCCTCTTAGGGTTAAGGCGATCTGCTTGCCATCGGGGGATACGGTGGCAGAGGTAGCTCCTTTGCTGGAATTCAGATCGCTGATTTGCTCTTGATCGTCACGGATCAAATCAATCCGCACTTTCTGCGGATTGACTCCCGGACGTTGTGTATAGATCTCGCCATCGTATGTGTAGCATAATGTATTGTCGCTACTTGTAGAGAGGAAACGTACGGGATGTGTCTTGAACTTAGTAACCGCCGTTATAGATTGTGGGGTGTTGAGAGGGAATGAATATACATTGAAAGAACCTCCGTTGCGTTCGCTCAGAAAGTAAACCGTCTGTCCATCCGGGGTAAATACGGCGTTGCGGTCTTCTCCCGCATGGTCGGTCAAATTGGTATGTTTTCCAGTTTGCGTATCGTACATCCATATATCCCGGGTGACGGACGAGGTATGATGTTTACGCCATTCATCCTCGAAGCCCTTACGGTCTTGGTATAAGAATGTCTTTCCGGATTTATTGAAGCAAACCATCTCGGCGGGTGTTCCCAATACTTGCTCCGTACGTCCGCCACCGATCGGCACTTTATAAAGTTCCGTCATGGCCGAGGTCGGGAATAAGGCACTCTGGGCGGGATCTTGTATGGATGCGGAGAAGAGTACGTATTTGCCGTCGGGAGTAAAGGCCGATGGAATCTCGGAGGCGGAATGAGTGGTGAGGCACTGTGCCGTTCCACCGTTGGAGGGCATTACGAATAAATCGAAATTGCCGTTACGATCGCTGGCGAAAGCGATTTGTTTTCCGTCCGGAGACCAGATTGGCGTGCATTCATACGATGCTTGGGTGGTAAGTTGTGTCGCTGTTCCTCCTTTGGCCGGTACTTTATAGATATCTCCTTTGTAACAAAATGCGATCTCTGTTCCATCAGGAGAAATTTGTACATCACGCATCCACAAAGGGGTTACAGCGTAGCTGGTAGTCGCAAAGCCCAAGGCAATGCAGGTTAAAAGTTTTTTCATGTACTTAATGCTTTTTTAGAATGGTACGAAGATACATATTATTTTGTACCCATCAGTCTGCTCTCTATTGAAATATTAACTGGATTTACCCTTTCAATTTCACGATAAATAACACGAGGCTTTCCCCTTGGGCCTGTGCGGGGAAAGTATTTCGCAGATCCTCTCCGGATTTGCTGAAACAATAGGAATGGCAATAGGGATCGATAGGGTCCATTCGTCGCACATTACCGGTTTGATAAAAATTATCTTTTAATCCTTCTTTTACCTGCCAGTATTCTTCCTTCTCCGTATCATAACAGAAGGTGTAATTTCTGGACTCATCCTCTGCGTTATAGTAAGTAGATACCCAGAAACGGCTACCCATGCGGATCGGTAGCAAAGGAAGTGTATTCTTTCCGGCAAGGTTCTCCAAGGCTTGGCTTTGCCGCTTTTGCTTAATATATAAAGTGTCCCGTAATAAGTTCCCGGGTTGATAGGAGGGGGCGTAGGCATAAACCGTTCCGCTTCCGGGCTCCACGGCTATTTCCGGGGCGAGACAACCGATCGGGCATGCGGAACGTTCCAGATCGACCGGACGGATCGTATGAGATTGTAATTTATGGAAAGAGGAATCGTATTCAACGATTTGTTTCTCAATCGTGGCGGTTTTCCCTGCCGTATCCCCATGAACACATTCCTCGGTGGTAAATATCCGGTTATTGTGCATGGATATGGATAGCATATGCCTATTCTCCGGAAGGTCGCATTTCAGTTTCTTGCGGGTAAGGAGATCACCATTGAATGAGTAATAGAAAATATCGTCCGTGTTTCCAAGTACGATCAGCTGCTGGTTGGCCGGGTTCACTACATACCCCGCTACCCGTATGTCATCCGGATGGGTGATGCGACAGATAAATTCTCCCTTGCGATTGAAACGGTAAAGCGTCTCATTGCTGATAAGGAATAGGTTGTCTCCCTCTTGACGGATATACTTAGCCTCCTTGATCGAATGCGTCCCTGAGTCCTGTAATGGAATGGCGATTACCTCATCCGCGATGTCAGACAAGGCTCCGGTAGGGTTGCTCCGGATCGATTCATTCGAGATTAACAGGTTATAGGCTTGCTTTCCGCAAACCAATAGAACAAGTAGTAATAAATATGTAAAGGTTCTTTTCATATCACCGCTAAATTAAAGAAGGATAAACCTTTTTATGATTTTTACGAATTGTTCTTATAAAACGTAGATCATCTGATTTTATTGGATAAGCCTAGAATTATTCTTGTAGAAATACCCAATTATCCCCCTCGGACATGGATTCTTTATAGGAAAAGCCTTCCCATGTGAATGCTTTTAATGTCTCCGGGTCAGAAATCCGGTTCTTTATGAGATAGCGGCTCATTTGTCCCCGGCACATCTTGGCATAGATCACGATCGTCTCCGCTTTGCCGTTCTTCCAGATCTTGAACTCGGGTGTGATGATCCGGACGGATCGCTCCACCTCCTTCCACTGGAAAGAGGGTTGGATATCCAAGCTGGCTAGATTCAGTAGGATTCCGTCTCCCTGTCGGACGTCATGGATTAATGTATTTGTTTGCCTGTCCTTCCAGAAGGCGTACATATTCCCGTCGCCTAGTTCCGGGATTTTTACGTCGAACTCCATCCGGTAAGGCTTGATAAGGTCTAATGGGCGAAGTAACCCGTAGCATCCCGATACGAAACGCATATGTTTTTGCGAGAAAAGAAAATCCTCCTCCGTGAAGTCTTTCGGGCTGATATTCTTGAATACGACACCGGTATAGGCGAGTATCGCTTGTAAGGGCTGGTTGTCTTCCGCATGAAAATCTTGGTATCTGCGGTAACATTCCGCCGCCAGTTTCGGGCTGAGCTTGAGGATACGACTTAATTCGTCAATGGGAAATTGGGTCATATGCAGGGCGATCTCGTTCGCCTCTTGCTGGAAACGTGGAGTCGTGCCTTGCGGCGCTTTTATCTTGGATGTCCCGGTCATTGTCTTAGCCGGAGATAATAATATCAACATATCTATATTGGATTTGGATTGATCGCATAAAGGTAATCCATATTAAGATTCAAATAGGGTATAAGTATCCCAATAAATCTTAAAGTATCTCGACTCGAATGGGGGATTTAATGGAGGAATGAGTCTTGGTGATAGAAATGTAATGAGGATTATGAAGATGAGAGATGTGAAGATGCGACCTATATTCCTTTTGATAGTATTCATCCTACCTACGATGGCCCATGCGCAGTGGACGGAACAGGATTCTTTGCGCCTGCAAGAATTTTTATCCGGCAAGGAGGAGATACGTTTGAATCCTGAGTTTCAGAAGGCGATAGAAAGCGGGACTTTTCTACGACCCGATCAACCGGGAACCCATATGTTATCCTCGCCAAGTGAGTTGCCGATTACGAAAGACTTCTCGGAATATGTACAGTTAGATACTTTACGTAGGTTGACTAATTATGATTCGATTACCCCAGTCCTATTCATGCTGCTGAATTTTAAGTCACCTTCCCGTTCATTGGCCATACAGAAGCAAGCGCACACGATTAGGCTCCCTAAGAATCAGGATTGGAAAGAGTTTAAGGTAGGTAAGGTTCCTATGGCTGCCAACGTAAAACTGACTAACATATACTCGGATGTCGTGAAGGATGGACAGCGAAGGGGAGGGGTACTTGCTACCATAAGAGTCTATTTCGACGCAGAGGATTTACTTGAGACTATTTTCTGGAAAAGTGCCCGTGACAAGAAGAGAAACAGGAAACGGGAGAATACGTGGAAGTATTATAATGACTATCCGTAAATTGTTGGATTTATAGGATATAACCACTCGAAAAAAACACGTACGTGAATTTCAAAAAACATGTACGTGTTTCCGGAAAAACTCGTACGTGTTTTTTGAGAACATTGACTGTTTTTACCTAGATACTGTGCGTTTACTATCAAAACCTTTTTCTCTCTCTTTTGTTCTTTCTGAAAAGATACGTCCTAATGACATCCGAAATGGACGGTTTGACGGGGAGTTCTCTATTCTGTTTTATAATATTAAGACAAAATGTCATATTTTCGTTTTGGTATTTCTTTTGTAAGGATATAAGTGTAAAATAAATTAGAAAAGAATATAAGAAAGGAGCTTAAATATATGAATTTAAACAATTTTACAATCAAGGCGCAGGAGGCTGTTCAACAAGCCGTACAGTTGGTTACCAAAAATAACCAACAGGTTATCGAACCTGTTCACTTGTTGAAAGCTGTCATTATGACGGGTGAGAGTGTTACTAATTTTATCTTTCAGAAATTAGGGGTAAACGCTCAAAACCTGAATATGGTACTGGATCGCCAAATCGAATCTTATCCTAAGGTTTCGGGAGGCGAACCCTATCTCTCTAGCGAGTCGAACGCTGTCTTACAGAAGGCGATCGATTATTCCTCTAAAATGGGGGATCAATATGTATCGTTGGAGCCGATCATCTTGGCGTTGTTCACGGAAAAGAGCACCGCTTCACAGATATTGAAAGACGCCGGCGTGACAGAGAAAGAGTTACGTCAAGCAATCGAGGAATTGCGTAAAGGAAATAAGGTGACAAGCCAATCCGCCGAGGATACGTACGATGCCTTAGGAAAATACGCCATCAATTTGAACGAGCGTGCCCGTAGCGGTAAACTGGACCCCGTGATCGGACGTGACGAGGAGATCCGCCGTGTCTTGCAGATCTTGAGCCGCCGTACGAAGAACAATCCGATCTTGATCGGTGAGCCGGGTGTAGGTAAGACTGCTATCGCTGAGGGGTTGGCCCATCGTATCGTTCGGGGTGACGTTCCCGAGAACTTGAAGTCTAAACAGATCTTCTCGTTGGATATGGGCGCGTTGATCGCCGGAGCTAAATATAAAGGCGAGTTCGAGGAACGTTTGAAAGCGGTGGTGAACGAGGTTACGAAATCCGAGGGCGAGATCATCCTCTTTATCGATGAGATCCATACCTTGGTAGGAGCCGGTAAAGGCGAAGGCGCCATGGATGCCGCTAACATCTTGAAACCGGCTTTGGCTCGTGGTGAGCTACGTTCGATCGGTGCCACGACGTTGGATGAGTATCAGAAGTATTTTGAGAAGGATAAGGCGCTTGAGCGTCGGTTCCAGACCGTTATCGTAGACGAGCCGAGTGAGTTGGATACGATCTCCATCCTTCGTGGTCTGAAGGAGAAATACGAGAATCACCATAAGGTACGTATCAAGGATGATGCGATTATCTCTTCCGTGCAGTTGTCTACCCGTTATATCACGGATCGTTTCTTGCCGGATAAGGCGATCGATTTGATGGATGAGGCCGCCGCCCGTCTGCGTTTGCAGATCGATTCCGTACCGGAGTCGTTGGATGAGGTTTCCCGGCGTATCAAACAGTTGGAGATCGAGCGTGAGGCGATCAAGCGTGAGAACGACAAGTCGAAATTAGAGCAACTGAACAAGGAGATCGCCGACTTGAAGGAGGAGGAGACCAAGCAAAAGGCTCAGTGGCAGAGCGAGAAGGAGCAGATCAATAAGATCCAGCAAGATAAGATCGATATCGAGAACCTAAAGTTTGAGGCTGATAAGGCGGAGCGTGAGGGTGATTACGGCAAGGTCGCTGAGATCCGTTACGGTAAGATCAAGCAAAAGGAAGAGGAGATCAGGGAGGTACAGGCTAAGTTGAAGACGATGCAAGGTGCCGCGGCTATGATCAAGGAGGAAGTGGATAGCGACGATATCGCCGATGTGGTATCCCGTTGGACTGGAATTCCGGTCAGCAAGATGATGCAGAGCGAGAAAGATAAGTTATTACGTCTGGAGTCCGAGCTTCATACCCGTGTGATTGGTCAGGAAGAGGCGATCAACGCTATCGCCGATGCGGTTCGTCGTAGTCGTGCCGGCTTGCAGGATCCGAAACGACCGATCGGTTCTTTCATCTTCCTCGGTACTACCGGTGTGGGTAAGACGGAGTTGGCCAAGGCGTTGGCCGAGTATCTGTTCGATGACGAGAATATGATGACCCGTATCGATATGAGTGAGTATCAAGAGAAATTCAGCGCGACTCGTTTGATCGGTGCGCCTCCGGGATATGTGGGTTACGATGAGGGTGGACAGTTGACGGAGGCGATTCGCCGGAAACCTTACTCGGTTGTCTTGTTCGATGAGATCGAAAAGGCGCATCCGGATGTATTCAACATCTTGTTGCAAGTCTTGGATGATGGACGGCTGACGGATAACAAAGGCCGCGTTGTCAACTTCAAGAACACGATCATTATCATGACAAGTAACCTAGGTTCTTCCTTGATTCGTGAGAACTTCGAGAAGATGACACCCGCCACGCATGACAAGGTGGTAGACGAGACGAGGATCCAAGTACTGGAACTGTTGAAGAAGACGATCCGTCCGGAGTTCTTGAACCGTATTGACGATATCATCATGTTTACTCCGCTGAACGAGGAGGAGATTCGCAAGATCGTATCCTTGCAGTTGAACAGCGTGAAGAAGATGTTGGCTACGAACGGTGTCGCCTTGGACTTCACGAACGAGGCCGTGGACTTTATCGCCGACAAGGGCTTCGATCCTCAATTCGGTGCCCGTCCGGTAAAACGTGTCATTCAGAAGTATGTCTTGAACGAGTTGTCAAAGGCTTTGCTGGGTGGAACGGTAGACCGTAACCGTCCGATCGTGATCGATAGGAAAGACGATGGTCTGGAATTTAAGAACTAAAGTAGACTTGAACACTTGACGTTAAGCATGGTGTTTCTATAAAATAATGAAGGTGGAATGATCCTATGTGAATCATTCCGCCTTTTTATTTTTCACTAATAGGTAGATACGGCTTGGTGCGATTATTTCCGGGTGGGAACCGTGCACCAAAATGTAGATCCTTTTCCAACGCTTGACTCCACGCCGATCTCTCCACCTAAATGTTTAATGATTAATTCACAGATAGACAGCCCGAGCCCCGTACCTTGGGTGAAGGAATCTAATTTAGCGAATCGCTCGAAAACACGGGAGATATTTTCTTCCGCTATCCCTTTTCCCGTATCGGTAACAAAGAAATAAATATCGTCTTTCCTTATTTCATATCCGATCGTTATCATTCCCTCGAAAGTGTATTTGCAAGCATTATTGATGAAATTAGCCAGTACTTGGGATAAACGGTTTCTCTCAGTATGGATAATGTAGCTTTCCGCAGGCAGTTCCGTGCGGAATTCTACTCCTTCCTTGATCTTGAATCGGTAACTCCGCCATAGGGTTTGTATAAGCTCGTTAATCTCTACTTCCGTATAAAGGAAATCCAATATACCGGCTTCTATTTTTGACATATCGAGTATGTCATTGATTAAATTAAGGAGTAGCTCATTGTTTGCGTGAATGATTTTAGCGAATTCTTTGATCTCCTCTTTATCCTCACTTTCGCTGATAAGGGTCGAGAAACCTACGATCGCATTCAATGGGGTCCGTATCTCATGGCTCATATTGGCGAGGAAAGCACTTGTCAACCGGTTTGATTCTTCCGCCTTCTCACGTAAGCGGATCACTTCTTCGGCCATATTTCGTTCGGTGTCAAGAATGTCTTTCTTATGCCGATGTTCCCTCATCGAAAGGAGGATAAGTAGAAAGGCGATAAGAGCTATCGCCACTACCTCGAATGGGGACTCTATCATGAAACTCGGGACTACTACGAGGCTCATTTGCTTAAAGGTAGAAATAGGGTAAAGTTTGGGGTTGATTGTTGACGTGGAATGGCCGTATGCTTGATCGGTTTTAGACAGGAATGATTTGTAGGCACCTTTCATGGAATGTTTAAGATCGCTTGGCGTGATTGGACTGATTACATATGAGGTCTTGAATAAGTAAGCCTTGATAGGCCCGATTTTGCTCCGGAGAGCTCGGGTACTTGTGGTACTTTGTATTTTAGGTTCCATTGTAATCATAATTTAATACATTTACTGAGTTCTAAAAGAACTTGAGTATCAAATGACTATATGTAAATAAATGATGGGGTGTATTTTGATTTTAACACAAATAAGACTGGCTTTAGTGTTTTTTGTGATCCATAAAGATATTGGAAGTCTCTTTGGGGTACTCGGTTGGAAATATATTCTTTCAAAGAAAATATCATGCGGAACAGTAAATTGCCCGGAAGCTATAAAAAATAATAGGTCTATATGATAATCAAGTATTTTTATTACCTTTGCTTCCTATAAAACCTAAGCTCTTTTAGAACTATGTTCAAGTAAGGGCATTTGCTTTTGTTAAGTCACGTCCGTAAATAAGCTTAATTGTTTTTGGGATATAAAATCAAAATATTTCCGTACATTTGCCGCTATTCAAACCAATTAAACAAGATTAATTATGAGCACGAACAATGACGAGCTACTTTATGACGAGGATGATTCCGTAAAATTTATCCAGAATTATCTTCCCCAAGAACTGAAAGGAAAGTTCAGTAATGACGATATCAACTATATCGTAGACTTGATCTACGACTTCTATGAATCTAATGGCATGCTAGATGATGATGGCGACGATGAGATCGAGATCGATGAGGAAGAGGTTGTAAATTATGTAAGTAAGAACGCCCAGAAAGACGGCGTAGGCAAATTCGAACCGGAGGAAATCACTTTTATAGTACAAGGAGAACTTGAATATTGCGATTCGATCAACATGTTTGATTGATATTTGTTATATATATAAAGTTGTTTAAGTGAAATTGTAGAAGATGATGAGGAACATTAAATTATTATCTGTTTTACTGCTATGTATGGCAGTGGTGTTTACGAGTTGCGGAACGTGGAATAACACGGCGAAGGGTACGGCGATCGGTGTAGGCGGTGGTGCCGCTGTCGGAGCTGGCGTTGGTGCCTTGGCCGGAAATACCGCATTGGGTGCCGTGATCGGTGCGGCCGTAGGTGGTACAGCCGGTGCGTTAATCGGTAAGAAAATGGATAAGCAGAAGAAGGAGCTGGAAGCTACCCTGCCTGAGGACACGAAGATCGAAAGCGTGAACAATGGTGAGGCCTTGAAGGTTACTTTTGACTCCGGTATCTTGTTTGCCACGAACTCGAGTACGTTGAGCGACGCTTCCAAGAGTGCCTTGCGTAACTTCGCTACCAGTTTGAAGGCCAATCCGGATACGGATATCCGAATCATCGGCTTTACGGATAACACCGGCAAGGTGGATTATAACCAGACCTTGTCCGAGAAACGTGCGAAGAGCGTTTACGATTACCTGATGATGCAGGGGGTAAGTACGGATCGTATGGTTTATGAAGGCAAAGGTATACATGATCCTGTGGCTAGCAATGACACTCCCGAGGGTCGTTCGTTGAACCGTCGTGTTGAGATCGTGATCTTGGCTAATCAGAAGATGATCCAAGAGGCTCAACAAGGAACGCTTCGATAAGTTTTTTAAGCTATCCCTGCCGGAAGCGGACAGGTTATAGTGTATGAATTGGGGGACTGTCTTTTCCGGATAGTCCCTTTTTTGTTTAAATCGCAGGATAGGAAGGATGAAGAAGTTGATATATATTTTATTTGTGTTGATTACGATCGCTTTTGCCGTGGCGGCCATAGCCGGATTCGCTACCGGACGTATGAATCCGGAAGGGAAGGAGTGGATCTCGTTTCCCGGATTGGTGTTATTACCGGTATTGGCGGTCAATCTATGTCTTTTCTTGATGTGGTGTGTCTTTAGGAGCCATTGGTGCTGGGTACCTTTGGCGGCGTTATTGTTGAACTGGGAGTTTTTGATATCGATGTTCCAGATACGGGTCTTCCCTAAAGAGATTCCGATAGGGAAAGAAGCGGTTAAGGTGATTACCTATAACGTGAATAATTTCAATACGGACGGAAAGAAACAGCTTCCTAATATAGCGGATTGGCTGAGAAAGGAGGACCCGGATATCGTTTGCCTCCAAGAATGCCCCGTTGAATCGGCCCTGCGGATGGATTCTCTCGCCAAGACCTTATCGTTCCTACCGTATTATTGCTCTACCCGTTCGGCTACGAAAGCGGCGGGCAACGCTATTTTCAGTAAATATCCGATCCTTCGTTTTGAGTCTATCCTATACCCGGAGTCTAGCAATAAATCCTTGTTTGCCGTCATGGATATCCAAGGGGATAGTGTTCGTGTATTTAATAACCATTTCCAAACGACTAGCGTGAATGCCGTAAAGCCTCGTCTTTACCAAGCCCATGCCGAGGGTAAACAATTGGAGGAAACCGAGGCCGCCTTCCATATGGCTTTTCAGATGAAGAAGAATTTCGTGAAACGGGCTACTCAGGCGGATTATATCCGTCAGATGTTGGATGCCGGGGAGGGGCCCGTGATTCTTTGCGGTGATTTTAATGATACACCGGCCTCTTATACGTACCGTACCGTGAAAGGTGATTTAACGGATGGGTTCCGTGACTGTGGCTCCGGTTTCGGGTACACCTTTCGTCAATTAAAGCGTATATTTCGAATTGATTACATAATTTATTCTCCTGATTTTAAGGGTGTAACTTATGATTCTCCTAATTTAGACTACAGTGACCATAAGCCCGTCGTATGGTTAGGATATGTTAATTAACACACCCAAAAGGATAGTTTTAGAACCTTTTTCAACTCATGCTGTTTTAATAGTGACTTATATATAAGCACAAATAATAGTATAAACTGTTTTAAACGTTAAAATGAGATGAAAAAGATTTTTCCTTTTTTTCTGTTAGTTCTTCTGCTGGCTTCTTGCCAAAAGGACCCGGACATGTCGAAATTGGACAATGATTTTCTGGTGTTCACGAATCATGATAAGGACGCGAAATTCGAATCGTTCACTACGTTCTACATTCCGGATAGTGTATTGGTTATCGGCACAAGCGAGAAACCTCAGTTCTGGACAGCCAATGAAGCAGACGATATTATCACTACGTTGGTGAATAATATGGAAAGCCGCGGTTTCAAACGCACGCTAGACAAAGATAACGCCGACTTAGGTCTGCAAGTTTCTTACGTACAAAGTACTCAATATTTCGCTGACTACAACGATGGTTACAACTACCCGTACTGGTGGTGGAACTATCCGGGATATTGGAGTCCGGGTTACTGGGGACCGGGTTGGGGAAATTGGTATTACCCGTATCCTGTAGTGTATAGCTATAGTGTAGGTTCCTTGTTGACTGAGTTAGTGGATTTGGATGCTCCTGCCGCTTCTAAGGCAGATGCTAAACTTCCGGTTCTTTGGACCGCTTACATGAGTGGCTTGTTGTCTGGTTCTGATAAATTCGACACTCAGCTAGCTGTTCGTGCTATCGAGCAAGCATTTGTACAATCTCCGTACGTAAAGAAATAATAATTCGAATGATTAAAAGTTTGAGGTTCTATGAAAAAGATAAATAAATTAATCGCTTTACTCATCGTTTGTATGGCGATGCCTGCTCTGGCTGGCGCCCAGGTTTTGAAAAACGCGTATTTTAATGTAGACTGGCAGATCAACTCTCCGTTCGGTCAAGACTTCTCAAAGAAGACTAGCGGTTGGGGTGCTCACGCTGAGGGTGGTTACTATGTGATTCCTAATTTCGCTATAGGTGCGTTCATCTCTTATCATACAAATAATGAGTATGTGGACCGCCAGACGATTCCGGTAAACTCAACATCCGTAATCACTTCCGATCAACAGCATTCTATCTTCCAGTTGCCTTTTGGCGCGGCTTTCCGTTATAACTTCGCTCCGGAAGGACAATTCCAGCCGTATGTTGGCGCTCAGTTAGGTGCTAGCTATAGTGAGATGTCTACCTACATGAACGTGTTGAAGGTTTACGATCGTAACTGGGGATTCTATGTAGCTCCCGAGATCGGTATGACCGTGTACTTCACACCTCAGAAACAGATCGGCGTACATATGGCCGCTTATTATAACTACGCTACCAACAAGGGGGATGTCCTCAGCTATCATATCGATGGTTTGAATAACTGGGGTATCCGCTTAGGTCTAGCGTTCTGATAGACAACGTTTGTTCTTTTAAGTGTTTTATGTAGTTTAGGGAAACGGAGGGCAGTGAATGTCTTCCGTTTCTTGCTTTTATAGGATCTGTAGTTTCACCCCGAATGAAAGGCTTAAATAATCTTTTGGCTTCAAGTAGCTGTTACCGATAGCGTTTATTATATACAAATCGCAGGTGCTCAACTCATAGAAGAAGCTGATGGATTTATGCCAGCTACTATTTGGATTCAGTTTGAGCGTGATCCGCTCCCCGATAAAGATATGGTTACGGATGCGGGTGGAGAACCAATAATATCCCGGGGGATACTTATTCGGTTGCTTGGCCCAGAAATCCCGGTCAAATAGGAAATTTACGTAGATACCGCAACAAAGAGGCTCGAAAGATACTTTTTCTCCCAGATCGATATTCCAAGGAAAATAGTTTTGTTTCAAGGTGAAAGTCACGTTCGCGTGATCATTCGCGTTGCGGGGGACGATACCCAGCAACATATCCGTTTCCCAATGATTCCGGTAATAATTCCAACCGGTACCCACGGATAGCATCGCCATGGAACCTGCGAATTGTACTTTCGTATAGCGGGGAATGACCCGTTGCCATGCGTTCTCGTACCGTTGCACTCGTTTCGTGTATTTATCCTCTTGCGCATGGAGTGTAAGGGAAAAGACACAAGTTAAGAGGAGAAGCTTAAAAATTGACCACTTCATACATATAATCGTCAGGGGTTAAGGTAAAAAGAAGATAACTTCGTTTGGCGATATTGGCGCAACCGTAGTAGATAATACCATCCTCAAACAAATCGGCTGCCGATACGCAATGGTTATGCGCATGCAAGCAGAACATTAAAGATGGTAATGTCTTGATATAAAGTTGGAACACGTCTTTCACGTTATTGTCGAACTGTTCGTTCCCGGGAGGGGCGTGCATGACTACGATCGTGCGTTTATTACGGGTACTATCCGCTATCTCATTCTTTAGGAAATTAAAATCGGGTACCGGATGGGAATAATCATACTCGATAGCGTTCGTATTGAGGCATACGAATTTCACGTCGCTCACGACAAACGAGAAGTTCTCATTCCCAAAGATTTTACGAAATACTTGGTCGCCATTACCGATCACGTCGTGATTACCGATCAATCCTACGTAAGGCACTTTTAGTTTGGACAAGATATCATCGTTCCACTCGAATTCCTTCTTTAAGCCGAACTCCGTATAATCTCCTCCATGGATAATGAAATCGATGCTATCTAATTGATTAACGTACTTGACGAAATCTTCCGTCTCATTATAACTCCGCTGGGTATCGCCCATAAAAATAAAACGGATCGTGTCCTTCCCTTCGCTGACTTTCTCGATACGCTCGATATTGGTCGGGTTGATCTCCCGGGAAGTATCGGAATCCAGACGGCCGTCATACGGATGATAGTCGATTAAGTCGCAAGCCGTGAGGAGCGTAGCGGCAGAAAGCCATATGTATTTCTTTAAAAACATAGCATCCTAACTTTTTTATATGCAAAGTTAGGATGCTATCAGTACCAAAAAAGGTCATTTCTGAGCTTATACTGGTCTAAAATGTATATTCTATAAAGCGAATACTTGCTTTATTTCCGTGAAGTCGGATAATACGATATCGGCAGTCTCATTTCCTTTATAAGCGCTCCAACCAATACTTTTTAGCCAGATTGTCTGGCATCCGATCCGGGTGGCGGGGACGATATCCTTATCATAGGAATCACCTACGACAACAATCTCGTCGGCGGGAAATCCCAGTTTATCCACTCCTAATCGGAAGATCGCCGGGTCCGGCTTACGGATACCTACGACCGCCGATTCCACGATAGCGCCGAATAAATGATCCAAACCGAAATCTTTCAACACGGATTCTATGTTCCCATAGAAGTTCGATACCAATACCAATGGGTAACGTTCCGCTAATTGCTCCAGAATGGGGCGGGCGCTATCGATTGCCTTCCGGGCGTATTCGTAACACCAATCCGCTAATTGTTCCGGTAACTCCGGGGTAATCGCCTCGGCGGATAAATGCCCGTTCTCTTTCAGCCATTGGATTTGTAAATCGCTTTTCAAGCGCAGCATATCCAGAAACGTATGATGAGGCTTCACGATCGGATTCTTTCCAAGCGTTCTTTCTCCATGTACATAGGCATCACGGAAAACCGCTTTGGATACGGGAACCTTCAAGGCCTCATACGCCATCCAGATCACCTCTGCCCAGTGCATGCCGTTACTGTCTATCGTTCCGCCGTAATCAAAGAGGATTCCTTTTACTTTGTCTAATTTGAACATAATCGAATGGGATAAAAACGTTATAATTGTTTGCTGAAATCTTCACAAATATGCTCATGTTTTTTGATCATATAGAGCAACATCAAGTTTAATACGGTCAGCTCGAATACGAAATACAGCCAAGGCATGTCGATGAAAAGGCTGACAAACAAAGCGATCACCCGGGTATTGAATGATAGCATATTTGTATATTTCATTAATGGCAGGCTCTTTGTTCGAAAAGCCTTACGGAACCATTCCGGCGCTTGTCCGTTGTATTTCTCACGGATGATGTTCATCATGTGTTGGAATTTAGGTGTCCATGCTTCTTGACCTACCGTATAATTAATGTAGAAGGTCTCGAACAATTTATAGATAAAGTCATGTTTCCAACTCATCTTCTTATAATTCTCCTTCAATAGGGGAGAGTGGGAGAGCTCGCTACCCGATTTACCTTTCAAGAACAACAAGTGAATATTGCGATAATAATCCGCCATGGCCGCTTGCTTGCTATGGAAGAATCCCGTCGTAGCCGCCAATAGCCAGATCCATATTCCCCATTCCGGCGTGAGGCGTAAGCAGATTGCCGCGTAGATAGCGATAAACCAGAAATCGCCGGCGGCACCGTCCAAGATACGTCCCAAGGCACTTTTCTGTCCGGTCATACGGGCTAATTGTCCGTCTGCGCTATCATACGAGTTTGCCCAGATTAACAGTAACATGCCGATCACGTTGATAGCGAGGCTCTGGAAATAGAAACAGATACCTGCCGCTATGCCGATAAAGATGCTGGCGATCGTGATACTATTGGGCGATACCCCCAATTTATTAAAGAACAAAGCCCATTGGTAGCCAATAGGACGATAGAAATGAATATCGATAAACTCCTCGGTGTCCAAAGATTTTAAGGTTGACTCCAGACTGGGAGTAGACTTAGTCTCACTCATGATTGATTTTGTTAAAACGATTTAGATGTGTTCTCGCATAAGATCCCAGATACGACGTGCGATGTTTGGAGCCGCTTCTTCCCGGCAAGGGGCGAAACTAGGCCAATCGTTGAAATCGATAATCCGCATGACACCATCCTCGGAGACAATGCAATCTCCCCCGTAAATATGTATGTTCAATACCTCCGCAGCCTTGTGGCAAAGCAGACGAAGCTGCGCTTCGTCGAAGGGGATCCCCTTCGCTGTACCATTGATAACTTCTAAACCAAATTTACTATGATGCATGTTCGATGGATAGAACCAATAAAAGAAATCGGTTCCAGCTACCCCGTAAAATTTCACCAAATCGCCTACCAGATGCTCATTGATTACCGCCGACGGGATACCACGGATAGCGTATTCCTTCAATATGCTTTTCGCCTCTTCCGGGTTTCTTACGTAGGTGACGTCTTCCCGGTGGATGGCGTGGAAATCTCCCCGTTTGATCCAGCAATTAAAGAAACCGGCTTTCTCAAGGGCTTCTGTCGGATCCTCATCTGTCCGTAAGATTAAACTTTCCGGATGGGAGATATGATTGGATAATAGGAGGCGGGTCATTTTCTCACGGGTACAATTCTCGATCCCGTAACCCGAGTTCACCACGAAATAATTTTTATCCTCTAGTTCTTGCAGCTTATGGATGGACTTCCAGTCTCTTACCATATTAAAGATACCCTTTTCCTTCGGGTCTTGTAGCAGCAGATCCGATTCGATATATTCGTTTACATCGCATCCCAATTTTCGTAAATGCTGGGCTGTCAAGGCGAAGATCGCCGCGTCGTTGCCGATATGATTGGGGGAGAATTGATTTCCTCTGCGGATACCTGCTAAAGTTAATTTACTCATTGTTAGACAGTATTCTTTATGACTTTAAAAATGATTCGGCTTTCAAAATGTCATCGGCGTGATCCACGTCGATGATCTTGCTGAAAGGATAGGCCTTTAGCCTCAACCCCTCGGCGATGAGCTGCCGTTGATAATTGCGCATTCTCGACATTCCCTGCGAGATGGCGTTGTTCAATACACCCAGAGCCGGACGCCTCAAGCAATAGATACCTCCCGATATGTAACGGCAATCACCGTCTGCCTGATCTAGGAAATTCCGGACGTAAAGTTCGTTGTCTGTTTCTACATATAAGGGTTTCTCGTCATCAATAAAATCAGTGACGGCCATCAATCCGTCCAGTTTATCCTCTTGGATGAACTGTTGGATATAGCCGCTGAACTCTTCTTCCTTGAAGATCGTGTCTACAGTAGTTAAACAAATCTTATCACCATCCAGATAATGACTCAGCTCGTAGAAGCTGTGCATAGAGCTGGGGGTGGATTTTACCAACAGGTAAAAGGGTATAGGTAGTCGCAGGGCCTTCAGGTAATCCTGTACCTCGGTCATCTCCTCGTTTACGATGATACTGATAGAGGTAGCGTTATTTTTCAAAAAAACGTCTATCAACCGGTCTATCAGAGCGACACCGTTGAGTCTAACCAGAGGCTTTGGCCACTTAACACCTTCTTGCGCCAAGCGGGAGCCTTCGCCGGCGGCAATGATCGCGTAATCCATAACTTTTATTAGTTCAAATAATAATTTCGCAAAGTTACGAGATTTCTGAGATAGTTTTAGGCTATATCGTTGATATAATTGGTCAAAATTTCTATAAATTAGGACTATTTGACTAGAACAACAAAGACGTTATAAAGAGCTTGAATGTTTTTTTGAAAATAATTATCGTTTTATAGTTGCTAATTCAAATAGAATGCTTTCCTTTGTGCCATGAACAAAAGATAGTTTGTATAGCTCTTTTATCTTTTAGCATTTATTCATCAGCGATGATAATACTTTCTTTTAGAGATTGACTTCACCAACCATCCTTGTTTTATTATTAATTTTTATTTTTTTATATCATTTTCGTATGAATATTTACATTGGAAACCTGAATTATCGGGTAAGAGAATCAGACTTACAACAGATTCTGGAAGAGTATGGTGTTGTAGACTCAGTTAAAATCATTGTTGACCGTGACACAAAACGTTCTAAGGGCTTCGCTTTCGCTGAGATGCCTAACGCTGCAGAGGCTCAAAAAGCTATCGAGGAGTTGAACCAAGCTGAGTACGAAGGTCGTCAGATGGTTGTTAAAGAAGCTATCCCTAGACGTTAAATTTTAGAAGAAAGAAATTTTTAAAATAAGACGAAAAAGCGGGGAAACGAGGTGAAAACTTCCGTTTCCCCGCTTTCTTTTTTCAGTGTATTTTGTTTATGTTCGCGAGAAATTTTAAGAGTGATGAAGAATATAGGTGCTAGGAGTCTCATTGTGGGTCTTTGCTTGATGGGATTGGGGAGTTGGTCTCCCTCGCTGAAGGCGCAGATCGCGGATCGTGTCTATAAGACGGATTATCATATCGACCCGGAGAAGGCCCGGGAGTTGTCCGTGGAGTTGGATAATATTAGCTTCTTCAAGGATAACGAGTATACGGGTAAATTTACCAAGGGGTATTCGTTGCCGGGGCTTTGGGTACAAGGCAAAGCGGTTTATTATCCCTTGCGGAATATCAAGTTGGAGGCGGGTGTCCATATGTTGATCTATCATGGGGCGAATAAATATCCGAGCATGGCTTATCAGGATATCGCTTATTGGAAGGGAGACCAATACCAAAAAGGGGTACATGTGTTGCCCTATTTCCGGGCGCAGATGGCCCTCTCGGATCATGTGAACATCGTGCTGGGAAATATTTACGGCGCTTCCAACCATAATTTGATAGAGCCTCTTTATAATCCGGAGTTGAATTTGACCTGCGATCCCGAGGCGGGCTTGCAGTTGTTGTATGACTCGAAGGCTTTCGACTTGGATGTGTGGGTGAACTGGCAGAGCTTTATTTTCCGGGAGGATGTGCATCAAGAGGCGTTTACCGTCGGGATCTCTTCACGGCTAAAGTACAACGACCCGGCTTCCCGTTTCCATTTCTATACGCCGGTGCAAGGATTGGTGCAGCATAGGGGAGGCGAGATCGACACGATCTTCAACAATTCCGTGCAAACCTTGATGAATGGCGCGATCGGTGTCGGAGGTGTATGGAATACCGGACATCGTATTTTCAAGAACTTGAACGTGGAACTGGATGCTACCGGTTATTATCAGCAAGCGGGAGAGATATGGCCTTTTGACAGCGGATATGGCTTGTATGCCCGTGCTTCCGCCGATATCTATGATTTCCGGGTGAAAACGTCGTATTGGACCTGCAAGGATTTCATCTCTATGTTTGGTAGCCCGTTTTTCGGGGCGGCCTCGATGATTGATGAGGGGGTTACGTTCGACCGTCCGCAAATGATCTATCTGGGGGTGGAATATTCCCGGCAACTAGCGAAGGGTTTCTCGATAGGAGTAGATGTGGACGTTTTTCATCATCTCTCCGGAGATATGAATGATGCGGATGGAGTAAAACAACCGATGGGAAGCGCCACGAGTTTTACGGCAGGGGTTTACATGCGTATCAATCCGTCTTTCTTGATTAAAAAATTCTGATCATTACCTTCATACATAAACACAGTAGTATTCGATTGTGAATACTACTGTGTTTTTCTATGAATACTATTGTGTTCAGCCGTGAATACAATAGTGTTTTTATTCAATTACTAAATCAATCTTTTTCAGTGTCTTATCGTCCGAGGAACCTCCATATAGGATTTGGTATTTACCCGGGCGAACCTCCATGGTCTGCGTATTGTCATTGAAGGATTGGAAAGCTTTCGGTTCCAATTGGATGCTAACCGGTTGTTCGCTGCCAGCCTTCACGTTCACACGTTTGAATGCTTTCATCGCTTTTAGCGGTCCGGCAGGATCGTTCGGGTTCTTGATGTAGATCTGAGCGACCTCGTCACCATCCATCTTGCCTGTATTGGCGATATCGAAGGAGAGGGTAACCGATTCGTTGGAAGCGATCTTATCCTTTGACAACTTAGCGTTCTTATAATCGAATGTTGTATAGCTCAAGCCATAACCGAACGGATAAAGCGGAGTCTGCGTCATGTAACGATAGGTACGGCCCTTCATGCTGTAATCTTGGAAGTCCGGAAGTTGGTCTACGGATTTATAGAACGTGATCGGCAAGCGTCCGGCCGGGTTATAGTCTCCGAATAAAACGTCGGCCACGGCTGTTCCACCTTCTTGTCCGCCATACCAAGCGTTCAAGATAGCGTTTACATGATCGTTCTCCCAGTTCAATGCCAATGCGCTACCCGTACATACCACGTATACTACAGGCTTTCCGGTGGCTACCAAGGCTTTGACCATTTCCTTCTGTACGGCCGGGATCTCGATATTCGTGCGGTCGCCTTTCCGGAAACCTTCAGCGTCTACCGGCATTTCCTCACCTTCCAGACGTGGAGAGATACCACCTACGAATACGATGACATCAGCGTCTTTAACCTTGCTGGCCGTAGCTTGGAAATCTACGGGTGTGCGTACGCCTACCGTAAAGTTCAGGTCAGCGCTACCCGTGCGTTGCATATATTCGATCTTTATGGGATATTTCTCACCTTTCTTAGCGTTTAGCGTATAGAGTTTTTCCGCTCCATATTCGTTTTCCCATACCTCGGCGACTTTAGCCGTATCGATATACAGGCGGAATGCGTCGTTTCCGGATAGTTTGAACTCGACAGGACCATCTATCGGAGACTCGAATTCACCCGTAAAGCGAGCCGTGAAATTCGTCAAGTTCACGTTCGGGGCGAATTGGGTGTTACCTCCAGTGGTATAATGAAGCTCTTTCGCTAATCCCTTGTAGGCGGGGGTACCCTCGAACTCGGTATTGTTGAAGAATTCGGAGGCGAAACCCTGTCCCGCCGTGGAAGATACGTGGCTACCTAGGTCTGTCACGACAAAATCGGCGGTATGGTTGCAACCCAGCTCGTAGATAACCTCTGCGTTCGGGACTTTATTGCGGATACCTTCCACGATCGTAACGGTCTTGGTCGGGAAGCCGTTGTAGTTGGCCCATAGCATGGTAGAGTCCGCCGCGTTCGGTCCGACTACGGCGATCTTCTTGATATTCTTGTCCAGTGGAAGCATATTATTCTTGTTCTTCAACAAAACGATACTTTTACGTGCCATATCCAGTGCCTTGGCGATATGCTCCGGGCTCTCGACTACGCTGTAAGGTATCTTAGAATAAGGAACCCGCTCGTCCGGATCGAACATACCTAGCTCGAAGCGGCCTTTCAGTAGGCGGCGTAAGGATACGTCCAGATCTTTCTCCGAGATCTTACCGTCGGCCAAGGCTTTGTTTAGCGCACGGTAGCTACCGCCACATTCTAGGTCGGTACCGTTCAATACGGCGTCGGCGGATGCGCTCTCAGCGTCCGGGTGCGTCTCATGACGAGGCGTATTCTTGTCTTTCCTCCAGAAATCATCGATAGCACCGCAATCGGACAGGATGATATTGTCGTATCCCCAACTGTTACGCAAGATATCGATCAATAATTTGTCGCTACTACAGCAAGGTTTACCCTCGAAACGATTGTAGGCGCACATTACCTCTTGTACATCGCCTTCCTTAACTAATGCCTCGAAAGCCGGAAGATACGTCTCGTACAAGTCACGAGGGGTAGCTTCTGCGTTGAATTCGTGGCGGTTCCATTCCGGGCCGCTGTGTACGGCGTAATGCTTGGCGCAAGCGTGTGTCTTATAATAATTAGGATCATCGCCTTGCAATCCGCGGGTTACGGCTACGCCCATCTTCTCGGTCAAGTAAGGGTCCTCGCCATAGGTTTCCATACCCCGTCCCCAGCGAGGGTCACGGAAGATATTGATATTCGGGGTCCAGAAAGTAAGACCTTTGTAACGGTCGTACTCCTTGTCTTTCTGGTATTGGTGGTATTTGGCACGGGCCTCGTCGCTGACCATCGTGAAGGTCTCGTGAACGGCGTTATCGTCGAAGGTAGCCGCCATGGCGATCGCTTGCGGGAATACGGTCGCACGTCCGGCACGAGCCACGCCGTGAAGAGCCTCGTTCCACCAGTCGTAAGTCGGGATTCCCAAACGCTCGATGGCGGGGGTTACGTTCATCATTTGGCCGATTTTCTCCTCCGGTGTCAGTCGGGATAGTAAGTCGTCGATACGTTCTTCCAAGGGAAGATCCGGATTCCGGAAAGGGTAATCTTGTTGTTTTTCACTACAAGAGGCGGTGAGTAGGAGGGTGATCATCGCTACTGTCAGTTGTTTCATTTTCATGTTATTAAATTTTAGATATTGTTTATCTTACATTATTACTTATTGTAAACTATTTTAAGATAGATCGTTATCTTTGATATTGATGGAGCAAAACTACGATTTTAGAAGCATTTTTTCAAACAGGAACACTTAAAATAGGTTACTTTAGTGGTTATTCATTTAAAAGCCCTATTTTTGCCGTAACAGATTAAAACACGAAAGAATGATGAAGAAGTATCTATTTTTGTTACTAATAGGGGCCGCTAGCCTGACGGCCTGCGGAGACGATGACGATCCCGTTGTTCCGGAATTGAATAAGCTAACGAAAGTTTCTTGTTATAAAGACGGAGCTTCAAGCCCGCTTTTTACCGCTGATATCAATTATATGAATGACGGGAAAATATCGAGTATATCTTTCCATGGAGATAAAGAGTTTCGTCTTTTCTCTTCTGACAACAAATATTTGATGATAGATATCTCTACCGGGGACGAACTAGGAGAATATATATTAAGTGGAAATGTGATCACGGCAAAGAACGTCTTGAGGAAAAATTCGTATGCGAGTAATGAGGTCTATGTGAGTGATGAATATAAGTATGGTTATTCCGGATCTAATCTGGTGTTGACCTCATGGGTAGCTCGTTGGCCGAAAGAAGACGGTCAAGGGTATGAGAGTGAGGATTACAGGGAATATGATAAGTTTTATTGGGAAAACGGGAATGTGGTAACTTTTTCTCGGAATCAGGATCGGATGGAGTATGAGTATAGTACGGTGGAGAGGCCTGAAAATTATCCTCTACGTGTGATCGGCTCTTTTGCTCCGGTTGATTTTGAAGCTGTGACTCCCTTGAACCTATTATATGGTGTTCAGAACCGGAATCTTCCGATCCGTGCCTACACCTATACGATCCCTAACCAGAGCGAGGTGAAAGCTGAGTACAAATACACCTATACCACCGTGGGAGATTATATAATGTGTATGACTATCGATGAGAATGACGGAGGAACCGCAAGCTCTTATAAGTATACTTTCGAGTATAATTTCGCCGTGAAGTAAGGAGACATGCCTTGTTTGGTTTAATTAACATACGCATATGCAGCATTTCCGCCCTAAAACACATTTCTAATTTTATAGAATTAAAAGGTTGATTAGTTTAATTGATAAACTTAGAAAGGAAGTATTATGAACGGATTCTTTAATTTTAGGAAATTAGTTGTAGGTGTAATGGCGGCTACTTGTTTTATGGGGTTTCAATCTTGCTTGGACGATGATGATGATTATCCTTACAGTAAAGTGTTGCCGAATGCGTTGGTGACGGTTAAGCCGGTCGATGATGGTTCATATTTTCTTCAATTGGATGATAGCACGACCTTGTTGCCTGTCAATATGACCTCTTCTCCCTTCGGGCAGAAGGAGGTGAGAGCGTTGGTGAATTTTGACGAGACGAACGAGTCTAGCGGAATTTACAGCAAGGCCGTAAATATTAATTGGATCGACAGTATCCTTACAAAACCAATCGCTCCGGATTTGGGGGTGACTAGCAACGATTCGATCTATGGCTCTGACCCTGTGGAGATCGTGAACGATTGGGTTACCATCGCCGAGGACGGATATCTGACACTCCGTTTCAGGACGATCTGGGGAGACCGCAATAAGGCTCATTTTGTAAACCTACTGACAGGCAAGGACCCGGAGAATCCTTATGAGGTAGAGTTCCGCCATAATGCTTATGGCGATGTATATGGCGCATATGCGGATGGACTGGTCGCTTTTAAATTGGATAGCCTTCCGGATACGAATGGTAAGACGGTTAAGTTGAAATTAAAATGGAAGTCATTTGATGGCGATAAATCTGTGGAATTCAATTATTGTTCACGCAAGTCTACTCCGGCAAAAGCATCCATAGCTGCCGAGAGAAGCGCCTTAAATTTGAAATAGGTCGGTTTGATCGTTTAAATAGATGGGGATTTGGCAGGGAGTGAATCTCCCTTGCTTTTTGAAAGTTCTTTCCTAGTGATAGGGAAGGACTTTTTTTATGGATAGAAACAAAAAAGGACTCTAAGAAGAGTCCTTTTTATTCGTGGGCAGTGATGGATTCGAACCACCGAAGGCGAAAGCCAGCTGAGTTACAGTCAGCCCCATTTGGCCACTCTGGTAACTGCCCATTCCAATATATTTTCTTGAGCCTCTTGTCGGATTCGAACCAACGACCCCGAGATTACAAATCACGTGCTCTGGCCAACTGAGCTAAAGAGGCATCTGTTATTCGTTTGCGGGTGCAAAGGTAGTAATAATATCTTACGATGCAATAGCTGGAGGTATTTTTTTTCAAAAGGGAACGAAAAAAGCCGTCCGGGACAACTCCCGGGCGGCTCTTCTCTACACGTAACTTACATCAAATTAAATCAATATCTCTTACCAACGGTTTCCCAGTCAATAATCCCCCACAATGCGTTCAAATGATCCGCACGGCGGTTCTGGTAATCCAGATAGTAAGAATGCTCCCATACATCGAATCCCATGATCGGAGTCAATCCCTTAACGACCGGGTTACTACCGTTGGGTTCTTTGGTAATTGAAAGTTTGCCGTCTTTATCTTTAGCCAACCATACCCATCCTGAGCCGAACAAGCCTGTACCGGCAGCCACGAACTCTTTCTGGAAGTTCTCGAACGATCCCCACGTAGACTTGATAGCCTCGGCTAGCTTACCCGTAGGCTCGCCACCTCCGTTCGGGGAGAATTGGGTAAAATATAGATTGTGATTCAATACTTGGCCGGCATTGTTGAAAATGGCTCCGTCAGACTCACGAACGATCTGCTCCAGCGGAGCGTTCTCGAATTTCGTGCCCTCAATCAGCTTATTAAGGGTATTTACATAGTTCAATAAATGTTTTCCGTAATGGAAATCAATTGTTTGTTTGCTGATAACTGGTTCTAAACCGTCGTTTGCGTACGGTAACTGGATTAACTCGAATTTCATAACTTCTTCTTTTTTATCTGTTATTTGACTATTTGTGATCATTAATAATAAACTTAAACATAATGTAAGCATTGTCTTCTAGTTTTTTATGTTGATTTACTATATAAACAGAGCCGAGGGGATGAAAGTTCTGGGTTCGGTGATGATTTTTTAGTGAAAATATGTTTGCGGCTAAAGTTTTATAGGGAAAACTATGCGTTATATATCGCGAAAGTTTCTATTTTTGTGCGCTCTTAAGCTTTTATTAATTAGTAAAACATATTTGTAGATGGTAAAGAAAGTTGGGAATTTAATTCCAAACACCTTTTTTATTACAAAAGGAAGTGGCGAATCAGACTTGGAGAAACACGCTGGTTCTTACCACATGGCTCTTTATGACGCCGGTATCTCTGATTTCAATATCATGACGTATTCGTCAGTGATACCCGCTACGGCACATCTGGCAACCATGGATGAACTAGACCTTCCTCCATTTGGTTCGGAAATGAAAACGATCATGGCTGTATCCCATGGATATCAGGATGAGTTCGTGTCTGCTGGTGTGGTTTACGCATGGATGTATAAGGATGAGAACTTTGATGAGAAGGTTGGTGGCCTTGTGTGTGAGGTCAGCGGACGTTACCGTATCGAGGAGCTTGAGTCTCGTCTGATCCGTGTTATCAACGATCTTCATCAGAAGACGTATGGGAAGTACTATCTTGGAGAGCTTAACTTTATCACCGAGGGAATTACGATCGAGAAACGCTATGGAACGGCGTTGGCCGCCCTTTGCTTCGTGGATTTCCTTCAACCGGAGGTCGAGGAATAAGTCGTGTTGAGTATTTTTTGTGATATTTATAGAGCCGGTTCCTTTCAAGAGCCGGCTTTTTTGTTAACTTTGAGCAACAAAAAACATATAAATATTGTTTTCGTGATATGAAAAAGATAATTAATCCGTGGGAAGGGCTGGACGGTTATATGTGTTTCGGTTGTGCTCCGAACAATCCGCTGGGGCTGCATATGGAGTTTTTTGAGGATGGTGACGATATCGTGGCGTTCTGGAAGCCTCAAGGTACTTACCAAGGATGGCTGCGTACGTTGCACGGAGGTATACAGACTACGCTGATGGATGAGTTGGCCGGCTGGGTGGTCTTGCGGAAGTTGCAGACCTCCGGGGTGACTTCACGCCTCGACGCCAAGTTTATGAAGAGTATCTCTACGGACGAGCCCCAGCTGACGATACGGGGACGGATGACAGACAGGAAACGGAACGCCATCTTCATAGAGACCGAGATCTATAACTCGGCGAATGAGTTGTGTACCCGTGCCGAGATGGTTTATTTCATCACCCCGCAAGAACGTGCGATGGAGGAGTTTGGTTTTTGCGGGTGTAAGACTGAGGATGAACATTAGTATAAATAAAAAGAAAAGTTAGGTTATTATGAAGTATGTTGGGGCTCACGTGAGTGCGGTCGGTGGGGTTGAGAATGCCCCCGTTAATGCCCATGAGATCGGTGCGAAGGCTTTTGCCCTTTTCACCCGGAATCAGAGGCAATGGAAGTCGCAGCCGTTGAAGGCGGACAGTATCCATTTATTTAAGGAGCGGTGTGAAGCGTACGGTTACGATCCGGGATGTATCTTGCCGCACGATAGCTATTTGATCAATCTGGGGAACCCGGACGCCGAGGGATTGCAGAAATCCCGTGACGCTTTTCTGGACGAGATGACACGCTGCGAGCAACTGGGACTGAAAATGCTGAATTTCCATCCCGGAAGCCATTTGGGGAAGATGGAGGTGGATACCTGCCTGTCTCGCATCGCCGAGTCGATCAATATCACGTTGGCTCAGACGAGTGGCGTATGTGCCGTGATAGAGAATACGGCGGGGCAAGGCTCGAACTTGGGATATACCTTCGAGCAGATCGCCTATATTATAAACGAGGTAGAGGATAAGAGCCGGGTGGGAGTATGCCTCGATACGGCGCACACGCTTGCCGCCGGTTACGATATAAAGACACCGGAGGGATTTTCCGAGACATTCCGTCATTTCGACGAGGTGGTCGGCTTTTCTTATTTAAGGGGGATGCACTTGAACGATTCTAAAAAGGAGCTGGGATCACGTGTGGACCGGCACGAGAGTATCGGTAAAGGCTTGATGGGCCTTGATACCTTCCGCATGATCATGGCGGACCCCCGTTTCGACAATATGCCCTTAATCCTAGAGACCCCGGACGAGGCGCTTTGGCCGGAGGAGATACAGCTTCTATATAAACAATTAAAATCTTGATTATATGTTCATTTTAATGCCTGTCATTTTTGTCTTAGGAATCCTCGCTATTGCCTTGGAGGATAAGATCAAAATAAATAAAGCGGCCATAGCGTTGTTCATGGCTATCTCTATGTGGATGATATTGATGTTCGATGCCTACAATATTTTCGTCGAACGCTCTAGTACGATCTTTCAAGAGTTCTTGACCCAGAACCCGGAGATGGCCAGCTTGCCCCCGCATGAGCAATTTATTAATTTTATATCGAACCGTGCGATTGTTTATCATTTAGGAAACGTCTCCGAGACGCTTTTCTTCGTGATGTGTTCCATGTTGATCGTGGATATCGTGGATAAGCATGGTGGTTTTAGGGCCGTGACCGGGTATATCCGTACGCCGAATAAACGTAAGCTGTTGTGGTATATAAGTTTCGCTACTTTTTTCTTCTCCGCCTTGTTGGATAACTTGGCAGCCGCTATCGTGATCATGGCGGTGTTGCGTAAGCTGGTACCGGATCGTACGGATCGTTTGAAATATGCCTGTATGGTGATTATAGCGGCGAACGCCGGTGGCTCATGGTCGCCGATTGGTGATGTGACGACCATCTTGCTTTGGGTCGGAAAGAATATCTCGGCGATGCACCAGATCTCTCACGTATTTATCCCTGCTTTGGTTAATATGTTGGTGCCGTTGACGATCGCCCATTTCTGGTTGTTCAAGAAAGGATCTACCTTGCGTGTGTTGAGCGAGGAGGAGCAAGGTGACGAGTACATACCAGAGATACCGAACCGCTCACGTCGGATGATCTTTGTGATCGGCGTGCTTTCCTTGGCGTTGGTGCCTGTCTTCCAGATGGTGACGAACTTGCCGCCGTTCTTGGGCGTCTTGCTGGGATTGGTGATCCTTTGGTTCTATACGGATTTGATGTATAGCAAGCTGCATATGCATGAGTCCCAGAAACTCCGTATTTCCCAATTGTTGCCGAATATCGATTTGGCTACGATCTTCTTTTTCTTGGGGATCTTGATGGCCGTGGGAGCGCTGGAGACCTCCGGGCAGTTGGGCATCATGTCCGCTTTCTTGGATAAGCATGTGCATGAGCCGTATCTGATCAGCTTCGTGATCGGCGCCTTGTCCTCCTGCGTGGATAACGTAGCCTTGGTAGCTGCTACGATGGGTATGTACCCGATCGTGGAGCAGGCGGCCGACTTATCGCCTTATGCCCAGTTCTTCGTATCGGATGGTGGTTTCTGGACCTTCTTGGCTTATTGCGCCGTGACGGGTGGTAGCATCTTGATCATCGGATCGGCCACGGGCGTTACGGTAATGGGATTGGAGAAGATCGATTTTATGTATTATACGAAACGGTTCTCTATCTTGGCGTTGATCGGCTATTGTTGCGGCGCCGGTGTATATATGCTTTTATTTGCTTAAAACTTTATTTATATGAAGAAGAGTTGGATTTTATTAACCGCTTGCGCCGCCCTGTTATCCGGGGTGGAGGCTATCGCCTGTACCGGTTTGCTGGTGGGCAAGAAGGCTTCGACAGACGGTTCGGTAATGATTAGTTATGCGGCGGACTCGCATTCCCTGTATGGGGAGATGTATCGTTGGCCCGCCGCTACATGGCCGAAGGGCGCCATGTTGGAAGTGAAGGAATGGGATACGGGGAAACCGCTGGGCAAGATCGCCCAAGTGGAGAAGACCTATTCCGTAGTGGGTAACATGAACGAGCATCAGGTGGCTATCACGGAGAGTACGTTCGGCGGACGCCATGAATTGGTGGATACGACGGGTATCATGGATTACGGTAGCTTGATCTACATCGCTTTGCAACGTTCCAAGTCGGCCCGTGAGGCGATCAAGGTCATGACGGACTTAGTAAAGGAATATGGCTATTACAGCAGTGGCGAGACGTTCTCTATCGCCGATAAGAACGAGGCTTGGGTGATGGAGATGATCGGTAAGGGACCGGGTAACAAAGGTGCCGTTTGGGTAGCGATCCGCATCCCGGAGGATTGTATCTCGGCGCATGCCAACCAGTCCCGCATCCAGCAGATACCGTTTGACGATAAGGAGAATTGCATGTACTCGCCGGATGTGGTTTCTTTCGCCCGTGAGAAAGGATATTTCAAGGGAAAGGACGCTGATTTCAGTTTCGCCAAGGCTTATTGCCCGTATGATTTCAGCGCCTTGCGTGGATGCGAGGCTCGTGTATGGTCTTTCTTCCGTAAATATGATACCACGATGGATCAGTATACGGATTTTATCAAGGGTGATCCTTCCAAGGAGCCGATGCCTCTGTATGTGAAGCCGAATCGTAAGCTTTCCGTTCAAGACGTACAGAATGGCATGCGCGACCATTACGAGGGAACGGATCTGGATATGACGAAAGATGCCGGTGCCGGCTCGTATAAGGTTCCTTACCGCTGGCGGCCGATGACGTTCGAGGTAGACGGGCAGGAATATACGAATGAACGTGCCATAGCGACGCAACAAACGGGCTTCGTGATTGTTCCACAAATGCGTAACTGGTTGCCGGACGCTATCGGTGGTATCTTGTGGTTTGCCGTGGACGACGCTGATATGGCGGTCTTCACTCCTGTATATGCGTCGGTAACGGATGTTCCGGAGTGCTATCGGGTGGGAAACGGCGATTTGCTGAACTTCTCTTGGACTTCCGCTTTCTGGATTCATAACTGGGTGGCTAATATGGCTTACCACAAATATAGCTTCATGATTCAGGATATCCGTAAGGTACAGCAGGAGTTGGAGAATGGTTATCAAGAGACCGTACCGGCTATCGATAAGGCGGCTCAGGAGTTGTATGCCAAGGACCCGGCGGAGGCTGTCAAGTTCTTAACGTGGTATAGCACGACTAATTCAGACTCCGCTACCGCCCGCTGGAAGCAATTGGGTGAGTATTTGCTGGTAAAATACATCGATGGAAACGTGAAGAAAGAGGTGAACGGACAGTTCAAGCGTAATCCGTACGGCCAGCCCGCGTCTCCCGATTTTCCCGGATATGACGAGGACTATTACCGTAGCATCGTGAAGAGTGCCGGTGATCGACTGAAAGTAAAATAAATACCAATAATAATCTAATGTTGAACTAAACGAAAGAAAGCGTATGAAAAAGTTTGTAATGATGCTGATGTTAGCAGTCTTTAGTCTGGGAGCTTATGCGCAGACGCAGCAAGGACAATCTGCCGTGGGATTTAACATCGGTTATGGATTCGATTCGAAGAATGCCACGTTAGGAGTTGATTACCGCTATTGTATCACGGATGCGGTACGTTTGAGCCCCTCTCTTACTTATTTCGTAAAGAATGACAATCACAGCACTTGGGCGATCGACTTGAATGCTCATTATGTAGTGAAGTTAAGTGAGATGTTCGGTTTTTATCCATTAGCGGGGCTTAGTCTGTCCTTTTGGAATTGGGATGCGGGCCATGGCCTTTCTCATAACGAGACTCGTCTGGGAGCCAATATCGGTTTAGGTGGTGAGGTTTATGCTACCGACAATCTTTCGATAGGATTGGAGGTGAAGTATAATATCATCAAGGATTTCGATCAGGCCATGCTGGGTGTTCGCGTAGGATATAGTTTCTGATCCCAATATAGTCACAGCCCCACGGCAGTACTGCCGTGGGGTTACACCAGTACTGCTTCCGGCTCTCGCCGATACTGGTGTAGCCCATTGACGGTACAGGCGTTTCCTTTATTCCTTCATTCCTTCACCGGCTCCTACACACACACGCACGTATACGCATATGCGTGTTATTAATGTACGCATACATGTGTGTGGGTGTGTGTAGGAGCCGGTGAAGGAATGAAGGAAATAATCATTTCCTTTTTCTCGATTGCTTACCATCTCAAATAATCCTCGAACGTGACTTTCTCGAAATTGGGGATTACCTCATATACTTTATCTCTTAAAGATTCCGCCGGATTCGTCGTACTTAACCCGATGACACGCATCCCTGCGTCCTTCCCGGACTGTATGCCGTTGAAAGAATCCTCGAATACGATACAATCCTCGGGAGATACGTTCAAGTCTTTCGCCGCCAATAGATAACACATCGGATCGGGCTTACCTTGCGTGATGCGGTCGGCGGTCACTAGGGTATCAAATAGATTGTCCAGATGTAGAAGCCCGAAAGCCCGTTTCACCTTCGCGTTATCCGAGCTGGTAACCAAGCCTATCTGTACGCCGTGCTCCTTCAGCATACGGATGAACTCGATGGAGCCGGGCATGGGAGGCAAGGGCATCGTCTTCTCATACTCTGTAGATTCTTTGGTCACCATTTGGCGGAACTCCTCCGTATATCCGGAAAAATACTTCTCCAGAATATACGGTAGGGTCGTACCCTTTATAATATCAGCGAAATTATCGATACCTAAGCCATAACGTTTAGCGGCATCGTTCCAGAATAAATCGTAAATAGGTTCCGTATCTACTACTACGCCGTCAAAATCGAACAAGGCGGTCTTTAGTTGTTTCATATAAATAATCATTTAATATTTATATCGCGAAGATACGTCTATTTTTTATGAAATCGATTATCTTTGTGGACGCACACATTGCTTGATTATATATATTAAAAATAAATAAGACATGAAGACACTAGTAATTTGTACCGCCATGAGCGCTATGATCCTTTGCGCCTGCGGTGGAAAAAACACGCAAAGTACGGAAGAGACAGCTAAGGTAGTACCGATGGCCGTAATTACACCGGCGATCAATCAATTGACCGACCAAGAGAAAGCCGAGGGTTGGGCGCTCCTTTTTGATGGTAAGACAACGAAAGGCTGGCGTGGAGCGCACAAAGACGCTTTCCCGGATCACGGATGGATGGTGAAAGATGGCGAATTGATCGTGCAGAAATCCGACGGTAGCGAGTCTACGAACGGAGGCGATATCGTTACGGAGGGTGAATATTCCGCCTTTGAGTTCAGCGTGGATTTTAAGATCACCGAAGGGGCCAACAGCGGTATTAAATATTTCGTGACCGAGCAAGAGAAGCAAAAAGGCTCCGCTTACGGCTTGGAGTTCCAGCTATTGGATGACGCTAAGCACCCGGATGCCAAGCTTTACACGACTTTCCCCGGTAGTCGTACCCTTGGAAGCTTGTATGATCTGAAGAAAAGCGAGAACATCCGTTTCAACGGCGTAGGAGAGTGGAATACGGCCGTGGTGAAGGTATTCCCGAACAACCACGTAGAGCACTGGCTGAATGGTGTGAAGGTATTGGAGTACGAGCGTGGCAGCAAGGAGTTCCGTGATTTGGTGAAGGGCAGTAAATACGCTGATCCATCTTATAATGCGGGTGGTGCTTTCGGCGAGGCTCCGAAAGGACACATCCTTTTGCAGGATCATGGGGATGAGGTAGCGTTCCGCAATATCAAGGTGAAGGAGTTGAAATGATCGCCTCGTGACTAATTTTTCGTAACAAAAGAGTACCGATTTAAAAAAAGTTGTTACTTTGCGGCGAATTTAGACTACTAACTTTAAAAGATAACAGACAAATACCATGATTTGGAACGAAACTATTGAATGTATGGACCGTGAGGAAATGCGGAAACTACAGAGCCTACGGTTGAAAAGAGTTGTTGAACACGCTTACCATAACTCCCCGTTTTATCGTAAGAAAATGCAGGAGATGGGCATTACTCCCGACGATGTACAGACAATAGATGATATAACGAAATTACCGTTCACGGTAAAACAAGACTTGCGTGATAATTATCCTTTCGGCTTGATGGCCGTGCCGATGTCCGAGATTGTCCGTCTGCATGCCTCTTCCGGTACGACAGGTAAGCCTATCGTCGTGGGATATACCCGTAAGGACTTGGGTATCTGGGCCGAGGTCGTGGCTCGCTGCCTGACCGCCTACGGTTTGACAAAGAACGACTCCGTGCAAGTATCCTACGGCTACGGAATGTTTACCGGAGGCTTGGGTGCCCATGCCGGAGTGGAGAATATCGGTGGTACGGTGATCCCGATGAGTAGCGGTAATACCCAGAAACAAATCCAGTTGATGCACGACTTCGGGGCGAAGGGTTTGGCTTGTACGCCTTCTTACGCCTTGTATCTGGCGGAGACCATCCACCAGTCCGGTATTCCCTTGGAGGAATTCCAGCTACGTGTCGGAGCGTTCGGTGCCGAGCCTTGGACGGAGAATATGCGTAAGGAATTAGAGACGAAACTAAATATCAAGGCTTACGATATCTATGGCTTGACGGAAATCTGCGGTCCGGGCGTTGGAGGCGAGTGTGAGTGCCAGAACGGTACCCACCTGTGGGAAGACCATTTCTTCCCGGAGATCGTGGACCCGAATACCTTACAACCGGTGGAACCGGGACAAGTAGGAGAGTTGGTCTTCACCACGCTTACGAAGGAGGGTATGCCGATGCTTCGTTACCGTACACGTGATTTGACCTCGCTGACTTACGAGAAGTGCGCCTGTGGACGTACGGCGGTTCGTATGGGACGTATTTTAGGTAGAAGTGACGATATGTTGATTATTCGTGGCGTAAATGTTTTCCCGTCTCAGGTAGAATCCGTAATTTTGGAGCTGCCGGAGTTCGAGGCGCATTACCTGATCGTGGTGGATCGTATGAACAATACCGATACTTTCCAGATACAGGTGGAGGTTCGCCAAGAATACTACTCGGACGAGATGAACAAGATGATCGCCTTGAAAAAGAAGATCGCCGCCCGCATGCAGAGCGTGATCGGTTTGCAACCGGACATCAAGATCGTGGAGCCGCGTAGTATCGAACGTAGTATGGGTAAGGCAAAACACGTGATCGATAAACGTAAGTTAGTATAACCTCTAAAAGATTAAGTACTATGTTAATAAAACAATTATCAATCTTTCTGGAAAACAAGAAAGGCCGTTTTACGGAAGTCGCCAAGATATTAGGGGAGGCAGGGGTCAATATGTCCGCTTTCACGGTAGCCGAGAATTCCGATTTCGGTATCCTTCGCCTAATCGTATCCGATACGGAGAAAGCGATATCCGTGCTTCGTGAAAAGTTATACGCTGTAAGCGTGGCCGACGTGGTATGCTTGCATTGTCCTAACCAGCCGGGAGCCTTGGCAAAGGCGATGGATATCATTACCTCGGCCGGGATCTTCATTGAATATATGTACGCTTTTTCTCAAGGCGACGCTGCTAACGTGATCATCCGTCCGGACGATGTCAATAAGTGCGCGGAGGTTTTGAAAGCGAATAAATTGGAATTGATCGCTGCTAGCGATTTATATAAGTTGTAAATATTAACGTTTTGGGTTTCATTTATTCGCCTAAAAGCACTAATTTTGCACGCTAAAAGTATGTGAATGAAAAAGGTTGTATTTTTACTGATGATGATGACAGTACTATTATCCTCTTGTGGAGAGTATAATAAGATACTGAAGAGCACGGATTACGAATTGAAATATTCGTACGCGAAGAAATACTTCAACGCGAAGCAATACTCGAAATCCGCTACTCTGCTGGATGAACTGGTTACAATCTTTAAAGGAACAGCTTATGCCGAGGAGTCCTTGTACTTGTTGGCGCAAAGCTATTACGGTCAGAAAGATTATCAGACGGCTTCGCAATACTTCGAGACCTATTATACGACCTATCCGAAAGGGGAGTTTACGGAATTATCCCGTTTCTATTCCGGTTATGGTTTGTATCTGGACTCTCCGGATCCCCGGTTAGACCAGTCGCAGACGTATAAGGCGATCGAGCAGTTGCAACTTTATTTGGAGTATTATCCGCAAAGTGAACGGGCCGAGGAAGCGCAGAACATCATGTTCGAGCTTCAGGAGAAGTTGGCTTACAAGGAATTGATGGCCACCCGCTTGTATTTCAATCTAGGTACCTATATGGGGAATAACTTCCAGTCTTGCGTGATCACGGCGCAGAACGCCTTGAAGAATTACCCGTATTCCAAGTATCGTGAGGAATTCATGTTCCTTATCATCCGTGCGAAGTACGAGTTGGCGCTAGTATCCGTAGAGGAGAAGTTGCAGGGCCGTTACCGGGATGTGGTTGACGAATATTACAACTACATGAACGAGTATCCGGAAGGTAACTACGTAAAGCAGGTAACGAAGTTCTACGACTATGCCAGCAAGCGAATTACAGATGCATATTAAGCGAATTTAATCAATAAAACGAAAATGGATTACAGAAAATCAAACGCTCCTACCAATACGGTAACCCGTGACATGATGAAGTTAAGTGAAGAAACGGGTAACGTATATGAGACAGTCGCTATCATTTCAAAACGGGCGAATCAGATTAGTGTTGAGATGAAACAAGATCTGGAAAAGAAACTTCAAGAGTTCGCTTCTTACAATGACAACTTGGAGGAAGTCTTTGAAAACCGTGAGCAGATCGAGATTTCACGCTACTATGAGAAACTTCCGAAATCAACGTTGATCGCCGCTCAAGAGTACGAGGATGGCAAGGTTTATTACAAGAATCCTGCTAAAGAGAAGAATAACTTCTAAGAAGAAATATTTTTGAACATCGGAAAGGCTGACCCTCAAATGAGTCGGCCTTTCCATTTAAAACGAACTAATTACCATGTTACAAAGAATACAAACTGTTTACCTGCTAATTATCGTGGCGCTTACGGTCGCTACCTTATTCTTGCCGTTGGCCGTGTTGCAACAAGGAGACGCCCTCTTCTCGTTCGATGCTAGCGGGTTGAGCACGATGATCGGTGAGCCGGAATTACTATACCCGGCGTGGGGCTTATTTGCCTTGACTGCTATCATCGCTATCATTGCCTTGGTGACGATCTTCTTATATAAGAAAAGAATCCTGCAAATCCGTCTTTGCGTGTTCAACGCATTGCTGATATTGGGCTTTTATGGTTTCTTCGCCTTCTTGATCTATTCCTTGAAGGGGGATATGGAAGGTGCCAGCGTAAGTGTTAAGATCGCTCTTTCCTTCCCGTTGGTCAATCTGATCTTGGATTATCTGGCGATCCGTAATATCGGGGCCGATGAGGCGCTGGTACGTTCTTTGGATCGTTTGCGTTAAGGCTTTCCAGATAAATCATTGGGTATAAGATATTAGGTAAGGGACTCTTTTTGTCAAGGGCCCCTTATTTTATGTCCGGAAAAGTATAATACATAAGACAATATTATTTTGTATATGAAACAATATTGTTTTTCGGTGAAATATATCTACTTTCGTAGAATACAAATATCCGTTACCAATCATGAAGAAGACTCAGCTTATCCCCATCGCTTTATTGTCGGTATCGGCGGTAGCGAACGCCCAGAATACCAGTTGTCCCCCGAATATTATCCTGTTCTTGGTGGATGATATGGGATGGGAGGATACGTCCTTGCCTTTCTGGACTCAAAAGACGCATTATAATGAGGTATATGAGACCCCGAACATGGAACGATTGGCGAAAGAGGGCATGATGTTTACCCAAGCCTACGCTAGCAGTATCAGCTCGCCTACCCGTTGCAGCTTGATCACGGGGACGAACGCCGCCCGTCACCGGGTTACGAACTGGACACTTTTTAAGGATAAGACGACCGACCGGGAGAGTGATGTGCTAACCCTGCCGGATTGGAATTATAACGGCGTGGCCCAAGTGGGTGGGACGAATAATACGTTTGTGGGTACTTCATTCGTGCAGATATTGAAGAATAACGGATATCACACGATCCATTGCGGCAAGGCGCATTTCGGGGCAATCGATACCCCGGGGGAGGACCCGCATCATTGGGGATTCGAGGTCAATATAGCCGGGCATGCCGCCGGAGGTCTCGCCAGTTACCTCGGCGAGAATAATTACGGGCATACCAAGGATGGTAAACCTTACGCTCCGAACGCTATCCCCGGATTGGAAAAGTATTGGGGAAGCGACACCTTCGCTACGGAGGCCTTGACGCAGGAGGCGATCAAGGCGTTGGACAAGGCTAAAAAATATAACCAGCCGTTTTACCTATATATGTCACATTATGCGATCCATATCCCGATTGATAAGGACAAGCGTTTCTACCAGAAATATATCGATAAGGGGTTAACGGCTAAAGAGGCGGCTTACGCTGCCTTGATAGAGGGTATGGATAAGAGTCTGGGCGATTTGATGGACTGGTTGGAGAAGAATGGCGAGGCGGATAACACGATCGTGATCTTCATGAGCGATAACGGTGGTCTTTCCAGCGAGCCCAGATGGCGTGACGGCGAGATCCATACGCAAAACTATCCCTTGAACAGTGGTAAAGGCTCCGCCTATGAGGGAGGAGTCCGTGAGCCTATGATCGTGCGTTGGCCGGGGGTGGTGAAACCGGGAAGCAAATGTGATAAATACTTGATTATCGAGGATTTCTATCCAACTATCTTGGAGATGGCAGGCATAAGGGGGCATAAGACCGTACAGCCGATAGATGGCGTCAGTTTCATGCCTTTATTAAAAGGTACGGGAGATCCTTCCGTGGGACGTAGCTTATTCTGGAACTGCCCGAATATATGGGGTAATGACGGGCCGGGAATCGGTCCGACTTGCTCGGTCCGTAATGGAGACTGGAAACTGATCTATTATTACGAGACGGGGAAGAAGGAATTGTTTAATATCCCGGAGGATATAGGGGAACATAATGACGTGGCAAGGCAGCATCCCGATATCGTAAAGCGTCTGTCCGGGGAATTGGGTACGTATTTACGGAAAGTGGACGGGCAACGTCCGTCGTTTAAGGCGACAGGCAAACCGGTTCCTTGGCCGGATGAGATATATTAATTAAAAAAAGAAAGAGCATATGGAGTTTTACAAAGCGGAAGAGAATCGCTATGCGGATATGATATATCGGCGGTGCGGACGGAGCGGTATCTTATTGCCGGCCGTTTCCTTGGGATTGTGGCACAACTTTGGTAGTGTGGATGTGTTCGGTAATTTTATCCAGATCGCTCACGCCGCATTCGATCATGGCGTGACTCATTTCGACTTGGCGAATAACTATGGTCCGGCCTACGGATCGGCGGAGGAGAATTTCGGCCGGATATTGAAGAAGGGCTTGGGCGCTTATCGGGATGAGATGATTATCTCTACGAAGGCGGGCTACGATATGTGGCCGGGACCGTATGGGAACTGGGGAAGCCGTAAATATTTAATGGCTAGCTTGGATCAGAGCTTGAAACGGATGGGACTGGAATACGTGGATATCTTTTACTCCCATCGTCCGGACCCGGAGACTCCGATCGAGGAGACGATGGGGGCCTTGGCTGATATCGTCCGGCAAGGAAAGGCTTTGTATGTAGGTATCTCCAACTATGACGCGGACCAGACCCGTAAGGCCTTGGCCGTACTGAAAGAACATAAGGTGCCTTGCTTGATTCACCAAGCCCGCTATTCGATGTTCGATCGTTGGACGGAACCGGATTTATTGCCTGTATTGAAGGAAGAGGGTGTGGGTATGATAGCGTTCTCGCCGTTGGCGCAAGGCTTGCTTACGGATAAGTATTTGCGTGGAATTCCGGAGAATTCCCGTGCGGCGAAATCGACCGGTCATTTGCAGACCTCTCAAGTTACCCCGGAGGCCGTGGAAAAGGCCCGTAAGCTAAACGAGGTAGCCGCCCGCCGTGGACAGACCTTGGCGGAGATGGCGCTCGCTTGGTTATTAAAGGACGAACGGGTAACTAGCGTATTAATTGGCGCTAGCTCTGTCGCCCAATTGATGGATAACCTGAAAGCGTTAGATAATATCTCTTTCTCCGGGGAAGAATTGCAGGAGATAGAGAACATCTTAATATAACGTGAATCGTATCCGATTGTAGAGACGGGGCGTGCCCCGTCTCCGCAGCCTGTACAAATTTTAGAATAAATGAAACCGTTCTTATATCAAGTAGCGTCTCTTTTTTACGAGAAATGGGGAGCGGAGGTCAGTCGTTTGGCCTTTGTTTTCCCAAACCGGCGTACGGGACTTTTCTTCCAGAAATATCTCTCGGAGGTAGCCGATACCCCCCTTTTCTCTCCGACAATCCTTACGATCAACGATCTCTTTATCCAGTTGAGCGGAAAACAATCCGCCGACCGGATCAGTATGCTTTTTACCCTGTACGACATCTACATCCGCCAAAGCGGTTCCACCGAGACTTTCGATGAATTCCTGTATTGGGGCGAGATGTTGCTCAACGACTTCGACGATATCGATAAGTACATGGCAAATGCCCGCATGCTATTCAGTAACGTGACGGACCTACGGGAGATAGAGAATGATTTCGATTTCTTAAGTGATGAGCAGATCGCCGCTATCCGTAGTTTCTGGTCCAGTTTTTATCCCCGGGGCGATACGCCGAACCAGCAACAGTTCTTGGCGGTCTGGCAAGTGCTATACGATCTCTATGAGGAATTCCGTGCGACCTTGGCCGCCGAGGGAAAAGGTTACGAGGGCATGATCTTCCGGGAGGTCGTGGAAAGCATGGAACGGGGCGAGTCTCCGGATTTACCTTACGAGCGAATTGTCTTCGTCGGTTTGAACGCCTTGTCCGTGTCGGAAGAACGTTTCTTAGCTCAGTTGCAGAAGCGGGAGATAGCGGATTTCTATTGGGATTATGTATCCGATAAGGTAACCGATCCGGATAATAAGGCTTCTTACTTCGTCTCCCGTAACTTGAAGAGCTTCCCTTCCTCGATGAAATTACCCTCCGAGGAGAAGGTAAAGACCGAGATCGAGGTGATTGGCATCCCTTCCGGTATCGGGCAGGCCAAGCACGTCTACACCCTGTTGAGCGATTGGTGCAAGGAAGCGGAGATGAGTTCGGAAGAAGCCCTGCGTACGGCGGTGATCTTGCCCGATGAACATCTGCTGATCCCGGTGCTGAACGCCATACCGGAGCAAATCCGGCGTATCAACGTCACGATGGGTTATCCCTTGGCGGGAACCCCGGTCGCCTCGTTGATCGAGTATATCTTGGCGTTGCAGAAGAACGTACGCTACATAGACCGGAATCCGTTGTTCTATTTCCGCGACGTGCTGCCGGTATTGAACCATCGCTACATCCTCTCCACCTCACCGGAGATTATTTCCTCCTTGGTGAAAGAGATCACGGAGAACAACAAGATCTATATCTCGCATACGGAGTTAGAGAAAACGCCTTTGCTAGAAATCCTGTTCACGCCGGTGACCGGGGTGGAGGCCTTCTCGGACTATCTGATCAAGGTGTTGGAAGAGCTGAACAAGGTTATGTCCGCCCTTTCCGATGAAGAAGAGGAGGACGCTACCCTACGGACGAACGATTTGGAGCAAGAGTTCATCTTCCATTATTTCACCACGGTAAACCGCATGAGAGAGGTAATGAGAGACGCTTGTGTAGAGATGAAAATAGATACCTTCTTCCGCCTATTGAAGCGGGTAACCGATACGATCACGATCCCCTTCCACGGTGAGCCGCTTTCCGGCCTCCAGATTATGGGTGTGCTCGAGACCCGTGCCTTGGATTTCGACCGTCTGATTATCTTATCCATGAACGAGGGTATTTTCCCGCAGCGGAAAGCGGCGAACTCCTTTATCCCTTATAACCTACGCAGGGGTTTCGGGTTGCCTACCTACGAGCATCAAGATAGCGTATGGGCCTACCATTTCTATCGTTTGATAGAGCGTGCCAGCCACGTGAGCCTTTTATACGATACCCGCAGCAACGGATTGCAGACGGGAGAGGTAAGTCGCTTTGTCCACCAGTTGCATTATCATTATGAGGTGCCGATGCGAGATAAATTGGTGGTCTATAACGTATCTTCCTCCAAGACTCCGCCATTGGCCGTGCCGAAAAGGGAGGATATCATGCGCCGTTTAGATGCTTACCGGAAAGGGGGGAGCAAGGCGATCTCGGCGAGCGCTATCAATACGTATCTGGATTGCCCGTTGAAATTCTATTTTTCCGTCGTGGAAGGCATTCGAGAGGAAGAGGAGGTGAGCGAGACGATCGAGAGCGATGTATTCGGAAGTATCTTACATAAAGTGATGGAGGAGCTTTACAAGCCGTTCCAAGGGAAGATGGTTACCGTGGATTTGCTGAAAGCGATCCGTAAGGATACGGCCTTGCTTACCGGAGCTATCGCCCGGGCTTTCGCCAGCGAGTTTTTCAAGACAGAGGTGGTTCGCTCCCTTACCGGACAAAACTACCTGATCGGCGAGATGATCCGCAAATACGTGGAGAAAATCTTGGAGCGTGACGGCAAGCTGACCCCTTTCGTTTACATCGAGTCCGAGCGTAAGATAAACGGTCTGATCAGCCTTTCCGACCATTCCGAGATCCGGTTGAAAGGCTTTATCGACCGTGTGGACGAGGTTCGCGACGCTATCCGTATCATCGATTACAAGAGCGGTAGCGGAACTACGACTTTCAGTAGTATCGAGAGCCTATTCAACAAGGAGGAGAAAGATCGTGCGAAAGCCGTGATGCAGGTGTTCATGTATTGCTGGATGTACGCCCATCTCACCGAGAACAAGGGAAAGACGATACAACCGGGCATTTATTACGTCCGTTCCCTCTTTGCCGATCCGTTCGACCCATCTGTCTACCATCGTATCGAACGGGGGAAGTCGGAGAAGGTAGAGGATTTCTCCGGTTATGCCCAAGCGTTCGAGGAGGGGTTGCGGGGCTGCTTGGACGAGATCTTCAATCCGGAAATTCCCTTTACGCAAACCCCTACGGGGAAGGCTTGCTCTTATTGTCCGTTCAAGGGTATTTGCGGTAAGTAGCATTTATCCCGGTACTTCTAGGAGAGTACCGAAGTACTCCTTGTAAAGTACTGTGGTATTTCTCCGGATAGTACTGGAGTACTCCTTACAAAGTACTGCGGTACCTCTTAGGCAGTACTACAGTACTTCTTGCGAAGTACTGAGGCGAGGCTTACTGATGAGGAAGCAATTCCACTATCTTTTCCAAAAAGATCTGATCAGTCTCATCGAAACTATCCGATTGATCACTGTCTATATCAAGGACAGCGATTACCTTATCCTCCCATATCACGGGAACTACGATCTCAGAGCGTGACGCCGAGCTACAAGCGATATGTCCCGGGAAAGCGTCTACGTCCGGTACGATGATCGTACGGGTCTCTTTCCAGGCCGTGCCGCATACCCCTTTTCCGTATTTGATTCGTGTACAGGCGATAGGGCCTTGAAAAGGCGCTAATACCAACTGATTGTCTATGACCCGGTAGAAACCTACCCAAAAGAAACCGAAAGTCTGCTTGAGTGCTGCGGCGATGTTCGCCATGTTCGCTACTTGATCCGTCTCGTTACCTACCAATGAGGCGATTTGCGGGAGCAATGTCTCATACATCTCCTGTTTATCACCGTTTTTAATCCGTAGTTCCTCTGCCATATTTAAACTATTATAAGGTCGCGAATATACGAAACTTGTTTACATATGAATGATTTTTGCAGAAATAACTAAGCGAAATTATATGTCAGAGTCAGTGACTTTAAAAAGTTATTTTTACGAAGTACTAATCCCTTCGTCGCAGAAGAACACTTCAAGTCCCATAGAAGATATACTTCATCACGTAAGTAAGTATATCTTTTATGAAAAAGCTTGCGCTTTACAAATGTTTCAATCCACGCACCCACACGGGGTGCGACCTTCTTTGTATGTGCAAAACGTGTTATTTACACGGGGTTTCAATCCACGCACCCACACGGGGTGCGACATGACTCCGAGAGGACGAGTTGGCGGGGAGATAAAGTTTCAATCCACGCACCCACACGGGGTGCGACTACCCTCCTTGCTTATAGCTACCCCATATCCAGCTGTTTCAATCCACGCACCCACACGGGGTGCGACGGACACCGCTACTATTACCGATACGACGAGAACGGGTTTCAATCCACGCACCCACACGGGGTGCGACAATACATTGTATTAAGCAAGTATATAAGGCAATCAAGTTTCAATCCACGCACCCACACGGGGTGCGACGTTAGCGTTTTCTCACTTGCTTTCTTTACCTCGTTCTGTTTCAATCCACGCACCCACACGGGGTGCGACACCCGTTAGGGTGAAACGTGCTCCCTGCCGGGCTTGTTTCAATCCACGCACCCACACGGGGTGCGACTGTTTAATACAATGTATTGATAATAAAACCAATAAAGTTTCAATCCACGCACCCACACGGGGTGCGACGAGGGGAAAAACGCATATTTATTATTCTTTCCAGTTTCAATCCACGCACCCACACGGGGTGCGACCAAAGCGTTTATTACAAAAATTGTAGAAAATTATGTTTCAATCCACGCACCCACACGGGGTGCGACGCGGCGTTGATATCGGCGTTAATAATACTACCGGTTTCAATCCACGCACCCACACGGGGTGCGACTAAGCGTTTTTTCACTTGCTTTCTTAACTTCACTCTGTTTCAATCCACGCACCCACACGGGGTGCGACCGCTATTTCCGGGTGCGCCCCACGGGTCAAAATGTGGGTTTCAATCCACGCACCCACACGGGGTGCGACTATAATCACTTTGGATATATCGTTGACAAAATGAGTTTCAATCCACGCACCCACACGGGGTGCGACTTTTTTATACTCGTAATCCGTTCCCATTATGTAATGTTTCAATCCACGCACCCACACGGGGTGCGACTACAGCCCAAATGGAAAAGCCGGGGAATATGCCGAGTTTCAATCCACGCACCCACACGGGGTGCGACACTTCTTTGTCTTTAGCTAAAGCAACTAAAGCAGGTTTCAATCCACGCACCCACACGGGGTGCGACACGAGCCTATAGAGTACGATTTTGGTATATATTACGTTTCAATCCACGCACCCACACGGGGTGCGACACTTTTGGACCAGCCCCCCCAATCCACGAAGGGCGGGTTTCAATCCACGCACCCACACGGGGTGCGACACCCTTGCTCGAAAGGTGTTTTTCTTGTTTGGGTTTCAATCCACGCACCCACACGGGGTGCGACCGTTAGTGTAATATTAAAAATCTGATAGTGATATGACGTTTCAATCCACGCACCCACACGGGGTGCGACTTACCTATTTAGTCTAAATCAGTGGCGCGACGAGTTTCAATCCACGCACCCACACGGGGTGCGACTACCTAGAGTTGACCAAACGTTTTGCGCATACAAAGTTTCAATCCACGCACCCACACGGGGTGCGACAATGCGGTTTAGATCAGTATCCGGTCGTGATGCTGGTTTCAATCCACGCACCCACACGGGGTGCGACAAAAAGCCCTTTCGTCCTATATCACTACGGTACGTTTCAATCCACGCACCCACACGGGGTGCGACGGATTATAGTTCATACAGAATACAGTTTTACCTTGGTTTCAATCCACGCACCCACACGGGGTGCGACGTATAGATATATTGTAGGTCGTTAGGGTGTCGAGTTTCAATCCACGCACCCACACGGGGTGCGACTCTTGCTTGCGGCCGCAATTTGCGCAGGGATACTTGGTTTCAATCCACGCACCCACACGGGGTGCGACCTCTCCATTCATAAACCGGTATGTGATCGGGAATGTTTCAATCCACGCACCCACACGGGGTGCGACATCCGGTTGACCGGACGTACTAACCAAATTGATATGTTTCAATCCACGCACCCACACGGGGTGCGACTTAGATCATTCTGATCTCGTACTACAGTCTCTATGTTTCAATCCACGCACCCACACGGGGTGCGACACGCTACGTGTTTTTTTATAATATTATCTATGTATAGTTTCAATCCACGCACCCACACGGGGTGCGACCTTTTACATTTGATCGGAAGATACCCCTTGCTTGTTTCAATCCACGCACCCACACGGGGTGCGACTGTAATAAATCTAATCAAATGTAAATGTATATTAGTTTCAATCCACGCACCCACACGGGGTGCGACCTAAAAGCTTGGTGCAACCTGTTTAAATCTGGTAAAGTTTCAATCCACGCACCCACACGGGGTGCGACCGCTTAACAATGTGGTTTAAGCGCTATTATGGTCCAGTTTCAATCCACGCACCCACACGGGGTGCGACCACTTCCTTGTCTTTAGCCAAAGCTGCCAAAGCGGGTTTCAATCCACGCACCCACACGGGGTGCGACCCCGTGTTTTTTTTATAATATTATCTATGTATAGTTTCAATCCACGCACCCACACGGGGTGCGACTTCTCCAGTTTCACGCTATCCACCGCAGGAAACTCCGTTTCAATCCACGCACCCACACGGGGTGCGACAATTTTCAAGGGTGCGCCGTATCATTACATTGTTGGTTTCAATCCACGCACCCACACGGGGTGCGACTTACCATTTACCCGCCAAACTATTAACGGGGTCGTTTCAATCCACGCACCCACACGGGGTGCGACTTTGTTCGTCCGCTAATCCTGTAATTCCCGGTTATGTTTCAATCCACGCACCCACACGGGGTGCGACTAACGACGGGTTGACGTCCGGGTTGATTATACGGGTTTCAATCCACGCACCCACACGGGGTGCGACCCGTTGTTCGTACCCGTTTGCATAATGATTCGCAAGTTTCAATCCACGCACCCACACGGGGTGCGACGTTGAACCGCATTTTCATTGCTCAAACGGAAAGTATGTTTCAATCCACGCACCCACACGGGGTGCGACCTTTCCATTCCTTTGTATCGTTCCAAACCGGGTATTGTTTCAATCCACGCACCCACACGGGGTGCGACAGATACTATTGTTTCCTGTTTTTTGGGCGGTACGTTTCAATCCACGCACCCACACGGGGTGCGACTTAGTACAGGTGGCACGATTGTTTATATCCCGGATGTTTCAATCCACGCACCCACACGGGGTGCGACAAAACGAAATGGTTTATGCTGACGCAATTACGTTGGTTTCAATCCACGCACCCACACGGGGTGCGACCAATTTCTTGGTCTATTTTAGCAATGGTATTTTGTTTCAATCCACGCACCCACACGGGGTGCGACGACGCAGGGTAATTTAGCATCCGTTGAATGTGAATTTGTTTCAATCCACGCACCCACACGGGGTGCGACTATATGCCATTGTTTTAGATTTTAAGGGGACGGAAAGCGTTTCAATCCACGCACCCACACGGGGTGCGACTTCAAAAACCGGGTTTACGTTTGTTCGGAGTTAGGTTTCAATCCACGCACCCACACGGGGTGCGACTACTGATAAAAATGTTTTTATCAAATCGCCGCAAATGGTTTCAATCCACGCACCCACACGGGGTGCGACCCTGTATAAAGTTACATATTATAAGTCAATAAATTAGACCTATTAATATGCGAATTCTCATTTTTATTTCAGCTTAATGGCTGCAATCGCCTTATAGACGGGTTAATCTGCTAATTATTAAGGGGTGCGAAAATACTACTTTTTTCGTAATACTCCACATTCGCATAAATTATATGATAAGAGCATTATTAACTTTGTAAGCAGTTTCAACACCTATCACTTTTACCCTTTTATTCTCGTTTTTATTGAGAATATAAAATCTAACGCTATCAAGAGACATATCAATAATACGCTTGATTCGTTCAATCAAGAGACAATATTGTGCTTCTGTCACCTCACACTCAAAGACAGAATTCTGTACCCTTTGGCCATAATCTATGCAAGCCTTAGCCACATGTCGTAGGCGGCGAGCTCCTTCTTTGCTCGTAGTATCCACATCATAAGTCACAAGAATATGCATAATCGTAAATCATTTTATTAGAAATACCGGATAATTATCAATATCTTGCCTGATATATCTTGCCATCAACATGGCCTGTACATAAGGCAGAAGCCCTATCTCTATTTTTTCATTAAGATAAGGATGGATTATCACCTCCCTTTTCCTTGCCTGCCATGCGGAAATAAATGTCTTTTTCCCTTTATCCGTCATAACAACCCCATTATCACCTTGAAACAAAAAATCCTTGGATGTTATCTGTCTTTTATTAATCAACGACAAGACAAAACGATCACCAAGATAGGCTCGCAATTCTTCCATCATATCCAATGCTAAGGATGTACGTCCCGGACGAAGTGTATGGAGAAATCCTACGTATGGATCAAGGCCAACTGTTTCGAGTGCGGCAGATGTATCATTAGCAATCAAAGTATAAGCAAAAGACAACATGGCATTCACTGCATCTTTAGGAGGACGGCGATTCCGGCCATGAAACGGGAAATCAGCCTTCTGATTAAGTATCAAAACAGGCAACACTTCAAAATAGGCATTTGAAGCCATGCCTTCATACCCTATTAGGGTCGTCTTATCTTGGGTCGCCAAAGCTTCACGCTTGGCATGTTCCAACACTTGTACCGCCCGATTAATGTTTTCATTCTCTCCATAATCACGAATATATCTCTTTAATATATTACGATAGTTTTGAATCTTACCACCAATCATCAGTCGTGCCACATGTAATGACCAGGATTCATCATCCGACAATTGATATTGTCTCTTGCGTAACAGTACATTCCCTTTCGTTGCGCTCTGTACCCTGCTGATAAATCTGCCATGAGGAGATAGGAATGTAAGTGATATGCTATTGTCACTGCACAATTTCATCACGCCCGGACTTGCGCCCATATATCCGAACGTCACAATGCCTTCTATGTTTATCGCAGGAATACGGAACACTTCCTCTTGCTTGACTGATACTACGACATTCTGCCCATCCTTACTCAGATAGGCTTCAGGTGTCGTCACATACAAAGTATTCAACAATTTTCTCATGTATATAAGTGTTTATTGAGGTAAGTATCTACCGTGGTACAATTCTTGGCTATCGTCGGCATACAGATTTCTTTCAATGAGCATTTGTCGCAATGTCGTTCATATTTTGCTTTTGGGATAACAGCCTTACTGAATATTTCATGCATATCCCTGGCGCATTGTCTGACGATATTGCGCAACTCATCTGTTATAGCCACCTCTATCCGATGACGAAGTTCTCCATAAAAGAACACACCGTAGGGTATATGGATTGCGTACATTTCTTCAAGACACATTGTTTGTGCCGCCAACTGCACTTCATCCACTTCATCCTTTTTGGGTCTGCCATGCTTATACTCCACAGCTACCGGTCGCCAACGTCCTGGATATTTAGGATGCAAGATCGTATCTTCCAAAGATGGAGAAGGTAGCAACTCTATGGCATCGGAAATGCCATAGAGCCCCAACTCACGCGAAGCGATATTCACTGCACGCAATGTTATTTGATCTCCACATTTCTGTCTATAGAACGGGTCATCCACATGTTTATGCAGAATCTTTCCCTCTATGGTGAGACGGTTATCATCCCATTGCTGCTCAATGTGAATCAAAGCCCATTGCCGGGGACAGAACCTGAAGTGCTGAATCCCCGACAACATGAGCATATCGTCTTCGCTATACATTGTCTTTTGTTTTATATCAGTTCCTCTACAGTAACATTTGATGGGACATGTTCCTTGTCTATCGTGACATGGTAATCACCGAATGAACGTGGTGCTCCATCGCACACCTTCTCTACCTTAACCAAGTCAAATAGTTTGTTGGCAGGGGCATTACCCAATACAGAATCATGTTTGAAAACAATCAATTTCTGTGCACTCATCAATCCGCGTGCAGCCGAACGATCCATATCGAACATGTTCTTCAGGGCTTCCCAGAACAGCGCAAGGTCTTCTTCTGAAAAGCCTGTTTGTTGGGCAAGGTTGGCAGAAATGAAGCCGTGACAGATGTAGAGACCGTAAGGTACGGTAAATTTCCGTCCTTGTATTCCTACCTGCGATTCATATGTTTTTTCTTCATCACGAGCTGCGCATACAGTTAATGCATGCTCTTCAGAAACAACCATATCTTTTGAACGGGCAAACGTCATCTGAACCGCTCCTCTTACTTGTCCAGCATTCGCTCCTGTTGAAAGGACAGCGCCAAAGGTCCTAACATCAAAGAAACGTTTACACATAGCTTCTCTACCTGTAGATACTTTATCAGCAGGGGCTTTTCCCTTTTCAAGTTTTATACCAAGGTCTTCATACGTCTTACGAATTTCTCCGTTAATAAAAACCTCTTCGCCCGAAAATTCCTTGGATTTAACAAGTATATCGTTACCAACTTGTCCGGATTTTGCTACTTGCACATAATTGCGTACTTTGCGTTTAAGGCAAACATCTGTAACAAGCCCCATACCTGTTTCGGCATCCACACGAGGAAGATTACCTGCATCTGGGTCTCCATTCGGGTTACCGTCCTGTACATCAAAGATGTAAATGAAATCGATTCTGTTTTTAATTTCTGACATAACTATATGTTTTTAATTGTTTGTTATTACTCTTCTGTTTCTTTGTATTCTCTATGATTTTTCTGATGATAATAACCGAGGAAAAATCGTCCTTGATCATTCAGATCTAATGTGTTTGGAAAATCGTGTATTAAGGCTATAATCTCTTTCTTTTGATTATCAAAAAAATTAGCAAGCCCTTTCTTATCTTTTAATAATTTACTATAATGACTATTTGACAATTTAAGAATTGTCGAGAATACAGCTGATGGAGTTGCTGAAGCAGCGTTCATATAACTTGAACGAATAGTATCTTGTTTATTTGCTGCATATTGGAGGTTTTCTAATACAGCAAACAGCCTTCCACAAAGATACCCTTGATTTTGATTTTCTTTGTCTAACATAATATCGAGTTTTTTATTGTTGTTATTATCATTTAATCGATTAAGATAAGCCTTGATGATGGCTGCACGACCAATGTTGACTGATTGTTCAGCACGTGTGCGGCGAATGCAAGCCTGAAACAGAGAAGCCGGATACGGAAGTCCTTGGAAGATGCTTTTCACTACAGCATCTGGAAGATTGGGCGTAGCATCGCTTGACTTCCCTCCAAGAGTAACATTTCCGAGGATGGAATGTAATCCTACATACGGTTTCTTGTCTTTACGTGTATCAACAATCTCCATATCTGCGAAATGTTTACTGATTAAGCCGGCAAACTCACGCAATGGCAATTCATTCCAATACACCACCGCTATTCGGGCTGAATTGGGAGCCAAACCTAATATAAAAAATTTGTCATCTTTGTTTGCGAACAATACTCCGTTATAGATAGACTTGAATGTACGTCGCACCAATTCTATGCTCATGTTAGGATCATCGTTTTCTTCTGTACGCCCCAACAAAGCAAACAAACTATCTTCAGATTTCTTTGCAGCCTCACTATCAGAAGAAGCCCAAAACAGGTATGTGCGTGAACCTACCATAAATTTATTATGCGAATCAGAACGCAATAAATGATTCAATGCTGTAGTATAAGCAAATTCAGCCTCTTCAGATATAGGAGCATTATGCCCCTTTGACTTACCATACGAATCATATCCGGAATTGACTTGAAAAGCGACAAGTTTAGCTGTAGCCTGACTTCCCGGAATCATTGTAGCGGTTGTAACCTCTACGGTTTTTGAATGTTTGCCTATTACTAAACAAAGACCTCCACCAACATCATTACCACCCGATTCTAAGTTTATTAGTTTGCGCTTAGAAGCCACTATTTCCGTATCTCCTTCTATAAGAAAAGAGAAAGTGGAATATTTTTTATTGAGATTCTTGTTTATATCATCCCAAAGAGAATCATTCTGCATGGCTTCAACTATATCTGAAGGCTCTTGTTGATAAAACGCATAAACAGCCTGCATGGTTTCATTATCTGAAAACATGTCGTATATTTCTTCAACCTTCGCTTTGAATGTATCAAAATACTTGCGCATGCTTTCCATGTCCCCTTTGTCGGAATAACCAAATACATATTGGCTATTGTCGTACAAATAGTTTGCAACAGGGGCACTTGAACGACCTACACTCTTCTTAACAAGAAACTGTTGCGCAGACTTTTTGTCTATACGCCTGTCTTCAAAACGTAAGAAATTACCACACTTATCAATAACGATGATAAAACCTATTTCCTTTAACTCCATTCCCATAGTGGGTAAATTACCACTCCGATGGTAATAATCATACAATGCTTTTAGTATCATCTCAGTACCTCCTCGCTATCTTTATCTGGTACGACAATCACACCTTGCTCCATTCTTACACGATAAAACATGGCATTAGGTTTCTGTACATTCCCTTCAAAATCCATATCATAAAGCATGATACCCAAATCCCTATCTTCAGCCAAAGGAGGGGCAAGTTGTTCCGTATTATCAATATACTTCCAATTTGCAGCAAACTCACGGCAACCAAGATACGGCTGGGTGAAACATTGTCCTTGCGATGCTCTGCGTTCAAACATCTGATAATATTTCATCGGATTCTCATCATCACTTGGCTGATGTTTGATAAAAGCCTCCTTTGGTCGATCTTTTACCGGAATAAAAACCAGCTTTGCGTGAATACGATAGCGCACACCTTGCAAAAGCAAAGAATTCTTCTGTTGTCGTTTATCTTCAATAAAGATTGAGGACTTACCCGCCAATGCTCCTACCTCATTTCTCCTGATGGTAGTCCACTTGATAGGATTAAGAACTTCTATTTTCGTCACTTGCCAACGCATGGCATAGCGTTTGAAAAGTATTGCTTCAAAAATGGCACGTGCCGCAGAAGGTGTAATAACATCATAGCTCACACGCTCTACTTTCAATTCAGGGCGACTGAAACAAGCCCAGTCACCCCATACTTCCAAGCAATATTCTTTATCTGTATAGTCCATATTATTCATTTATTTTTATATCATTAATAGCTCTTCCATCCAATGGTTGTCAAGGCTAAGACCCGTATTTTTGTCATACTGTACCCTGTCTGTCAACACATAGATACCCTCTAATACTTCTTCAATAGCACCATAGCTGACCAACTTGTCAAAATCGGAACTATGAACGCCTACTGTAAATTTAGCCAGTTGCTTCATCAAGGGATAGGTACAGCCAGATTCTTTCAGTTTTTCCACAAGCTCCATGCTGTTCCCCCAATTTACAATGATATTCATACAATCATCATCAATCAATCTGAACTTCTTTGATGCTGTTTCAAAACATAACTCATTAGGGTTATAAAGATAATGTTTCATATCCTTATCGTCAAACGTGTTTTTCCTGCAATACAACTGATAAAAATACTCTGTCATCGTAGAAGGGTCAAACCAATCACTATTTGCAGGCAAATTCAATCGTGCATTGTTTGCAGCCTTCATTGCCCCAAATGGAATACGTTTCTCTGCGGCGAGACTGAACACAAATGTGGTACCAACAGTATTTCTTCCTTCACGGTTACAACGCCCCGCTGCCTGTAAAATAGAGTCAAGACCTGATTCTTGCCGAAATACAACAGGGAAATCTATATCCACCCCTGCCTCTACAAGTTGGGTAGCTATTACTCTGACAATCGGATGTGATTTATCTTTCAGCAATACCTTGACCTTCCGTATGGTTTCACTGATATGGGCGGGACACATCATTCTCGATAGATGGAGCTTTATTCCTTCATTTGGTAAACGGTCATACAGTTCCTTGGCATCTTTTCGGGTGTTTACGATACACAATACCTTATTGTATATAGCAACTTTGGCGGCAATCTCATCGTATGTCTTTCCTGTGTTGTCTATTACTAACTTCACACGACGGAGCTTGTCATGCAGGGCAAACTCATTCGGTATGATTTCAGTAATATGGTCTATTCCCTGAAAATTGGCCTTAGGATTAGTTCCTTCTATCAGTCCGCTAAGTACCGGCTGACTGGCAGTGGTAAACAGTACCGACACTCCGAATATTTTCTGATATGCTTTAAGTGCATCCACTATCGGCTGTAAGAAATCAGTCGGCAATGTCTGCGCTTCATCCAAAATAAGAACTGAATTCACGATATTGTGCAATTTACGGCAATCGGACGGTTTGTTGCTAAACATTGACTCAAACAGCTGAACATTGGTCGTAACGATAATCGGATAATCCCAGTTTTCCGTGGCCAGCTTTGCCTTCTCACGTACCTCTTCATTCTTTATCTCATCAGGATTAAAGTTACTATGATGCTCCAGTACGTGCTCTTCGCCGAAGATTTCTTTCAAGAGGCCTGCCGTTTGCACAATAATACTAGTGTATGGGATGGCAATGATAATACGATTCATACCGTGATTTACAGCATGCTTCATGGCCCACAACAACGATGAAAGAGTCTTTCCGCCTCCCGTTGGTACCGTAAGGCTATAGAATCCTTTCTCTTCAGAAGAAGCTTTACGGCATCGTTCCTGTACTTTCTTGCGAATGTGGTTCACTTCTGTATCGGGTGCATACAATTGCAGTTCACGTAAATGCGCCTCCAATTTTGGCAATAAGTCAGTGAGTGTAGACGAGCATCCCCGTTTTTCCCACGATTCTACATCCATAAATTGCTCTGTATTGAGTCTGTCGGCATCCACAAGACAGGAAAAAAGCATGCGGGAAAGGTGATGAAAATGCTTCATGTCCACCTTAAGTTTAGAAAAAGGAGATTCAAGAAGTTCTTTTCTCAACTGGGGTATATTCAGAGCTATGTCCCCTTTGTTTATCTCTTCGGGAAGTTGCCTTTTCTCTATGACGCTCTCCGCATCTACATAATCATGTAGGCCTGTATGATGAGAGATTATCTGGTTGGCAAGAAGATTGAATACACTCTTCCCCATAAGGTTCGTTACCAATATTCCACCTACAAACGCATGATGATGCTCTCCATACGATTTTTCGTCAGTCACAGGTAGACCGCTTGTCGTACGGATATATTGCTGAAATGCATCACGCTCTTTTCCTTTGTCGTGAAGCATTCCAAGCGTATGCCCCCAAGATGGAAGTCCGAACAGTCCAGAAAAGGAGGTTGCCATTTCTGCAACACCCCTTTGATGTTCATCGTTGGTTTGTATTATCCATTTTCCATTTTCTTTGTTTTGGTATAAATGGGATATCAACTGTTTCTCTGTTTCCATTTGATTAGATTCATAAGGTTATACCTTACAAAAGTAGGAAAATAAATCGAAATATCCGTATCTTTGCGGCATGACAAAACAAAATTCTCCATTGGTATTAGGGACCGAGCCTATCGGTAAATTACTTACGCAATATGCGATTCCTGCGATTATCGCAATGACAGCTTCTTCTTTATATAATATGGCCGATAGCATTTTTATTGGCCATGGAGTGGGGGCGTTAGCGATTTCCGGCCTAGCCTTGACCTTTCCGTTGATGAACTTGGCGGCCGCCTTCGGTTCGTTGGTGGGAGTCGGTGCCTCTACGTTGGTTGCCGTGAAGCTGGGGCAGAAAGATTATGAGGGGGCGAATAAGGTATTGGGGAATGTGTTGATCTTGAATGTGGTTCTGGGCGTCGCTTTCACGATCGCTTTCTTGTTCTTGCTTGATCCCGTGCTGTACTTTTTCGGTGCTAGTGAGAACACGATCTCATATGCCCGTGATTATATGCGGATTATTCTGTATGGCAATGTGGTTACGCATATGTATCTGGGATTAAACGCGGTCTTGCGCTCCTCGGGGTTCCCGAAGATGGCGATGTATGCTACGTTGGCGTCGGTCGTTATCAATTGCGCCTTGAATCCGTTGTTTATCTTTGGGTTTGGATGGGGTATCAAAGGGTCGGCTTGGGCGACGGTGATCTCGCAGGTGATCTCGCTTACCGGACAGTTGATCCATTTCTCGAGACCAAAGCAACTCCTTCATTTCAAGAAAGGTATTTATAGGCTGCGCTCGGAGATCGTGAAAGGTATCTTGTCGATCGGTTTATCTCCGTTCTTGATGAACCTTTGTTCCTGCTTGATCGTGATCCTTATCAACCGGGGATTGAAAGAGCATGGGGGAGATATGGCGATTGGCGCTTATGGTATCGTGAACCGTATCGCTTTTCTTTTCGTGATGATTATCATGGGATTTAATCAGGGTATGCAACCGATAGCCGGTTATAATTATGGTGCCCGACTCTATTCCCGGGTGACGGACGTGACTCGGCTGACGATGCGCTGGGCGGTAGGAGTGGCTACGCTGGGGTTCTTGCTTTGCCAGTTGGTGCCGTCGTGGATCGTCCGTATGTTTACGAGTGACGGAGAGTTGATCAGTGCCGCCTCTTATGGCCTGCACATCGTCTTCGCCGTATTCCCGATCGTGGGCTTCCAGATGGTGGCGACTAACTTCTTCCTTTCCATCGGCATGTCTAAGAAAGCGATCTTTCTCTCCTTGACCCGGCAGATGCTCTTCTTGATACCCTGTTTAATCATCCTCCCCCCGTTATTCGGAACTCTCGGTGTCTGGATCAGTATGCCTATCGCCGATACGGTGGCGGCGATCGTGACAGCGATCGTGCTTGTGAAACAATTTAAACAATTCAAATATGGAACATAACGTGATATTACCTGCGGAATGGTATCCGCAAAGTGCCGTGCAGCTTACGTGGCCGCATGAGAATACGGATTGGGCCCCGATATTGGACGAGGTGATTCCTTGCTTCGTGGCTATCGCCAAGGAAGTGATCAAGCGAGAGAAGTTATTGATTGTTTGTCCGGACGAGACCGCCGTACGTGAGCAATTGGGTGAGGTTGATTACGACCGTGTCATTTTCCGTGAGATGGATACGAACGATACGTGGGCACGGGATCACGGGGGAATTTCCGTCTTCGATGAGGGAACGCCCATGCTTTATGATTTCGTGTTCAATGGCTGGGGAATGAAGTTCGTCGCCAATCATGATAATTTGATTACCCGTAATCTTTGTCATATGAAGACCTTCTCCGACGAGGTGGTGCCCGCTAATATGCAACCTTTCGTGCTGGAAGGCGGTAGTATCGAATCGGATGGGAAAGGTACGTTGATGACTACCGTTGAGTGTCTGGCATCCGTAAACCGTAATGAGTATTTGCAACAAGAGGAATTGGAACGTTATTTGAAAGACATATTTGGCTTGGATCGTATCCTTTGGATTACCAGCGGTTATTTAGCCGGGGACGATACGGATAGCCACGTGGATACGCTCGCCCGTTTTTGTAGCGAGGATACGATCGCTTATGTCCGCTGCGAGGATGAGGAAGACGAGCATTATGAGGAACTGAAGGCGATGGAGGAGGAGATCAAGGAGTTTACTAGGGCGAATGGTGAGCCTTATCGTCTGATTCCACTTCCGATGGCCGATAAGGTGGAATGGGAAGGGGAGCGCTTGCCCGCTACCTACGCTAATTTCTTGATCATGAATGGGGCCGTATTGGTTCCGTTCTATGACTCACCGAAGGATGAGATCGCTAAAGCGGCTTTGCGGGAAGCGTTCCCGGACCGTGAGATCGTGGGTATCAATTGCCTTCCGCTTATCAAGCAACACGGTTCCCTGCATTGTGTAACGATGCAGTATCCAGAAGGCTTTATCGAATAACAACTACAACCAATTAAATATGAAAGTAGGATTAATACAACAAAAGAATACCGCTGATAGAGCGGCGAATATAGAGAAGCTAAAGGTAAATATCCGTGAAGCTGCCCGGGAGGGAGCGGAATTGGTCGTCTTGCAAGAACTGCATAACGGCCTGTATTTCTGCCAGACGGAAGATACGAGTATGTTCGACTTGGCAGAGACGATCCCCGGCCCATCGACGGAAATCTTCGGTGCCTTGGCGAAAGAATTGGGTATTGTCTTGGTGCTTTCCCTTTTCGAGAAGCGTGCCCCGGGCCTGTACCATAACACGGCCGTCGTCTTGGAGAAAGACGGTACGATCGCCGGAAAATACCGCAAGATGCATATCCCGGATGACCCTGCTTATTATGAGAAGTTCTATTTTACCCCCGGTGATTTAGGCTTTGAGCCTATCGATACCTCTGTGGGGCGTCTTGGTGTGTTGGTTTGCTGGGATCAATGGTATCCGGAAGCAGCCCGTTTGATGGCTATGCGTGGTGCCGAGATGTTGATCTATCCGACCGCTATCGGCTGGGAAAGTAGCGATACGCAGGAAGAGAAGGACCGTCAGCTGGGTGCGTGGGTGACCATACAGCGGGGACATGCCGTGGCGAACGGACTCCCGGTCATTTCCGTAAATCGTACCGGGCATGAGCCGGACCCTTCGGGACAAACGGGCGGTATCCGGTTTTGGGGAAACAGTTTTGTGGCCGGTCCCCAAGGTGAGCTATTAACCGTATTCCCGAATGACGAGGAGGAGGTACGTGTGATAGAGATCGACAAGACTCGCGGTGAGAACGTGCGTCGTTGGTGGCCTTTTTTCCGGGATCGCCGTATCGATGCGTTTGGTGGTTTGACAGAACGATTTTTAGTATAATGACCGAATACACGCAAGAAGAGGCCATCTTCCGCATGAACGAAATGGGGAAAGCGGGACGGCCTTTCCTTTTTATCATTGATTATAAACGAGAGCGGATCTACGTGGAGAGTCCGGAAGAGATCGCTCCCTCCGAGTTATTGTACGATTTGAACGGCTTTACGAATATAAATCACGAATGTAACTTGCGGGATTCCTCTCATCTTATATCCGGAGAACCTGTTGAATGGCAACCCTCGTATGTCTCTTTCGAGGAGTATGCCCATTCATTCGAGACCGTTTCCCGGCATATCCATGCGGGTAATTCTTATTTGGTAAACTTGACATGCGCTACTCCGGTATATACGAACCTCTCCTTGAAAGATATCTTTTACCATTCCAAGGCGATGTATAAGCTTTGGATGCGGGATCGTTTCGTGGTATTCTCGCCCGAGATATTCGTGCGGACGCGGGATGGTCTCATCTATTCGTATCCCATGAAAGGTACGATCGACGCTACGCTGCCCGATGCCCGGAGACGTATCCTCGATGATCCCAAGGAAGCGGCGGAGCATGCCACGATCGTGGATTTGATCCGGAATGACTTGAGTATCGTAGCCTCCGAGGTTTGTGTTCCCCGGTATCGTTATATTGATGAATTGCGTACGCATAACGGAAGTTTGTTGCAGGTCAGTTCTGAGATAAGAGGCCGGTTGCCGGAGGGATGGAACGGCCATGTCGGGGAGATTTTGTTTAGCCTCTTGCCTGCCGGCTCCATCACGGGCGCTCCCAAGAAAAAGACCTTGGAGATCATCGCCGAGGCGGAAACCTATGAGCGAGGCTTCTATACGGGGGTGATGGGGTATTTTGACGGCCAAGATTTAGACAGCGCCGTGATGATCCGTTTTATGGAACAAGTCTCTCCCCGTTCGTTTATTTTCAAGAGCGGTGGGGGAATCACCTCTAAAAGTGAGGTGAGATCGGAGTATAACGAGATGAAACAAAAAGTATATGTGCCCATCTATTGAGACCTTATCTGGGAGTCCGTTTGTGGAGACGATCCGTATCGAGAAGGGACGGATACATAACCTTCCGTACCATAATGCCCGGATGAACCGTACCCGCAGGGAGCTATTCGGAGCGAGAGAAGAAATTGATCTCGCGGGTTATATTCATCCGGGGCCTCATCAAGAACGTACCAAATGCCGGGTGGAATATACCCGCGAGGTCTTAAAGGTAGAATACGTTCCTTACCGTATGCGTCCGGTTCATTCCTTGCGATTGGTTACATGCGATGAGATCGATTATTCCTATAAGAGTACGGATCGTCAATGCCTAAATGATTTATTCGCCCAACGAGCGGGACATGACGATATCTTGATAATCCGTGACGGTTTGCTGACCGATACTTCCATTTGTAATGTCGCCCTTTGGAATGGCACCTCTTGGATCACTCCCGCACGCCCTTTGTTATGTGGTACGATGCGTGCTTACTTATTGGATAAAGGCTTGGTACAGGCCGAGGATATCCCGGTAGAGGATCTGCCTAAGTATACCCGGATCCGTCTGTTTAACGCCTTGATCGAGTTCGGTGAAATCGATGAGATCACACGAATATACGTATGACCCTACGCGAGTATCGGCGTGCCCCTGTGCCTATATAGGTAAGGGGTTACGCCGATATCCGTGTGGCCTCTTACCTATATAGGCATGAATCAAGGTGTTTCCTAGAACAATATATCCACCTCCATATTGCTGATCCATTCTACCGGCCGGCCGGCCACCTTATTGCAAGTGACGGAGAATTTCAAGGGGAGGATAATTCCCAATGGGATGCGTAACCATCCCGGCATATTGAAATTATGGACACCGATCAGGGAACCTAGCTGGATACCGACCGAGGGAGCTACCAAGAAACGGGTCTCGTCATTACGGCGGTCTATACCCATCTCGAAATAACTATACAGGCCGAGGAAACGTTTCGGGGAAACGAATATATCCATGTTATAATTGGCGCCCGCCTTCACGTTCCAGTTCTTGATCGTGTAGGAGGAGGAAGGGGCGTGCATATAATAACCGGAGATCGTAGGGGATACCCAATGAGCGATGTCGCTCGGCTCCATGATCATGCCTTTCCCTTTCCCGAACTTATGCCAATTGATCATGCTGACGTTCAAGCGACCGCCATACGTCATGACACCGTCCCGGTTGCTATGGATCGGCGTACCGATCAGGAACATGAAGGAGTTGGCTACCCTCGACCGGATAAAGTTGCGGGTAAAAGGCTTTTGTACGATCAGCTGTAGCTCATCCTTGCGGTCGGCGACAGAAGCTTCCAAGGGGACGTCATCCAGATCCGTCCCGAAGGGGATCGGGAAATCCTTGATTACCGGGAAACGATCGTAGACGAACTGGGGCAGGTCGTCTCGTTCGGAAGGGATCTCGTTCAAGATATTCTCGCCTGATCCTTCCAAAGCATTCTGGTAAGCTTTCCAGACTTCTACGATAGACTCGCAGGTGGCGGTCACGACTTGGTAGAATACTTTCGTCTCCCGCTCGTAGCTATCGCCTTTCTCCAAGGAATAAGGGTGCTTCTCCGTGACCCGGATATGCCGGTAATCATCGGCCTCGTTGTACTCCATCATGTTTTGGTTCAAACGTTTATCGCCGTAAGCGCTCCAAGTCTCACCCTTTAGGTTGGCAGTCTGTACGGGGATGGTATTGTAGAAATCGTGCAGGCTCTTATTGTTGGATACGGCGGAGGCGGAGAAGCCCCTACGTACCATTTGGTGTCCGGAGGCGAAGGAGTCTTGTAGGAAATGCTCGGCGAAAGCCTCGTACATCGTGGCGTAGAACATAAGGTTGCTGGCCATTTGCATATCTCCTTTACGCATCTCCTTGCCTGCCTCTTGCGCTAGGTAGATAGCGAAGATGTGGATGCAGAAATACTTGCTCATGGAGGGCAACTGATTTAATTTATCGAAGACCTTGTTTACTTCCGAGGGGCGTTGAAGGCGGCGGATCAGCTCGGGGTCGATCATCTTCAGATGCTCGTTCAATCCCTTGCCATAGGCGTAGAAGTGGGAGAGGTCCTTGATCGCCAGGATACCGTAAGCCAGATTGATGTCGAGCAGCTCCTTGCTGTTGGCTCCGGTGAGGAACTCGTTCATGGCTTGTGTCTCCAAAGCCAGCGTACGGTTCGTCTTGGAGAAATGGGTCTGCAGGCCTGTCTCCAAGAGCATGGGATTTTCCACATGGTCGCCGGCCAATCCGCAAAGCGTACCGTAGGTTACGATATTCGGCAACTGCGTCAGCTCATTCATGGCGTAGGCGTTCGAGCCGGGCATATGCGACATGTTGAGGATTTGCAGCAAGGCGCTATCGGCGACGGCCTCGTTGGGGAAGATCCCGTTTTCCACCAGATAACGCGGGAGAAGGCTCATGGCACGGTCGCCGATCTTACGGTGCTCGGCGAAATCCCATGCGAAGGCCGAACTTGTTATTGCGCTGATACCCATAAGTAGGCATCCGCGGTGAAGAAGTTGTTTAATAGTGTTTCTCTTGTTCATATCTATACTTGTTTATAATTATCTGAATAACTCAAGCGCGAACTTCAACCCGACGCTTTGATACTTGAACTCCTCGAAGCCTAGGAAAAGCGCTATATGAAAAAGGTCGCTACCGATACCATACCCGAGCTCGCTGTAATTCGGCAATACGGGAGTCCATAGCTGGCTGAGGTAGAAACGTTCGGACACGAGGTATTTATGCGCCTTGGGATTGGGCTTGAGGAATCGCAATAGAATGAATGGGCTCTCGTACATGAGGTGCCCTTGAATATATTTGTCGGAGGCATTGTACCAATCCCCACCCAGATTATGAAAGATCCCGCCAAACCGATCGCCCCAAGGCTCGGGGAAATAACGTTTGGCGAAATAGCTGAAATCGGCGAAGTACATGTTATGCTGGTTAAAAAAGAGTCCACCGCTTAGATTGTAACTCAGTCGTTCGGATAAGCCCAGCCGTACGGTCTGGTTCATGCCGGCCTCCATCCGCCAATAATTTCCCGTACAGCCGAGCAGGTCCGGTATACTTCGTGCCAGCTCGATCCGGAAGGTCGGGTAATGGGAATGCAGGTACTCTTTCCGGTAACCGTCCATCCAGTAATATTGCCGGGGCGTGTAGGTAAGGCCGATAACCGGGGTGAACTCATTATGATCCTTTAGATCCAATCCGGTATCCTTATTCTTTTTCACGGGCGTACGATAGTGGTATGCGAGTCCGGCCGAGAGCCGGAAGCCGTTCATCAGTTCTATCTGGTTCATCAGCTTGGCATAGTAGTGCTGGAAATACTTCAAGTTGAGATCTTCGAAACGGATTGGGGTATCTTTTAGGATCTCGTTGATCTGGTGGATCACTTCGGAGGAATAGCTTTGGTTGTCATTGGCTATCGTGAGGTTGAGGATGCCTTGACGCTCGGGGTGATACTCCCAGTCGGTTGTTAGCCGTAGGCGTAGCTCTTTCTCCTTGAATAGGAAACCGATCTCGGGGTGGAAGCGTAGCTGACGGTCATGCTCGAATGTCTTACTGATACGTGCTTCTTGCTTATAGGTGATCCCGTTGCTTCCGAAAGATAGCTGGAACGGGTTGAGAAGGCCGGAATACTTCACACGAGTACTCTTGTAATCCCTGTTGACCGTGCTGGTGAGCCGCTCGCCGAGTTGGAGGTAGCGAGTGAGAGCGCTGCTGTCCGCTTCCGTCCTCACCACGTTCGTTCCGGTGGTGTACAAGGCTTTCTCGTCGGTAGTGAGCGGCTTGTCCCTCCGGCTGTTCCAATAAGTGCTGTCTTGGGTAAAGGAGAGTGTGTCGGAGGTGATCGTATAGTATTGGGTTTGATCGAGCGAGTATAATTTCCTGCTCTCATGGTCTTCCTCTACCCAAGAGATCGATTTATAGCGGAAAGCGGCGTGGATGTCGCTCTCTATCTGGTTGCCTAGGGCATGGTAGCAGACTTGCAGGTCAGCCTCTTCCGGGAGGATGAAATGCTTCTCGTCACGGTTGAAACGTATGCTTAGGTTGAACTCGGAGAAAGAGGAGTGCCCTTGTATCTCGATACGGTCGATGGTCCAGAGTTCGTCGGTTACGTACAGGTTTCCGGATAGTAATTTCTGGCTCCATTGGCGAGGGGTGAAACGGATGTTATACACAGGGATGCCGGAGATCGTGTCCGTGCCTTCCTGCCGAAACGTGTAATATTTGAAAGCATCGGGCGAGAGTGGCATGATCATTCCCTTATTGTAGATCGTGGGGGAGTAGACGTTCAAGTTGACGAACGAGGCTATCTCCTTGTAATGCCTTCCGGCGGCGAGATGGCTGCTGTTGATGGCTACAATCTCGTTGCGATAATGGTTGGGAGCGTCGTAGTGGGTGAGGCCACTCATCTCGAAGAAGGCATCGCGGGGATGACGCTCTATCGGGAAGACCAGATAGGCGTATCGTAGCAGCTTGTTCTTCCGGGGAACGTGCGTACGGCCTTTCACGTAGGTCTCCGCTTCATAGCTCTCGAGGACGTGCTCGTAGATGGGGGCTTGATGGATTACCTGCCGCATGATGGAGTCGGCTCGTGTGATGGGTGTCTTCTCTTGTGCCCGCAGGTCTGAATGGACTAGCGGGCACAGAAGAAGTATGGATAGTAGAATAAGGTGTCCCGTCTCGATCCTCATCCTGTCAATGTATGGCGAAGGTTGGGCATACTAATGCGCAAAGATGGCAGCCGACACATTTTTGCTCGTCTATCACCGGTTTGCGCATAGAGGTGAAACGGATAGCTTGATGTCCACCGTCGTTACAGGAAACGAAACAGCGTCCGCAGCCGAGGCATAGGCTGTTATCTACTGTCGGGCGGTGTATCTGCGTACGTTCCAGTTTCTCGGGGGGTACGATGTTCGGTAAAGCGATACCTATGAGGTCGGATAGGGTTTTATATCCGTTCTCTTGCATGAACAGTCGTAACCCTTCGCATAGATCGTCGATGATCCGGAAGCCGTATTGCATCACGGCGGTACATATCTGTAGGTTCGTGCAGCCTAGTAGCAGGAAATCGAGGGCATCCCGCCAAGTCTCTATACCGCCTATCCCGCTGATAGGCATCTTGCCGGCAGAAGGATCGCTCGCCAGCTCATGTATGAACCGGAGAGCGATAGGGCGCACGGCTTTCCCCGAATAGCCGGACACGCTGCTCAGTCCGCAGACAACGGGCCGGGCCGTAAGCGCTTTCTCATCGATACGGGTGATACATTTGATGGTGTTGATGGCGGCTATCCCGGTGGCTCCTCCTTCGTGGGCGGCGAGCGCCACGGGTGTCATCTGCCCGATATTCGGTGTCATCTTCGCTAGTATCGGCAGATGGGTACCCCGGCGTGTGGCGGCGGTGAACCGGCGTACCAGTTCCGGGTTTTGTCCTACGTCGCTGCCCATCCCTTCTTGCGTCATTTGTGGGCAAGAGAAGTTGCACTCAATGATATCGGCCCCAGCCTGCGTGGAATATTGGGCAAGCCGTGTCCACTCATCGTCTGTCCGTCCCATAATGGAGGAGATGATTAATTTGTCAGGATAGCGTTGCTTGAGGCGATAGAGAGTATCGAAATTCTCTTCGACAGAGGCTTCCGACAATTGTTCCATGTTCTTGAATCCGATGAAAGGCACACCATCCACCTCCATTTGGTCGAAGCGGGGGGATACCTCATGGCTCGGATAGAATGATATCGTCTTGAAGCAGATACCGGCCCAACCGGCTTCGAGGGCCCGGACGCACATCTCGTAATTATGGGCTACGGGCGAGGAGGCCAGTATAAAGGGGTTGGCGCAGCGGACACCACAAAAGTCGATCGCCAAGTCCGGAGACGAAGTGAGGGGAGAACTATCCGTCGGGTTTGGCATATCTTGTAATTGCCGTACGATCTGGGTGATGGATATCGCCCGGTCGGTTCGTCCGCGGAGGCAGGCCTTCTCGCAAGGATGCCCGTCGCAATCCTTGCAGGCTTCCATCCGGTAGGCCCGGAGGATAGCTCCCGCTAGGTTGTCCATTTTACAGGCCCGCAGCAAGCGGCCCGGATCTAGTCTGGGCTTGCATGCCTTCGTGCAGACAGGGTCATCGCACAGATAACAGCGATTCGATTCTTCCGTTAGGAGGCGTTTTCTCTGGAGGAGGTTTGTCTTCATGGCTTCTAACTGTATTATCTCACTACTTTCTGTACTTTCCGGTAACGTTCGGTCACGACCTCCACGGTGTACAGGTGTCCGGGCAGGCTGAAGATTGCTTTTCCGGATACCGCTTGCTGGTGACCAGCCAACGTGCCGTTCATGCTGTAGACGTTGACGGTGGCTCCCGGCAGGCAATCTACCGTAAGCATGCCGTCGAGGAAGCGGATAGACAGGGGCTCGTCGGTTGTTACCTCCTCATTGCCAGTGGCGCTCACGTCACCTCGTACATAGGTGATGTTGTTGATGTCCCACGCCAATACGAAGGGTTTGTCGCTGTTTACCATGAAGGGAAAGGTGTCGGTGCCGAAGCTGATCTTCCGTTCGAGTAGCTTGGGGTAGTACTGGTCACGGAGCGTGTTCGACTTCTCGGCAGTGAGCAGATAGAGGGTGGATGAGAAGGACTCGGCTGTCTCTTCCGGCCTGACGTGCTTGTCCGTGCGTCGTATCTTCGAATAGGATGCGCTGATACCCTGCGAGGTTGTCGCTGTGGTCTGGTCTGTCCATTCCCAAGAACTTTGGTTCTCTAGTTGGAAGAAGGGGAATTTCAAATCCATAAGGCTGATGGCACCTTTGGTCTGACTGTCGGAGATTGTGCCGCTGGTTTCCAGCGTCATGTCGATCCGTTCGGAGTTGAGGCTGAAGTTGACGGACTTGCTGACATTTGGCTCGCTGGCGGTCATGGTGAGGATCTCACGGGCCTCCCAGTCTCCAAGTTTGCTTGGATTGTCTATGCGGAAAGGCTCTAGGTCGAGAGGCACTTCTACTTGTTTGATACTCTGCCGTGTCATGTAAGTATAGCTGAATATGGGCATTCGTACACTCTGTCTCCGGGTGGGGGAGAGGTATTCTAGGTCGCAACGGGTCAGAATGGGTACAGAGTAGAGGGCGATGGCCCGGTAGTCTGCTGTGTCGTTTGCTTCGAAGGTAACGGTGATGGACTCGGACTGGCTTGTTACTTCCTCGTGTTGTTTCTGGAAGGAGTATCCGCCGCCGAATGCTGCCGTGAGTTTATCCGTATGCGGTCCGAAGGAGCATTTGAGGTCGCTTTTATAGAGTCGGCTCACGGAGTTGCTGGTGCCCGATCCCATGGTGAAGGCAAGGCTTGAGGCTACGCCGAGGTCGCCGAACCACTCGTTATTATCCACTACCGTTGGAGGTGGTCCTTCGATGATGCCGACGAGGCGCACGAGATTGCGTAGCTCGCTGTTGCCGAACAGGGCCTTCTCGTCGTTGAAGGAACTGCGTCTCTCTACGATCTCGTTGGAGCGGATGGAGGCGATGTAGGCGTGCTTGTACCAATGGTATGGAGTCTGGTTACCTCGCAGCAGGTAGATATATTGCTTGTAGTAGAGCCCTCCGCCGGGAGCTGTCTCGGTGGTAGGATCTGCCGCGGTGGCTACGACCGTGTAGCCGTAGGGCAGGTCGGTGTAGATGGGTGCGTCGGTGGCGAAGCTGTTGCTGCCGGGGTAGAATTTCTTTAGGAAGTGTTCGCCCGTTCCCTTGCCATCATAGGTACAGTAGCTGAAGATCAGGGGATTTGAGGAAGCTTTGTAGCCGCTGGTATTGTCGGCTGCGTAGCCTTCTATATCGGCTTGGATGAGCTTGAGCGAGAAGGTCTTCGAGCGTCCTATGTCGTGATGCGCGTATTCTTCCCAGTTGGAGGGCCATATGTTATCCTTGCCATACTCGCCGCTGTAGCTGAATGCCTCGAAGGTACCGCTCTTGAGTCGGCCTACGATGAGTTTCTCCACGTTCTTTTTCTCGGTGTCGTCGTAGCCGTACCACGAGGTGGCGTCCCAGTGGTCGTCGGGATCGTATTCCATTGATATGCCTGTTGAGCCTTTTAGCTCGATATTATCGTGTCCGGCGTTGCGCACGGTGCCGCACCAGTCCCAGCCGCTGTTCAGCTCGGGGTCGCCGTATTGGTAGACTTGCAGTTTCTTGTTGGTGCGGCGGTGTAGGATGACGCAGATCTTGTCACGGTAGATGGTGGCGGCGAAGTTGGCGTAAGTTTTCCCGTCATCGAGCATACGAGTTTTCTTGTATTCTCCCTTTTTCATATCCACCTCGCCGATCCATATCTGGCCATTGGTATTATTCTTCCAGAGCACGTAGAAGCGATTGCGGTATACGATGATCTCGGCATCTTGGTATACGCCGAAATCATTGAGAAAGATCATTTTCTTACCGGTGTCGCCAACGGTGGATTGTTCCATTGTCCGGGTCTCGCCGTTCACCTCGAAAGCGATGAGGCGTATGGATGAGGGGCCGTTATTATCTATGTAGACCCCGTAGAGCTTCCCTTGGTAGTATTGTGCGTCGGTGAAGCAGTAATAGGCACCTCCGTCTTTATCTATATTGTGGAATTCTTTCACCTTATACAGTTCGGGATGTTGGCTGATCTGTGCCTTGACGGTGGTGGTAGAGGCACAGATAAGCAAAAATATGGCGATCAGCCGTATCGCTTGTGCTTTGAGTGTCGTTCTCATGTATATATCTGTTTAAGAGGTTTAGAAACTGATATTGAATTGTAACTGTACGGACTGCCTCTTGCCGAAGCTTCCGTTTACTCCGAGCGAGATGTTGTCAGCGAGGAAATAGTTCACCCCGGCCAAAGCGTACAGCTTGTGACGGGCGTGGAAGGTCTCGTCGATACGAACGGTATAGTCCTCGCCGGCATATGTCTTGGTGAACTCGTACCGGTCTTTCATCGTGTAGTCCTTGTAGAGGATGCCGGCGTAGGGCACGAAATTGCCCAGTGCGTATCCGGCTACTACGGGCACGGCCCACTCTAGGTAACGGCGGTTGAGGCTGAGGTCTCGCAAGGGGATGGTCTTGCCTTGGTAATACACCTCGGTGGTCATGTTATCGCTGTTGGCATAGCGCACGCCGGGTTGGGTAGACATGAAAAAGCGGTCGGTGAAGGCATGGCCGTAACCTAGCCCTCCGCTGTAGATGGGTACCATGTTCTTGCTGAAGATGGTACTGCTTAGGTCGTCATCATCTCGGAAAGTCTCCTCGTGGGTGAAGTTGGTGGTACCGATGCCTGCCCACAGGCTGAGATTGTCCCATACACGATAGGAGAGGCGCAGGGAAATACTGTTCATGATGAGTCGGTGACTTACCGAGTGATTGTCCTCGTCGATTTGTTCGGATGTCCAATTCTCCGGGTTTCCCATCTGCCCATCTTCATCCACGCCAAATGACGTGGTGGAGAGCCAAGGGGTACTGGTATCGTGACTTCCGTTGATCTGTAAGTTGAAACGTTTTTCCCCCGTAGGATATTTGTCTAAGGGGATCAATATATCCGCCTTGGCTTGATAGACAGTAAAAACGGATAAGAGTAGGAGTGTAAAATGTCTCATATCGCTATTTATTTAGTTGAATCATTTACGTTGTTATAATATAGGTTGGCGAAGTACTCGATGGGAGTGTTGCCCGTCACCTCCTTGAATTGGCGGTAGAAAGAGGTACGGGAGGTAAACCCAGCCGTCTTGTATAACTCCTGCGGCTCTTGTGTGAGGCACTTGGAAAATTCCCGTATGAGGTACTCTACCCGATAGATAGCCAGCCAGCGACTGAAGTTCATACCCGTCTGATTGTTCAAGGTAGAGGATAGCCGGGTACGGTTCGTGCAAGCGAGGTTGGCCAACTGGCACAAATTGAACTGTGGATCGAGATAAGGCTTCTTATCCTCCATGATTTGTAAGATGCGGGCATATAGCCTGCGTTCGATTAGGGATGGCTTTTGCTTTTCTTCCATATTGGTACTGTCTTAAGTAACCCGCATAAGAGGGACTTGCGAGGTCAAATATAGACAGTCCCATTTGGTAAATCAAGGGATGAGAAAAGATGCGAACGTATTGAAACTTGATCCGAACGATCTGGTACACCAAAGGCCGTAAAGCCCCTGCATCAAAGGCTAGACACGTACTTTAACAGATTATTTGCCGGTCTCTTTTCGTACGTTTCTGTATTGGTTGGGCGTAAGTCCGGTGACTTGCCGGAACTGCCGGAAGAAGGAGGTTCGGGAGGTGAAGCCTGATTCGGAGGCTAGTGCGGTGATGTCGCTGTCGGGACGTAGGGCGACGAGCGAAAGGAGGTGGTGTACCCTGTATTCAGCCAGCCAACGACTAAAGTTCATTCCCGTCTGCCTATTGAGGGTGGTGGATAGTTGTGTTCGGTTAGTACCCACTAGACGGGAGAGGGTCACAAGGTCGAGATTAGGATTTAAGAAAGGCTTTTGCTCTTTCATAACTGATAGGATTCGTTGATATAGGAGATTATCAGATTTTGTTGTGACCTCGGTGTTTGCCTCTGAATGATCTGGTAACTTTATTTGTGGCCGGGAGATTAGCGGAAGCGGATCGTGTATTAGCAACCAAGCCGCATGATGGCTTATCAATAAATCGAATAACTGGCGTAGGCGACGGCGATGATTTCTCCACCAAAGATATCCTCCGGTTAGGATAGCCATGAGCAAAATAATGATTCCGGTAAGGATATACTGGATGAGCCGTGCCTGTTCCGCCTCCACCTTCTGACTTTTTAAGCGGGTGGATAATAGTTCGTTTTGCAGGCTTTCGCTGATCATCTTTCTGCGTATGTTCATTTGCTCTTGGGCATAATGGGATTGTAGGGAGTCTGCCCGATTTGCCTGTTGGATGGCTTCCGATTGATTTCCGGTCGCATAATGGCATTCGGACAACATACGTGCCACACGCACCTTATATTCCTCGATATTGTCTTTGTTCCTCAAGAGAGGCGTGGCGACATTATTGAATGAGACTCTGTCTAATTCCTCCAATACGGATAGTGCCTCTTTGTTTTTTCCATGTTTCCGGAGAGAGACGGCGTATTCCATGAAGAGTTGATATTGCAGATAGCTGATCGTGTGTATTTGGTGTTTCGCCTGAAAGTGGCGGATATCGGTAATGCATCGTTGGGTCCATTCCTCCGCTTCGGCGGTCTTTCCCGTACGGCTTAATGCTATAGCTTTTACTAAGTGAGGAGAGCTTATCACTTTATATTTCAAGTTCACCAATGCTGAATCCGCATAGATGAGTGCTTGGGGATATAATCCACATTCAAGACAAGCGTTAGCCGCCGTGATATACCAGTTTTGAGGATTTATATATGCATATTTTCGTGCCTCGTTTATCCATCGCTCGCATTCTGCGGGTTGGCGTGTCTGTGCGTGAAGAAATGCCATACGCAGGTGATTCATGAGAAGGTGCTTGTCTTTTATGCGGATGGCATAAGGTTTCATGCGGTCGAGTAGCATTCTCGCATGGGCCGTATCCTGTAATCTGCAATAGCGGGTGTATATGATTTGGCGGGTTGCCAGCAAAAGCGAGTCATTCCCTATTTCTTGGGCATGGGTTTCTATCTCTTCGCATAGCTGGTCGTTCAAGGGACCGCTCAACAAAGAATAATCATTCAGTTGCGCTATTTGCTGATCCAATTGCTGCTTGGGTGGAAGAAGAGAGTGGGAGTCGCAGGCGTAAAGGACTGACAGTAGGAATATGTAAAGTATGCTTGTTTTCATGATGTCATAGTTTTATTTGTAATTCCAGACCGAAAAAAGGCTGGGTATTTTGTTGAAGGTAAGATCTCGTGCTGGCCGAATAGCGAGTGGGGCGTAAATCGGCGAGGTTGTTGGCAAAGAATGCCAGCGTGATGTGCTCTCCGAAAGCTTTGTTTACCCGAATATTCAGCATACCATATGGTTTATAAGAGTTTGGCAGGAATCGTTCCGGCGCAGTGGTGGAGAGTAAAGGCGCGAAGGCTGGATCCTCTTTCTGTGTCTCGGTGAACGGATGTATGATTCCGTCTGTTCCACACCAATATAGGGGCCATACATTCTCGCCAGTGCTACCGTTGTAGAGCGTACGATATTTATAGAGCCATATCATTTGCCACGTAAGGGTAGTGACCAGTCCGATTCTGGTGATGCGGGTGATGAAACGGAAGTTCGTGGAGATGATCTCCGAACGACTTTCATTTCCCGGTCCGCCTTGCTTGTCGTAAAAACCTACGTAGGGGTATTCTGTTTTATCTGTGTACTGGATCGGCCAGATCCCGTTAAGGGCCGTATTCTTTTCTCGTACATATAACCAGATCCCGTCTACGATTAGGGAGGTACGCAAGGGTGAGAAAGTCCCGAGGTCCGCTACCATCTCGATCCCATGTTTCTCCCTATGGAGCGTATTGACCGGTATAGGGACTGCCGTGTAACTATATTTCTCCTGAAAAGGAACGGCCTCACCGTTCACCCATACCTGTCCATCTTTGTACTCAGGACGAAGTTTGGCGGTTGATAGATAATCATATTCCCGATAGCTGAATGGAATATATTGCGCCGAGGAGGAAAAGCCATCCGTTTGTTTCTCGAAAAAAGCGGTCATGTCAAGTCGGATGGCCGGAGTCTTCCCTATAAGGCCAACCTCTATCTTTCGATTTACGGTAGGTTTTAATTTCATATTTTGTTCCATTCCGGGGGCATGTGTCGTGAGAATACCAAGGGTGTTTCCACTTTCATTGCTATCATTATAATAGAAAGAGACCTTATCATTATAAATAGCTTCCGGGTAGAGTTTATCCAATGTCGGCATGAAACTGATCCATCCGAGCCCACCTTTTAAACTCAATGTATAGCCGGAGGGAGAGGAGAAGAGAGACCATAAGAGGTTCAGGCGAGGTTCTGTCTGATAGATTAAGGCATAATCCCGGCTTTTCAATCCTTGATTTCTTAATCCGGCTTCTACATGGAGATTGGAAGTCCGGTATGTGGCCTCAATGAAGCCACCGAACGTATGCAAGGACGGGATTTCCCGGAATGAGCGGGGACGGATAGATGTAGAAGGAGGCCTCTGCCGATCGAAATCCCTGCCTCGCCCTTCGTTACCCTCACTACGGTATGAGAATCCGGCTACTAAGCTGATATCCCTCCCTTGTCGTAGAGGGAATAAGGTAGACGCCAGCATCTCGGTTTCTACATAAAAAGGTCGGCTTTCATTGACTAATGTGTACATGTAGTTTGAGGATAAAACACGGGCTTCCCATTCGCCGCTCTCTTTCTGGTCTGTATAAAGCTGGCTAGAGGCATTGTTGACCTGACTCTTTGTTTGTTTGCTTTTTTGAAGGGAACCGTCTATTCTCAGAGACAGCTTCTTGAGCCAACGTCGGTCGGGTTGCCATTCCCCTTGTATGGAAAATCGCTGATCCAATCGTTGTCTTTGTGTATGATTCTGCTCGTTGACGAATTGCTTTTCCTTTCCTATGCGAGAGGTGTAAGTAAGGCTTAATTCTAGTTTTTTCCCTGCGGGCAACCAATGGTAAAGGTTTGCCAAGCGTATGCCGCCGGTATGGAAATCGCCTTGGCTGGTATAGTCCGCTAACAGGTTGAGCGTATGGCCTTGTGGGGAGATACAGAAGCCTTTTCCAAGCATATATTGTTTCAGTTTCGGATTGTAACGTATGCTGGTGGAGAGAGGCATTCTACCTTGATGAGTCTTGAGTAATAATACGCTATTTGTTAAGTTTCCGTACCGGGCAGAAGGTATTCCTCGGATGATTTCCGCCTCTTTCACTTGGTTGAGAGATAGAAAACGGGCATCATATCCTTCGTAAGGCTCGTTGATGCCGGTGTTGAAATGAAGAGGAGAGCCGTCTACCCATATTTGGGCACCCATAGCTGCGTTCTTATGAAATTGGTTTACCCCGTTCTTTAAAGAAACCTCCCGCACTGAGAAATATTGTGCGTCTGTCACCCCAGAATTATTGGTGAGACCTCCCGGTAATAATTGTGTCAGATCAGAGATCGTGATCGGTTGCGTATGTTCCAACGTTGACGCTGGAAGCAAGGAAACCGTACCCGGAGTCTTAGACTCGATGGCTGTTACCAAAATGTTGGGTAAATAGAAGGACAGAGTATCCGGTTGCTTTTGCCCGTGAAGGTAATTGCCCGGATGAAGTGATGACAATAAGAGAAATATCGTCACGATCTTTATTGGTATTTTGTACAAAGTTGAGTAACGCATAGTATTAAGACCTATTATAGCCAGATGACAATACTGAGATTTCCGCCCCCTCCGAGGGGCGATTGAGGACTTGTCGTTTGTTCGAGACTACCCATTAAACGAAATCCCGCTGATAAGGCGGAATGAATGGGATGCCGATATTCCATTTCCGCACCGATACCCAGACGGGTTGCCGTGCGAGCAATAAAATCCTCGTTCACTTTTTGCATGTTCTGCTCTAGCTTGATTTCTGCTGAGCCATTCTCATCCTTCTGCGTTTCCTTCTCCCATTTGATCTCGGTGCCATAGCCCGATACGATATACACGGACGGGCGGATACTTAGCTTGTTTTCTTTAGGTAGGCGGATTTGTCGAAAAAACGCGATCTCTCCGTGGAAGAGCCCTGTATATTGTTTGACCGTAAAAGGATATATGTAGAAATCATTTTCCAAACGATTCCATCCGACAGTCATTTGCCATGTGGATACCTTTTCGCCCGAAGTATCATTCTTTGTCGCCTCGTAACTTAGTTGGGTAGATAACATCCGTTGCCTTGCTAGGCGATAGGTGGCGAATGTAGTCCATATGGCAGACGAGCTTGTGGTGGGATTCCGTTGTAATATGCGGTTGGCCGTAGTTTGGTTGAATCGGGCTGTGGGCGACCAGATATGCGTCCACGATTTATTCGTTCGGGTAAAACGACCTTGGTAACTGATTTGATGCAGCCGTTCTTCCCAGCCTCTCAAGTTGCCGGAGTTATTTGGATTGTCCGCTAATTGCTGGGTCTCGTAGAAGAGATCATGGAAAAGACTCCAATGCTCTTTTAGGGTTTCCGTTTGCAAGGAAACACCTAGGCGTTTTCCTTGGCTGCGAAACAGGAAACTTCCCGATAATTCTTGCATCGGAAGCCAATAACCCAGAGGAAATGTATAAAGTTTATCTTTACTATCCGTATCATACGTTAATTCCTCTGTTCGATGGGTATAATGGATCGAGGCTCCAAAACGTCTGCGTACTTGTTCGTAAACGATACCTCCTGATATCCGGATTAAGTGTGCCATCCCATGGTAGATATGGTAAGAGGAGCGATCTTCGTTGCTTGTAGCTGTATAGTCTCCATCTATCCCGACCTTGATTTTCGGGGATAAGACGTAAGCCGCTTGTCCGTAGATCCTGTATTTCTCGATGCGTTGTGGCTCTCCCAAGGAATCGCCGGCCGTAATCAGATAGTCCGGTTGCGATAATAAATTCCATTTTCTCCCTTCCAGTAGGCTTTGCGACCAATCGATACCACCCGCCAGCCAAAGCAGACCCAGCTTTCGGTTACCGGATACATAAGCCCTATAGGTCTGTGTTTGATCCGGCTGGTCGCTGGCAGGTAAGGCGGCTTGATGGATCAAATAACTTAAACCGGCTTCCATAGCGCTGTCCTTAGGCACATAGCTGATGCTGACAGGATTGGCGGATAAAGCCCATGCGCTCTCTTGTTGAGCCCATGACCGTGAGGCATAGACAGATAGTGATATCATATATAGAATGATAGTGATCTTCATAGAGGCTTACCGTTTTAAGGAAGGTGGACTTTTCTCGAAATCCTCGGCGGTGTTATTGGAATCTTTCCAGCGGAAGCGTTTCCCCTCTTGCTCATATTTCCGACGCATTGCCAGGCCGGAGCCGCCGGACGTGGCTATACCCGGACTCACATCCATAGAAGATGGGATACGTGTGTAAGCTACCGTAGAGGTTGAAGAGACGAAATTTGCGATATCCAGCACCCAATCAGCGGGTATATGGAGGTATTTTAGCGTATTGAAACTCTCAGGTTCTTTTTGGATGTGATCCGGATTGGCGATCCATTCTCTTAAGTCCGTTTTGGGACGGAACAAGAGGATCGTCGGGCCGTTCATGGAAAACAGATAGGAGAAACCGGTGCCACGCCATACCAAGTTTAGAGGTTTTACACCGGCGGAGATTTGGCTTCCGGTCAAGATAGGATCCCAAAAAGCCCATTCCACGCTGGATAAATCGAGCGAGGCCGGAACTCCCACTTCGCTATTGGTATGGTTTATGGCGTTAATCGCTATCGTTTGTCGCTCCCCCGGTTGAATGGGATATTCGGCTCCCGTTCCCGGAAACTCCCAGCACATCATGAATAAAGGTATTTCTTTCATATCGGTATGGAGCATCCATCCGGAAGGCTTTGTCACGCTTACGGGTCCTGCTTGTGCGATACATAGGCCATCTAGGAAAATCAAGTCATCGGAGTTATTGACCAACGTGAGGTATTGATCTTTGTTATAGACATTTTTCCCGTCAGGCCAGAGACAACCGCTGAAATAAATCTCGCTAATCAGCAGACGGCCTCGTTCGGACACTTCCAAAGGTATTTCCACGGATCGTTCTTCTCCATTGGCCTCGAACTGGATATTGGAGAGGCTACCACTCAATATATAATCCCTGTTGCCAGTCGTGGTTTCCTGATTTGCGGAGATTGCGCATATGCCAGCGGTTAGTTCAAATAGAGCTAGTCCATTTGTGTCGGTGGTCGTGGTGTAGACACAGCCTATACTTTGATTGATTAGTGTGACCGGGATATTCGCCAAGGAGATATCTGCGTATCCGGAAGGTTTCTTCAATTGGATATGGATACTCCCCGTTTTGAAATACTCATTCTCGCATCCTGCCAGAAAACACAGACAGAGCAGGTGGGTGAGGAGAGAAAGATGTTTGTCTATCATGAATATGGGGCATTGTGCTTAATAACTGTAGACAAATATATGTGATTTTTTTATATTTCCATTTAGGAGCTAAAAACATTAACATGTGTTCTTCTTATTTCGGTAGCTTCAGCACGAACCGGATCAAGGCCACGAACACCTTCCCGTACCGGTCCAGCTTGATTTGCCCCACGCCCCGGATGTCGCTGAACTGGTCCAAGGTGACCGGTTTCTTCTCCACCATGTCTTCCAAGGAATCGTCGGAGAAGATGATATAAGCCGGCGTATGCTCTCGCTCGGCAATTTGCTTGCGAAGCTGGCGGAGGGAGTCCAGCAAGGTCTCGTCCGTGGAGGCGGACCGGATCGGCCGGATCGGCTGGGCTTTGAAGGAGGATTTCCGCTCGCCTCTCCGGACGGGGCGTGTCAGCTCATCCGGTTCCCGATAGATGACGAGCTGGGCCTTTTGCTCCCCGTACAGGACACGCCTGCCTAACGGGGTCATCCGCAAGACACGCTCGGCGGCGTAGTCGATCTCCATGTACCCGAGTTGGATCATCTGGTAAATGTACTCCTTCCATTCCTTATAAGAGAGGTCCCGTCCGGCGCCGTACGTCTTTAGCTTATCGTATCCTCTCTCCAAGAGTTCCGCCCGACCGGAGGCACGTAATATGTCGATCAGCATTTGCATGCCTACATGCTCGCCGGTCCGGATGACGGCGCTCAGCGCTTTTTGTATCAAGACACTGCCATCGAAGCGTTGCGGAGGGTTCTTGCACACGTCGCAGTTGCCGCAATCATGGTCCGCTTCCTCGCCGAAGTAACTGAGCAGGACACGGCGGCGGCACATATCGGACTCGCAATACCGTCTCATCCGGTTTAGCTTCTCCAAGTTCACCTCGCTTTGGCCACTCTCCTCGGCGAAACGGCGAAGTACGATCAAGTCGCTCAAGGAATAGAACAGGAGGGTATCGCTTTTCATCCCGTCCCTTCCGGCACGGCCGATCTCTTGGTAGTAATTCTCGATACTCCCCGGCATGCTGTAATGCACGACCCAACGGACATTACTCTTGTCGATACCCATCCCGAAAGCTACCGTGGCGCACACCACGTCCACCCGGTCGTTGATGAAATCGTTCTGGGCCTGTTCCCGTTGGGCGGGCAGGAGGCCGGCGTGGTAGGCGATCGCCTTGATATTATACATCGCCAACTCATCGGCCAGCTCGGTCGTATCGTTGCGGCGCATGCAATAGATGATACCGCTCTGCTCCCGGTGCCCCCGGATGAAATGGACGATGGCGGCGATCTTCTCTTTCTTGTTAAGTCCCCGGCGTACCGTGAGGGAGATATTCGGGCGGTCGAATGACGATATGAACGTTTGGGGCGTGCGAAGCCGTAACTGCTCTAGGATATCCTTCCGGGTGATTTTATCGGCGGTAGCGGTCAGGGCCACGACCGGGACTTTCGGGAAACGTTCCTTCAAGATCGCCAGTTGCGTGTATTCCGGACGGAAGTCATGTCCCCAATGCGATACGCAATGCGCCTCGTCGATAGCGATGAGCGAGATGTCCAGCCGGGGCAGGAACCAGTCCGCTTCCATCTTGATCCGTTCCGGGGAGATATACAATAATTTGATCTTGCCCTGCACGCAAAGTTGCTTCACCTGTTGTTGCTCCTCTTCCGGCATCATACTGTTCAACGCCGCCGCCGGGATGCCGTTGGCGATCAACCCCTCTACTTGATCCTTCATCAAGGCGATCAAGGGGGACACCACCAAAGCCGTACCCGGCAGATAGATAGCCGGTAGCTGGAAACAGATCGACTTGCCTCCACCCGTGGGCATCAGCACCAACGAGTCCTCTTTCTGTAAGATACGCTGTATGATGTCCGCCTGCAAGGGACGGAAGGAGGTATATCCGAAGAACTTCTTCAGTAGTAGTAATAATTCTTTCATATCGCTTTACGGGCATAAAAAGCGCAAAGATAGTTTATATCATAAAGTTTTACTACCTTTGCCCGCATTATTTACATAACGAGCCGTGATGGCTCACCCTATTTTAGAATGACATTTGAAGATTTAGATTTGATAGAGCCGATATGTAAGGCTCTCGTGCAAGAAGGTTATACGACTCCAACACCTATACAATCAGAAGCGATTCCCATCGTTTCGCAAGGTTATGATTTATTGGGTTGCGCCCAGACAGGAACCGGTAAGACGGCGGCGTTCTCCATCCCGATTATCCAGCGGTTATATCTCCAGAAGAAGAAAGGTTACAAACGGGGTATCAAGGCATTGATCCTTACGCCTACCCGTGAGCTTGCCATCCAGATCGGAGAGAGCTTTGCCGCTTACGGCCGTTTCGCCGGATTACGCCATACGGTGATATTCGGCGGGGTGGGACAGAAGCCCCAGACGGAAGCCTTGGAAAGAGGCATCGATATATTAATCGCTACGCCGGGACGTCTGCTGGACTTGATCGGACAAGGATTCATCCACTTGGATACCTTGGAGTATTTCGTCTTAGACGAGGCGGACCGTATGTTGGACATGGGCTTTATCCATGACATCAAGCGTATTTTACCGTTATTGCCCAAGAAACGCCAGTCCTTGTTCTTCTCCGCTACCATGCCCCCTGAGATCGAGCGCTTGGCAGGTACGATCTTGAGCGAGCCGCAAAAGGTGGAAGTAACCCCGGCCTCATCGACCGTGGACGCAATCGACCAATCCGTTTATTTCGTCGAGAAGGCCGAGAAGATCAACTTGCTGAAAAGCTTGTTGGAGAACCCGGAACTGGAATCCGTATTGATCTTTACCCGTACGAAACACGGGGCGGACAAGGTGGCCCGTGTCTTGTCGAAAGCGGAGATAGGGGCGGAGGCGATCCATGGCAACAAGAGCCAGACCGCTCGCCAGCGTGCCTTGACGAATTTCAAGGATCATACGACCCGTGTGCTGATCGCTACGGATATCGCCGCCCGTGGAATCGACGTGGATCATCTGACGCACGTCATTAACTATGAGCTTCCTAACGTACCCGAGACTTATGTACATCGGATCGGGCGTACGGGTTGTGCGGGCCGTGAAGGTGTGGCTTTCTCTTTCTGCGACGCCGAGGAGGTACCTTTGTTGAAAGATATCCAGAAACTGATCGGCAAGGAAGTCCCCGTAGCTGGTGGCCATATGTATGAGACCAAGGAGGTGAAAGCCGCCGTAGCCGAGAAGAAAGAAGCGATCAAGCAAGAGTCGAAACGCCGTAATATGTTCGGAAGCAAACGTGACGGCAGTTACTGGCGTAACAAGAAGCGTGCCGCCAATTCCTCTAAGTAATCTAAGTTATTGTATTGCAATGATGTATAGTGCCAGTCCTTTCCATAGCATTGGCACAGTCGTGCCACGCTGGTGGCATAGCCGTGCCACAACGATGGCAAGGGCGTGCCATAAGGATGGCACAGCTATGCCACCCATATGCCACCCGGTTCGTCACCTAAGTATCCAAACAGTCCGCTTTAGCGAGCTGTTTGGCGCTATTACCCTATACTTTCTTTTAAAATGAGGTAATCTCTGGAATATTTCATTATTTTTGTGATTCAATTGTGAGTGAAACTTAAGGGTTGACGTTTGTGCTGATTGTAAAGGAGGACATAATATCTCGGATCAATAATGGCGATGCCAAAGCATTTGAACAATTATATACGACCTTCTACGTGTACTTGTGCGCCGTAGCGACTAAATATGTCTATAACCCGGAGGCGGCACGTGAGATCGTTAATGATGTCTTCATGAATGTATGGAATCACCATTCGGCGTTAATACATCCGGTAAACGCTTATTTAATTCGCTCGGTACGTAATTATTGCCTGAATTATTTAAGAGATAGACGCCAGCAAGAAGTCCCTTTATCAGATGTACAAGAAAACTTATTGTCGATACAAGAGTTGCAGATAGACGCCGATCCCCATCCGTTGGCTTATCTGGAGAATAAGGAATTCGAGGAGAAAATCTATCGTGCCGTGGATTCCTTGCCCGCTAAATGCCGGGATATCTTCGTGCAATATCTTTACCATAACAAGACCTATGAGGAAATAGCGATAACAAATCATATCAGTTCCAGTACGGTACGAGTACAGATCAAGATCGGTTTGGCGAAGTTGCGTGAACTTTTAGGCGATCTTTACCCTCTTTTCTTACTTATATTTAATTTTTTCGAAAAATAATTGGAATCTCCTTAAACGGAATCTCTAAAACATGTGTATATAATAGAAACCGGGTTGAAAACCGGCTCCTTTGTTAATATCATGGAAATAGAGAATAAACACATAGAAGATTTAATTTATAGCTACCTCATGGGAGATATATCCGAGGAGGGGCGAAATGAATTACTACAATGGTTGGAAACGGATGACGCTCATAAACAACGCCTTTCCGAGATGGCGGATTGTTGGGCGACGGCGCATGTACCTTTGTTTGCCTCTGATATGAAAGCCGATTTCCAAAAACATTTCGGGGCACTTATCGATCCCGCTATTCCTTCTGAAAAGAATCATTGGCTAAATTTTCGGTTTTTAGGAAAAGTTGCCGCCTCGGTCTTGATCGTGGTATCGGTGGGGACTGCCTCTTATTATATAGGTACGAGACATAATCAGCCGAAATCTGCCGCCTTGGCTTATTTTGAGACGACAACTCCTATGGGAGCCCAAACGAAAGTCGTTTTGCCGGATCAATCCGTGGTTTGGGTCAACGCGGGTTCCACGTTGAGATATGGCAGTGATTTCAATACGAACGGACGTAGCGTACAATTGGATGGTGAGGCTTACTTCGAGATTACCCGGGATTCCCTTAAGCCTTTTATCGTAAAATCAAAGAGATTGGATATCAAGGTTCTAGGAACTAGCTTTAACGTAAAGGCTTACGGAATGGATGAAACGACCGATGTCACTCTGATGTCGGGAAAAGTAAACGTGAGCTTGCGGGATGAGGTTGCCCATGCGGGCGATGTGACCTTGACTCCAAACCGGAAACTAAGCTTTAATAAGCAGACCAATAAGGTAAGAGTCAGTGAGGTGGATGCCAAGGATGCTCTCTCTTGGATGGACGGTAGCCTGAAATTCTCCGAACAACCTTTCATGAGTATCGCCAAGGATTTGGAACGTAAGTTCAACGTGCGTATCCGCGTCGAGAGCGATCCTTTGAGAAAGGAAATCTTCTCCGGCAGCTTTACGAAAGATTATTCGTTGGATAAGATCCTTCGTGAGGTGGACGTGGATCATAAATATGTGTGGACTCGTTCGGGAGATGAGATTATTATAAAAGATAAATAAAAATACAAACCTTAATCCTAAGGTGTAAGTGTGGAAAATAGTATAAACGAGAAAATTATTTATTAAATCTAACTTTAATGGAAATGAACTATTTCAAGAAGACCGGTAAGATGATGGTAGCCGCATGTATGCTTGCGGGACTGCCGTTTATTCCCGGTACGGTTTCAGCGTCCGAACTTCAGACACAAATGATGTCTGTTCAAATGGAAAGTACGACATTAAAAGAACTTTTCGATTTGATCGAGGAAAAATTCAATTACACGTTCCTTATCCGTAACAATGACATCAATCTGAATGAGCGTATCTCAATCGACATGTCGAACCGTTCGGTCGAGGAGATTTTGACGACGGCGCTGAAAAATCAGCATGCTGATTTTGTTGTAAACAACAATAGGATTGTTGTTTACAAGTCATCTTCTAATCCAAATGAATTGAGAAACACGGAGAGAATGGTGGCGCAGCAGACGATTACGATTTCAGGTACCATTGTTGACGCGGTGACGGGTGAGCCGGTAATCGGCGCGAACGTGCTTGTGAAAGGCACTACGAACGGTACCAGTACCGATTTCGATGGAAAGTTTAGTTTGGAAGCTCCGGCCGGAGCTACTTTAGTCGTTTCTTACATCGGTTATGTGAACCACGAGGTTAAGGCGACTAGCGCTCCGATGACTATCCGTATCAAGGAAGACACTCAGAACCTTGAGGAGGTGGTTGTTGTTGGTTACGGTGTGCAAAAAAAGGAAAGCTTGACGGGTGCCATGCAGGTGGTGAGCAACGAGAAATTGTTGGATGCCACTAGCCCTACGGTCGAGAACTTATTGTCTGGTAAGGCTCCGGGCGTACAGGTTACTTCGGGTGGTGGTCAGCCGGGCGCTGCCGGTAAGGTGGTGATCCGTGGTAAGTCTACGGTAAACGGTAGCACGGACCCTCTTTGGATCGTGGATGGCGTAATCGTCGGTACGGAAGCGGGTAGCTTGAACCCGGCTGATATCGAGTCTATGTCTATCTTGAAGGATGCCGCTTCAACCGCTATCTATGGTTCTCAAGGAGCGAACGGTGTTATCGTGGTGACTACGAAGAAAGGTAAGATCGGAAAAGCTACGATCAACGCTTCCGTAAAGATGGGTGTGAACCAGTTGCACCGTGGAAACATGAATATGATGAACGGCGAGGAATTATATGATTATTATAAATCTTTCGCAAATCAAGACGCCCTTCCGAGTTATTTTACGGAGGATTTGCGCAACCGTAACTTCGACTGGTGGAAAGAGGGTACGCATCTGGGCTTCGCTCAAGACTATAACGTATCAGTTTCCGGTGGCTCAGAGAAGATCAAGACGTATACATCCGTTGGTTACTATAATGAGGATGGTGCCGTGAAAGGATATGACTACAAACGTTATAACTTACGTTTCAATGTGGATTACCAAGCGACGGATTGGTTGACTATCAAACCTAAAGTATGGGCTACCCGTAGCGACGTGATGGACCAGCAGCAAGATCTAGGCGCTATCATGTACGTTAACTTTCCTTGGGACTCTCCTTATGACGAGAATGGTGATCTGATCCAGCAATACAGACCTACTACTTGGATCAATAGCGACGCTACCAACTACTTGTATGATCTACAATGGAATTATGAGAAGAAGACTTCCTACGAGTTTATGGGTAACTTTGACTTTGATATCAAGTTTACCGATTGGTTGACTTTCGCATCTGTAAATAACTATAAATATAATAGTATCCTTTTTAAGAGCTATCAGGATCCCCGTTCTAAAAAGGGAGAGGCTGATAATGGATTATTGCAAGATAAGACCACCGCTTCTTATAGGGTATATAGCAACCAGTTGCTTCGTTTTAACAAGGTATTCGACAAGCACTCTATCAATGCGATCCTAGCTTACGAGTGGAATACTTTCACGCAGGAGATTAAAGACCAGACAGCGGCTAGTTTCGCTCCGGGCTTCTCTGTGGCCGATGTCGCTACTACTCCTAAGACGATAAAGGGAGAGCAAAAGGAATGGGCTGTACAATCTTATTTGTTCAATGCCAACTATGCGTATGATAATCGTTATTTGTTGTCTTTCTCATTCCGTCGGGATGGTGCCTCTAACTTTGGTACGGACGCTAAATATGGTAATTTCTTCTCCGTCAGCGGTGGTTGGAATATCCATCAGGAGGAATTCTTCAAGGCTAAGGATTGGGTGCAACAGTTGAAGTTGCGTGCGAGTTATGGTTCCGTAGGTAACCGTCCGACCGAATTATATTCCCAATATACGGTGTACGCCATGTCTACTGGATATAATGGTGATCCGGGTGCGGTAATCGAACAGAAGGAAAACAAGAACCTGACTTGGGAGAAGACTTATACGGCAGGTGTAGGTATCGACGCTATCTTGTTTGATCGTTTGACTATCAACTTGGATTATTATAATAAGAAAACAACCGATTTGCTTTACAAAGTGCCTCTGCCTGGTGTAACGGGTATTGTTGGTATCTATCGTAATGTGGGTGCCGTCAAGAATAATGGTTTCGAGGTCTCGATGAACGTGGACATCTTGAAAGGGGGCGATTGGAGTTGGAGCGTCGCTGCTAACTTAGGCCTGAACCGTAATAAGATCACTGAGTTATATGGTGGCAAGAGCGAGATCATCACTTCTAACGCCGGTTCAAGTTATGCCATTTCGATGGATAAGATATTGACTCCGGGACAAGACGTGGATACTTGGTATGGTACCGAATGGGCAGGCGTAGATCCGGAGACAGGTTCTCCGTTATGGTATACCACGAATGAGAATGGGGAACGTGTAACGACCTCGAATTATAGCGATGCCTCTAAGCACCAGACTATAATAGGTAAGTTAAGCCCCGATTTCTACGGAGGTTTCTCAACCGACGTATCTTGGAAAAATATTGATCTCTCCGCTGTCTTTGGTTATTCCGTAGGAGGTGATATTTACAACTATGACCGATCGATGTATGATAGTGACGGCGCTTACGTAAATTATAACCAGATGAATCTGAAAGAGGGTTGGAATCGTTGGGAAAAACCGGGCGATATCGCTACCCATCCCAAGGCGGAATATGGCAATAAGAGTCAATCCAGCAAGGGATCTTCCCGTTATCTGGAGGACGCTAGCTACTTACGCTTACGCAGCTTGACGTTAGGCTATACATTACCTTGGAAGATTCAGTATGTAGATAATATCCGTCTTTCTTTCTCGGGTGAGAACTTGTTTGTCCTTTCCGGTTTCTCCGGAGTTGACCCGGAACTTCCGGCTGAGGTTGGCAATAAATACAAGGCAGGCTCGGTTGGTGTGGCGATCTCTCCGTACCCACAAGCTCGTAAATTCATGTTTGGTCTAAATGTTACATTTTAATTAAAGGAATCATAATGAAAAAAATCGCTATAGTGGCTCTTGCGGCAGCGGCCACGTTCATAACAAGCTGTGATATCGAACGTCTACCTTACGATAAGTACACGGAAGACAAGATCATGGAGGACAAAGATGCCGCGGTGGATGTTTTGCTAAACGGTTGTTACGCAAAACTGAAAAAGGCATCCGAACACTTGCATTATTGTGGTGAGTTCCCGGGGGATAACGTTTGTAAGGATAAACCGACAACCAATCCGTTCGGTACTTATTTTACCTATCAGCATACGGTAAATAATGGTGGTCTTACTACGGTTTGGAACAGTGCCTATAATATCATCTCACAGACTAGTTCTTTGATGAAGATGATTAATGAGGGCGAGTCTGCTGAGTTGGATCAGAAGTTGGGCGAGGCTTATTATATGCGCGGCATGATGTACTTCTATCTTTGCCGTGTGTTTGGCCGTCCTTATTATCAGGAACCGGAGAAGAATCTGGGCTTGCCGATCGTAAACGGTATGCCTGAGGATATGGATAATCTGGATCTTCCGGATCGTTCGTCCGTGAAGGATACGTATGATCAAGCTCTGTCTGACTTGAAAAAGGCGGAAGAGCTGATGACAACGTTTAAATCTACCGCTTATGCCTCAAAATATGCGGCTCAAGCTTTATTGGCGAAGGTCTATATGTATATGAGTGGCACGTTTGAGAATCCGAATAAGGAATATGCCCAATTATCTTATGATTATGCGAATACGGTAATCGAGAGTGGCCAGTTCTCTATGTTGGACCGTGCTAACTTTATGCGTTATAATGAGTTCGCTCCGGATGCCGCTTCACAGACAGAGACTATTTTCGCCGTGAAGTTTATAGCCTCAGACTGGGAAGATTGGGGTGATCCGCTAGGAAGTATGTACGCTGAGATCGATGGTCAAGGCTGGGGTGAGGTTTACGCCAGCGCTAAGTATATGGATTTGTTGCATGAGACAGGAAAAGGAACCGATGCACGTGAGGCGTTTATCCATCCGCAATATAAGGAAGACGCCAATGGAAATCAGATCCCCGCTTTCCGTTTTGTAGCTAACTTATATACGGACGGCAAGATTTCCGGTTACGTATATCGTCAAGGTGAGACCAAGGAAGTAGGAGGTAAGTTAATCGCTACGGTAGATGGTGAAGAATATACATTAACTCCGGTAGATGTGGACAATAAGCGTTATTCTATTAGCTATAAGGGAGAAACGTATGAGGGAGATTATGACTACTTTATGTTGGAAAGTCAAGGTAACCCGAAATTCTATAGCTATAAGTGCTCTAAGCAAGATGGCTATCCTCACCTTTATTCTCCGGTTATCTCTCGCTTAGGTGAGTTATACCTGATTCGCGCCGAGGCTAGCGCTAAATTAGGAAACTATACAAAAGCATTAGCCGATTTGAATACCGTTCGTACCCGTTCCTTACCTAACGCCGGATATAAATCTTTGGATGCGACAAACGCTCATGAGCTTATCATGAAAGAACGTCAGTTGGAATTAGCTTATGAGGCTGACCGTGGTTTTGATGTATATCGTGTAGGCGATACGATGAAACGTCATTACCCGGGATTCCATGACGGCGTGCCTGAATATCCTGCTACCAGCCCGTTGGCTATCCAGTATATTCCGCAGTCTGAGATTAACGCTTATCCGGGTACATTAACTCAGAATCCGTAATAAGCGATGAATAAGTATTGTATAATGAGTGTGTTGGCAGGGTTTTCCTTGCCAACAACTTTAATAGCTCAATCATCTCCCCGGCAACCTAACGTGGTGATCATCGTAGCTGATGATCTCGGGTATGGTGATCTAAGCTGTTACGGGGCTCATCGCATACAGACTCCGGGAATGGATCGTATCGCAAATGAAGGCATACGCTTTACGCAAGGTTATTGTACGGCGGCTACTTCTACCCCCAGCCGGTATTCCTTGCTTACCGGATTATATCCTTGGACAAATAGGGAAGCCAAAATACTTCCCGGCAATGCGGCTCTGATTATCAATACTCAACAGGTTACCTTGCCAAAGGTGATGAAGCAAGCGGGCTATGTCACCGGCTCGGTCGGCAAATGGCATCTGGGATTAGGTGACGGGGCGGTAGACTGGAACAAGCTGGTTTATCCCGGAGCGAAAGAGATCGGTTACGACTATTCTTTTATCCAAGCCGCTACCAATGACCGGGTTCCCTGTATCTTTATCGAGAATGGGAGAGGTGTAAACCTCGATCCGAACGATCCTCTCTATGTCAGTTATAAGGAGAATTTCCCCGGGGAACCGACTGGGAAGGATAATCCTGAATTACTGAGAATGCTCCCGAGTGTCGGGCATGCCGGCGCTATCGTAAACGGTGTACCTCGAATTGGTTTCCAGAAAGGAGGCAAAACCGCCCAATGGAAAGATGAGGATATGGCAGAGTTGTTCCTTGAGAAGGCGAAAGGTTTTATGAAAAAGAATAAGGATAAACCTTTCTTCCTGTACTATGGCTTGCATCAACCGCATGTACCTCGTGTACCGAACGAGAGATTCGCGGGTAAGTCGGGGATGGGACCTCGTGGGGATGTTATCTTGGAAGCGGATTGGTGCGTGACCGAATTCTTGAAGGAAATGGATAAGTTGGGGCTAACGGAAAATACATTAGTTATTTTCACTAGCGATAATGGACCGGTTCTGGATGACGGTTATCAAGATCAAGCCGTGGAATTGGTTGGGGATCATAAGATGGCCGGACCGCTTCGTGGAGGAAAGACGAGCTTGTATGATAGTGGGACCTGTATCCCGTTCATGCTTCGTTGGCCTGCGGAAGTTAAGCCGGGCGCTGTGTCGGATGCCTTGGTTTGCCAGATGGATTTGTTAGCCTCGCTGTCGGCGTTGATCGGACAGACCTATTCTGATAAGGTAGATAGCCAAAACACCTTGCCTGTCTTTCTAGGAAAAGGTGGTAATGGGCGAAAGGAACTTGTCTTGGAAGGTTATTTCAATTATGCGCTACGTGATGGTGATTGGGTCATGATCCCACCGTATCCGGATACCTATGGCGACGCGGAGGAGGCTGCCTTTGCCGGAAATAGTAACTGTTATCAATTATATAATGTAAAGGAAGACATCGGTCAGCAAGTTAATTTGGCGGAAAAAGAACCTAAAAGACTTCGACAGATGATGATGACCTTCGAGAGGCTAAAAAGGGAAACCGGAAAGATAACGAACTTTTAGTCTTGGACTCTTTATTTTTCAAAATACTCAATAACGTTTTGATTGAAAAAATATTTTTTTAATTTTGTATCCTCAAAACACAAACTAATTTATAAAATATATGGAAAACACTCGTCGTTCATTCCTTAAGAAAGTATCTGCCGCTGGTATTGGTGCCGCAGGCTTGGCAATGGCCGGAAACGCCGGAGCTACAACAACTGCCGCTGAACCCCAAAAGAAAAAAACAGCTGGTAAAGATGATGGTAAATTACGTTTCGGTTTCATCGGAACGGGTTCTAGATGCCATGAGCATATTAATAATGTATTGGCGATCCCCGGTAATAAGATCGTAGCGATTTGCGATATCCAACAGGGCCCGATCGATAGAACCTTGAAACATATCGCTAAATTTAATGTGCCCGCTCCGAAGGTTTATAAGGGAGGTGAGCGTGAATTTGAGAAAATGTTGAACAACGAGGAATTTGATTGCGTGATTATCGCTAGTCCTTGGGAATGGCACGTTCCGATGTCTGTCGCCGCTATGAAGGCTGGTGTTCCTTATGTAGGCGTGGAGGTTTCCGCCGCTAATACGATCGAGGAGTGCTGGGATTTGGTAAATGTTTCGGAAGCAACCGGAAGCCATTTGAATATCATGGAGAACGTATGTTATCGTCGTGACTGTATGGCTGCGTTGAATATGGTTCGCCAAGGTTTGTTCGGCGAGATATTGCATGGTACTTGTGGTTATGAGCATGACTTGCGTGAGGTGAAATTCAATGATGGAACTCATTACAACTATGTACCGGGCAGTGGTGATCTTCGTATGGGCCCGACGGCTTTCGCCGAGGCTCAATGGCGTACGAACCATTCCGTACATCGTAATGGCGATATCTATCCGACTCATGGTATCGGACCGGTAGCTCATTGTATGGATATCAATCGTGGTAACCGCTTCCTTTCTTTATCCGCTATGGCTACTCAATCTCGTGGATTGCATAAGTTTATCGTGGATAATGGGGGTGAGAATCATCCGTTGGCGAAGGTCAACTTCAATTTGGGAGATATCGTGACTTCTATGATTAAGTGTTCTAATGGACAAACGATCATCGTAACCCATGATACCAATTCTCCTCGCCCTTATTCATTAGGTTTCCGTGTTCAGGGAACTGAGGGTTTATGGATGAATGATGGCGATCATGTATATGTACAGGGTAAATCCAAACCTCACCGTTGGGATGATTCGGAGGAATGGTTCAAGCAATATGACCATAAATTATGGGCACAGCATTCCGCTGAGGCGGCTGAGGCCGGACATGGTGGTATGGACTATATCATGATGTACGACTTGATCGACGCTATCCGTAATAAGAAACCGGCTCCAATGGATTGCTATGACGCTGCCGCTTGGAGCGCTATCTCCGGCTTGTCAGAGATGTCAATCGCTCGTGGCGGTGCTTTGGTAGACTTCCCGGATTTCACCCGTGGGCAATGGATTCACCGTCAACCGCAATTCGCTTTGTAATAAATTTTCATAAAATACTAGGGAAGGATGTCTTTGCTAAAGGCATCCTTTTCTTTTTTATATACATTTTTCTTGTCTCTTCGAGTATTATGATTATTTTTGTCACTCAAGTTAATCTATTCTATCTAAATTTTAAATTCGTACTATGAAGACAAACAGAAGAGACTTCCTGAAGACTCTTGGAGGAATCGCGGCATTTACGATTGTACCGCGCCACGTGTTGGGTAATGGATTCATCGCTCCAAGTGATCAATTGACAAAAGGAATTATCGGTACAGGTGGTATGGGCCGTGGACATGTGGACTATGCCGGGACTCGTCTTGTCGCCGTGTGTGACGTCGATAAGAATCATCTGGAGCTAGGTAAACAGTTGGTAAAGGATAAGATTGCCGCATACCATGATTTTCGTGATTTGATTCTAGATCCCAATGTAGATATCGTTCATATAGCTACGCCTCCTCATTGGCATGGTATCATGTCTGTCGAGGCCGCTAAAGCAGGAAAAGATATTTGGTGCGAGAAGCCTATGACCCGTACGATCGGGGAGGGTAAACGGGTAATGGAAGCCGTGAAGCAATACGGGCGTATGTTCCGCTTGAACACTTGGTTCCGTTTCGCTGATCCGTTCTATGGACTGGGCACTCCCGTGAAACCTTTGAAGAAACTGGTTCAAAGTGGTATGTTGGGCTGGCCGCTAAAGGTAACGATCAGCAAGCATACCGGTTTCGACTGGAAGTTCTATTGGGTTGGTAAAGAATATCTGGAACCGCAATCGGTGCCTAGTGAGCTGGATTATGATTTCTGGTTGGGGCCGGCTCCTTACAAACCTTATAACCCGCATCGTGTGCATCAGACATTCCGTGGATACTGGGATTATGACGGCGGTGGTTTAGGGGATATGGGACAGCATTATATTGACCCTGTACAATATTTTTTAGGAAAAGATAATACCAGCCCGGTTAAGGTAGAGGTGGATGCTCCGCAACAACATCCGGACGCCGTGGGTACTTGGCGTTCGATTACGTATACCTATGAGGATGGTTGCCAGATCGTACTTTGGGGAGGTGATTACGGGGATCCGAACACACCTTATATTTCCGGACCGAACGGGAATGTTTATAAGAATTTCGTATGTGATATCCCGGATTGGGAGAAAAAGTTATCCGATTATCCCGAACCTGAGCCACAGGTTACCGACTTTATCGAGTGCGTAAAGACTCGTCAGCCTTTTGCCTTGAATGAGCGTAATGGCTTCCGTTCCGCTACGATCGTGAACATGGGTGCCGTAGCCCTTCGTTTGAATCGTACGCTTCACGTTGATCCCGTAAAACTGGAATTTATTAATGATGAGGCCGCTAATCGTTTGTTGGATCAGCCGATGAGAGCGCCTTGGAATATTTAAACACATACACATATGAAAAAAGTATATATATCAATTGCCAGCTTATTGTTGTGCGGTAGCATGTTAATGGCTCAAAGCCCAGCTAATCGTACATCGAAGACGATCGTTGCCGATGTATTGGCACAGATGCCGGCGGAGCAACAAGCTGAATATAACAAATTAATTAATGACCTAAGCTCCACTGGCGAGGAAGGGGTCTTGATGTTGATTAACAAGATTAACGCTCCGGGAAAAGGCAGTAACTCGAACGTGGATTATGCGTTAAGCGGATTGACTCACTACGTGATGGCGAAAGGTGAGGAAAATGCCCGTCTAGCAACAGCCAACGCATATTTGAAAGCCTTGGATAAGGTGAGCGACCGGGAGACAAAGGCTTTTATTATCCGGCAGCTTCAATTACTGGGAAAAGATGAGTGTGTGGATACGCTGGCTAGCTATTTGAACGATGAGAGCCTAAGCGGTCCTGCTGCCCGTGCGTTATCCGCAATCCGTACCGATAACGCTAAGAAGGTTTTGGTGGCTTCCTTGATGCGTCGTTCCGGTACTCCGAAGACGCAAAAGGATATTATCCGTGCGATCGCTGACGTGCAAATCGCTGATGCGGAAAATGTATTGAAAGTGATGCTTGGTTCCAGCGATGAGAATATGCAGAAAGAGGTTCTTTATGCGTTGAGTCGTGTAGGTTCTAAAGCTTCTCTAGGCGATTTAGCCGCCGCTGCGGAGAAAGCCGGTTATAAAATGGAAAAGACCGGGGCGAATGAGGCATATATCGCTTTGATAAAACGTGTCCTTGAGCAAGGCGATACCAAAGACGCGGAGAAAGCAGCGAATGATTTATTGAAGAAGTCTACGAAAGCGGGCATGACACAGACCCGTGAGGCCGCTCTTCAGATTCTATTAGCCGCTAAGCCAGAAGCCGCTACGAAGAATTTATTATCGGCTTTGAAAGATACGGATAAGGGATACCGTAATGCGGCTTTGAACTTCGCATCGGGTTTCGCTGATCAAAATGTTTATATCGAGGTCATGAAACACATGTTAAAGGCGAAGCCGGAAGTCAAGGTGGATATCTTGAACTGGATAGGCCGTGAAAGCAAATGCCCGTCTAAACATGACATGATCAAGAATCTGGAACTTCGTTTTGATCTACCAGCGAGACAAGTTCTTTTGGACCAATTGAAAGATAAGGATTTCTATGTGCAACAGGCCGCTGTTTGGGCCTTGGTTAAAATCGGTGATAAGAGTGTCATTCCTGTGCTGGCGGATTTGTTGAAGAGCAATGACAAGCAAGTGATATTATTGGGTCAAGATGCTTTGATGGCATTTAACGGCGATATTGATCAAGCGGTCGCTAAAGTGATCCCGTCTGCTTCCGATGCCGGGAAAATCGCTGGTCTGGAGCTGTTGGCGATACGTATGGCCGATGCGAATCTGAATACGGTACTGGATCAGATTAAATCCGGCTCTCCGGAGGTGAAGAAAGCCGCTTATACCGCATTGAAAGATGTAGTGTCTGAGAAAGATTTCACTTTATTGTGTGGAATGTTGGAGACGGCGGAGGCTTCCGCTATCGCCCCGCTTCAGGATGCGGTCATTGCCGCTATCTCTAAACAACCGGCGGCAACTCAAGTATCTAACGTGAATCGCCGTATGGTACAAGCGGGAGATAGCAAGAGATATCTTTATTATAAGGTCTTATCAGCGACTGGTGAGAAAGAGGCTTTGGCTACGATCGTGGAAGGATTGAATAAAGGGAATGGAGCGGCCAAGGATGCGGCTCTTGACGCTTTGTTGGCATGGAAGGGTATTGAGGCTGCCGATGAACTATTTAAGGTTTGCCAATCAGCCTCTTCCGATCAAGTATTCGACAGGGCGTTAAAGCGTTATGTGCAGTTGGTATCTAATCCGGCATTTACGAGAGAGAATCGTTTGTTGAGCTTGCGGAAAGTCATGGAGATCGCCCGGACGAGTGAGCAAAAGGCTCTTATTTTACGTCAGATCCAACGGGCGGATACCTTCTTGGCATTGATGTATGCGTCGGAATTCTTGGATTCAAGCGATGCGGCTGTTCGTTCTGCGGCTGTTTATGCGGTTTGGAATATCGCTCGTAACCATCCGGAATATAAGGGTGACAATGTGAAGGCAATCTTGAAACGTGTTTTGACCATGTTTGACGGGGAAGACGCTCGTTATGATATCGATGCCTTGAAGCAACATTTAGATGCGATGCCGGACGAGGTTGGATTTGTCTCTATCTTTAATGGTAAGGATTTAACGGGTTGGAAAGGTTTGGTTGAGAATCCGATCGCCCGTGCGAAAATGAAACCGGCTCAATTGGCGAAAGCGCAGGAGAAGGCGGATGAGAATATGCGTCGTGACTGGAAAGTGGAGAATGGCCTGTTAGTATTTGACGGTACTGGGTACGATAACCTATGTACTGAAAAGCAATATGGTGATTTCGAGATGTATGTTGATTGGATGTTGGATCCTAAAGGACCTGAGGCTGATGCCGGTATTTATCTGCGTGGTACTCCTCAAGTCCAGATCTGGGATACTTCTCGGGTAAATGTTGGTGCGCAAGTAGGTTCCGGAGGCTTGTATAACAATCAGGTAAATGAGAGCAAGCCTTCGAAAGTGGCCGATAATAAACTAGGTGAATGGAATTCCTTCTATATTAAGATGGTTGGCGACCGTGTGACGGTTGTCTTGAACGGAGAAAAAGTGGTAGATAACGTGATTCTGGAAAACTATTGGGATCGCAAGCTTCCGATTTTCCCGGTAGAGCAAATCGAGATGCAAGCGCATGGTAGCAAGGTTTATTACCGTAATATCTACGTGAAGGAATTAGAGAAACAAGAACCGTTCCAATTGTCTCCTGAAGAGGAAAAAGAGGGTTTCAAGGTTTTGTTTGACGGAACGAATATGCATGAATGGACTGGAAATACGGTTGATTATATCTTGGAAGACGGCTGTATCTCTATGGTTCCAAGCAGTAGCTTCGGAGGTAATCTGTACACCAAGAAGGAATACGGAAACTTTATCTATCGTTTTGATTTCCAGTTAACCCCGGGAGCTAATAACGGTGTCGGTATCCGTACGCCGATGGAAGGAGACGCAGCATATGTAGGTATGGAAGTGCAGGTCTTGGATTGTGAACATCCTATTTACCAAGGAAACATCACTCCGCTGCAACATCATGGTTCCGTATACGGTATCATTCCCGCCCGTGAGGATCATCCGAAAGCGTTCAAGCCGGTTGGAGAATGGAATACGGAAGAGATCATGGCGGATGGCGATCATATCCGTGTGACGGTGAATGGAGTCGTAATCTTGGATGGAAATATTCGGGATGCCGTGAAGAATGGTACGCCGGATGGAAAGGAGCATCCGGGTTTGTTTAACAAAAAAGGTCATATAGGTTTCTTAGGACATGGTTCCCCTGTCAAATTCCGCAATATTCGTATCAAGGAATTGAAATAATTTATATCAGGCTTTGAATATATAAAGAGATTGTCTTGAGTGATTCGAGACAATCTCTTTTTTATTATAGGGGATTTATACTATTTAAATTATATCTTTGTGAAATCATAGTGTAATTTTATCGGAAGGGATATTTTTATGGAGGATATACAGACTCAATTGGATCAATGTAAATTGTTATTAGATAGAGCGGAAGTTGGCTTGTGGGAAGCCGATTTTGTTCAAAGAAGTTATATCTGTTCCGATTATTTAATGAGTATATTTGGGAAGAAGGGGAATAATCTCTCTTTTTTTGAATTTTACTATATAATCCGGGAAGACTTTAGGGATCTGATTACTACGGATTTTTTATCGATCCAATCTGTCGATACGTATGAGCAGATATTTCCGATAATAACACCGACTGGGGAAAAATGGGTACGCTCCAGATTATGTGAGCGTAAGTTGAATAATGGAGTGTGCGTAAAAGCGTTGGGCATATTACAGATTTTACCTAATTTCAAACTGAAAGAGGAAAAGATTAGTAAGATGATCGATCATAATGAGATGATTTTCCGAAAGCTGTATGTAAATTTACCTGTGGGAGTCGAGCTTTATGACAGGGACGGTTACTTGATTGACCTGAACGCAAAGGATATGGAGATATTCGGTATCCGGTCAAAGAAGGACGTTTTAGGAGTCAATATTTTTAGCAACCCGATTATGCCTAAAGATGTGATCAAGAAACTCAAGGAGAATAAATCCGTGAATTTCCGGCTGAATTATTCGTTTAAGAAGGTCGATGATTATTATAACACCTCGAAAGTAGGCGAGATGGATATCGTTACCAAGGCCAGTATTTTATATGACCAAAGAGGTGAACCTTCCAGCTATTTACTTATTAATTTGGATAATACGGAAAAGATGATCGCCTATAACCGTATTTCTGAGTTTGAGAATGTATTTACCTTGGTCAGCGTATACGCTAAAGTCGGTTATGCCCTTTATGACTTATATACCTTTGAGGGCTATGCCATTAAGCAATGGTATGAGAATATGGGAGAGAAGGATGGAACCCCCTTGTCCCAAATTATTGGGATTTATTCTTATATTCATCCGAACGACGCTGGATATATAAACTCATTCTTTGAGGAGGTGAAACAGGGTAAAGCGCATCATTTCCGTAGGGAAGTGCGTGTGAAGTCTGGTGACGGATGGAAATGGATTTGCGCCAATATCACCCTTAACCCTCAAAGCGTAGACCCGAATAAACCGGAGATGATCTGTATTAATTACGATATCACGGAGTTAAAGGACTCTCAATTGAAAAGGGAAAGGGCGGAAGAACTGGATCGTTTGAAGTCTGCCTTCCTAGCGAATATGAGTCATGAGATTCGTACGCCATTAAATGCCATTGTCGGTTTTTCTCAATTATTGGCGGAAACGGATGATCCCGAGGAGAGGCATGAGTTTGTGGAAATCATCGATAGCAATAATCGGATGTTGCTTCAATTGATCAGTGATATTCTAGACTTGGCAAAAATTGAATCCGGTACGATGGATTTCAAGTTCACCGATATGAACGTAAAAGAGGTGATCAATGAGATCGTGACCTCATTCCGTATCAAGATGCCCGATAACGTAGCTCTGATCGCTCCCCAAGATTCACCGGAATGCCAAATCTATAGCGATCGTATGCGGCTGACGCAGGTAATATCCAATTTCCTTAACAACGCGATCAAGTATACGAGCGAAGGTTGTATCACCTTAGCTTACGAGATCATAGGTGATGAGATAAAATTCTCCGTGACTGATACGGGGGATGGCATGAGCCAAGAGATACAAGCCCATATCTTTGATCGTTTCTATAAAGGAAATACGTTTAAACAAGGTACGGGCTTGGGGCTATCTATTTGCGAGACCATCGTAAATAGGCTAGGTGGTCGGATCGGTGTAAATTCCGAGTTGGGCAAAGGCAGTACGTTTTGGTTTACGCATCCCTATTCCTTCTCGCCGAACGCTAAATCTCCTGCATCGCCTAATCCGGGAACGATATAAGAATGATCGTCGAGGTCATTATCTAATGCGGCGATCCAGATTGTAGTCTTGTCATCCGGCATTTTCTTCTGCAAGTATTCCAAGGCTTGTTTGCTTGAGATGATGGAGGCTACGTGTACATGGCCGGGTACTCCTTTGGTCAGCAGGGCCTCATACGCCAATTCCATAGAGCTTCCGGTGGCCAACATCGGGTCGGATATGATCAAGGTTTTACCTGTTAAGCGAGGAGAGGCGATATATTCGATATGAATATCAAAATTCAAACGGTCTTTATATTTGCGGTAAGCGGATACGAAAGCGTTCTCCGCATTATCCAGATACCGAAGGAAACCTTGGTGGAATGGAAGCCCGGCACGCAAGATCGTACTAATCACGATTTGATCGTCCGGCGTATTCATCGGGGCTATACCTAGCGGGGACTGGATGTCTTTCGTACTGTAATGAAATTCCTTACTGATCTCGTAAGCCATGATTTCTCCGATACGCTCAACATTACGACGGAAACGAAGGCTGTCTTTTTGTATGTCTACATCTCTAAGTTCTGCAACAAACTTGTTTAATATGGAATTTGTGTCTCCAAGATTGACGATTCTCATGAGTCTTTTTTTTGAGCCCAAAAGTAATCATTTCCGAACACTAAAAATCATAAGTATGAAATTTTTCATTCATACTTATAAATGAAAGATTTCATACTTATGATTTTTTATCCCCTTACCGGGGATATTTTTACTACGTTTTCGGTTACTTTATTATTTCAGGTGGGCATTCATCGCCTCAAGGAGGAATTTACCCGGTTTGAATTTTACGGTCGTACGAGCGGGGATCATTACTGGAGTACCTGTTTTAGGATTTCTGGCAAGACGCTGTGTTTGCGGTCTTGGGATCAGTGTTCCAAATCCGACAAGTACGATTTCCTCATTTTCAGACATACGCTCAGTTACGATCTCGATGTAAGCATCCAATACTTTCTTTGCTTCTTGCTTTTGTAACCCGGTCTTGTCTGCTAAAGCCTCTATAAGTTCTGCTTTGTTCATAAATGCAAATTTTTTAAATTGTTAAACACTACAAATGTACACTTTGAAGCTGGTTTTATAGTTACGTTTTGCAAAGATACATTTGCATTTGAGTTTCTTATTAAACAAGGCCTACAGATGTTTGTTACATTTTTAAGAACAAAAAATGTTAATAATGTGTCCGTTTGCGAATTTCGAAACATTTATTGAATCTTGATATACCCGATTCGTGTGTACTTGATAGTACGGGATTCTATATGTTTTAAGACCTTAGCGGAAGTCAAAGTCAATTTTTCTCCTACTTGGAAAGCATGAGCGCCCGGTGGCAACGTTTGCGTGGTAAGACTACGATCTTTCGCTTTTATCCTCAATAAGAAGTAATTTCCGGCGATGTCCACGGCCGTGAGCAATTGATCTACATAGAAATATTCGGTACCACGGATAATCTGTGTCTTGTAAGAATCGTCTTCAATGCGGACTTTTGTGATTGTTAACTTTAAATCGCTCAATTTTTCTCCCGGTGTTCCTACAAAGCGGCTTACAGGCATTTTGTATTTCTTACGGGTCTGTAGGTCGAGATAGATTTTACTGTAGGTCACCGCTAACTCTTTAAAACGCATCTCGCTTTTTACGTGAGGCTCATATTTATCGGCTATCCAAACGACGTATCGGGGATCGATCGTATAGATGTCATGCAAATGGTATCCTCTGTATTTACCGAAAGAAATAATATCGTCTCCATTATCGGGAGAGTCTTTGATATCTGTCGTTATAAATAAAGGTAGAAAGGAGTTGCTTACCATCTTAATCGCCTTATTCACCGAGCTGATGGCATTCAAGTCGAGATTCGCCAAATAGACCGTCGGATGATAAGTGGCCGAAGGCGTAAAGAACCAAAGCGTATAATATAAGGTCTTTGAGGTAGGCAAAAGAATGTAGTACCGCCCTTTGTCTGACGTTTTTCCTCGATTGAACGTGTTTAACTTGTCGAGGATCATCTTCTGTATTTCACCGGATAGGCCGGACGTGTTCTCATCCATACGATCAACTCTATATACAAATCTACTGAAAAAATCCGGAACTACATAATTTGCGGATGAGTTATTTATGACTACTTTTGCCCTAAAAATAAAATAGACGATGAGAATAGAGCAGAATTATTCGTTGGAGAAACACAATACGTTCCATCTCCCGGTAAAGACACGTTGGTTCATGGAGTATGAGACGGAGGAGGAGCTGCAACGAATCTTACATGATGAATACTTTCAGGAATGTTTATCCTTGCATATAGGAGGCGGGAGCAATCTATTGTTCATCAACGATTATAATGGCATTATCATCCATTCCCGAATCAAGGGGATTTCTATCTCGGCGGAAACGGACGAGTATGTATCGCTTCGTGTCGGGGCTGCGGAGATCTGGGATGATGTCGTGGCATACGCCGTATCGAAAGGTTGGGGAGGTATAGAGAATCTTTCTTTAATACCCGGTGAGGCGGGCGCTGCCGCTATCCAGAACATCGGGGCTTATGGCATGGAGATCAAGGATGTGATCGAGAGCGTGGAGGCTTATAACCAGTTGACATTCGAGAAACGGACTTTTACGAATACGGATTGTGAATATGGATATCGTAATAGTTATTTCAAGAATGAGCATCATGACCCCCACATCATAACTTATATTACGCTTCGACTATCCAAGAACCCTAGCTTTTCGGTTAATTATGGGAACTTAAAGGAGGAGTTGACGAAATATCCGGAAGTTACTTTGGAAACGATCCGTGAGGCTGTCATAACAATTCGCAGGCAGAAGCTTCCCGATCCGGAAGTATTAGGCAACGCAGGCAGTTTCTTTATGAACCCGATAATTACGGCAGAGCATTTTGAGAAATTGAAAAAGCAATTCCCGGAAATCCCGTCTTATCCCGCTTCGGAAGGAAAGATCAAGGTTCCGGCCGGTTGGTTGATCGAGCAATGTGGGTTTAAGGGTAAAAACCATGGGCCGGTAGGTGTTTACGAGAAACAAGCGTTGGTATTAGTGAATTTAGGAGATGCCCGGGGGCATGAGATCGCGTTGGTCGCGGAGAGCATTCGTACCGCCGTAAAAGATCGTTTCGGTATAGAGCTTATGCCTGAGGTTAAATATGTCGGATAATGAAAATCGTTTTTTTAGGAACAGGAACGTCTACGGGCAATCCTGAGATAGGTTGCCAATGTGAGGTATGTACTAGTAAAGACCCCCGTGATTGGCGTCTACGGGCTTCGATCTTGGTAGAGACGGAAGGGAAACGGATATTGATCGATTGTGGTCCGGACTTCCGTTGGCAAATGATAACCAATAAGATTTACTATTTTGACGCCGTTTTAGTAACTCATGAGCACTACGATCATGTAGGTGGCTTAGATGATCTACGTCCTTTTGGCCGGTATAAAGATGTGGATATTTATGCGGAAGACAATGTCGTGGAGGCGATAAAGACTCGCATCCCTTATGTCTTCCGGGAGCATAAATATCCGGGAGTGCCTAATTTGGTTTTGCATACGATCGGGACGAAACCGTTTGAGGCCGCCGGTGTCATGATCACTCCGATCCGTGTAATGCACGCTAAGCTGCCGATCTTAGGTTTCCGTATCGGCAATATGGCTTACTTGACCGACCTTAAATATCTTCCGGAAGAAGAGTACGCTAAGTTGGAAAACCTTGATGTATTGGTTATTGATGCCCTTCGGAAAGGAGAGCATCAATCGCATGAGAGTCTGGAGGAAGCCTTAGCGAATATATCCCGTATCCAGCCCAAGGAGGCCTATTTAATCCATATGAGTCATCGCATAGGGTTGCATGCGGTCATTGAAAAAGAGTTGCCTCCGCATGTACATTACTCATATGATGGATTAACGGTGACTTTTTAAGTCATATATTGAAAAGATTCTTTATCTTTGCCAGCTGAAAATCTAGAGAATAGCTGCTTTTTTAAGTTAGTCGCTTATAGCAGGAGTGGTATATAATAAAAAACAATAATAGACTGTATGAATTTATCGTTTAAGAACGTACTATGCGTATGTTGCTTATTGCTGTCGGGATCTGTGTATGCACAGGTTCCGCAAGACTTGATTGACAAGGCGAAAGCCGCTGGAATGTCGGATACGCAGATCCAGCAGGAATTAGCCAAGCGTATGAAACAAGAAGGGGGATCAGTCGGATCTCAAGCTACCGCTACCGATGCGAAGGTTAGCGACCGGGTAATGCCGGTAATCGATGAAGGACAATCCTTAGAAGCCCAACGTAGAAATAATCTTCCTGCTTCAGCCATGGAGAATACTGTATTCGGGCATGAAATCTTCTCAAACAAGAACTTATCTTTTGCCCCAGATTTAAACATCCCTACACCTAAGGATTATGTGCTTTCCGCTGGTGATGAGTTATTGATTAATGTATGGGGAGATTCCGAGCTAAACTTGAAATTAAAGATCTCTCCGGATGGTACGATCCTTGTACCAAATTTAGGTCCGGTGTCGGTCAGTGGATTGACGATCGCTGGCGCTGAGACTCGTCTGCGTCAGGAGTTGAGCCAGATTATGTCTACGCTGTCTGGTTCGGGAGAGGGGAATACCTTTGTTTCCGTCAGTTTGAGCCAGATTCGTAGCATGAAGGTGAATATTGTCGGCGAGGTAGTCGCTCCCGGTACGTATACATTACCTTCATTCGCCACATTATTTAATGCGTTGTATGCCGCCGGTGGTGTGAATAAGATCGGTTCTTTGCGTAGCATCAAGGTATATCGCAATAGCAAGGAAATCGCTAATCTCGACGTATATGATTATTTATTGAACGGAAAGTACACAACGAATGTTCGTTTGGAAGAGAACGATATGATTATGGTAGGCCCGTACGACCAGTTAGCGGTGGTTCGAGGTAAGGTGAAACGTAATCGTATTTTCGAGTTGCGCAAGGGTGAGACCTTGAAGCAATTGCTGGATATGGCCGGCGGATTTACCGGCGACGCTTATACGAAGGACGTACAAGTGAAGCGTAAATCAGATAGTCGTTACCAGATCTCTACGGTTTCGGAAGATAAGTTCGCTTCTTTCGTGATGCAGGATGGCGATTCTTTGCTGGTAGATTCCGTTATTCCTTTTTATGAGAATCGTTTGATCGTGACGGGAGCAGTATGGCGTCCGGGAGAATATGAGTTAAGTCCGTCGGTTCGTACGGTAAAGCAATTGGTAAAACAGGCCGCAGGTCTTAAAGGAGACGAGTTCGCCGGCCGTGCCTTGATTACCCGTTTGAATCCGGATTTCACGACTACGATGATCGCCGTGGATATTCGTGGTATCTTGAACGGTACCGCTCCAGATGTGGAGTTGCAAGCGGAAGACCAATTAAGCATTCCTTCCCTATTCGATTTGCGCGAACCTTATACGATCAAGGTTGGCGGAGCCGTGAATTATCCGGATACGGTGCTTCCGTATCGTCATAATTTGACAATAGAGGACGCTATCATGATGGCCGGTGGCTTAAGAGAGTCCGCTTCTTCTATTAATGTAGAGGTAGCCCGTCGTGTGAAGGATCCTAGTTCCAATCAGAATGTCAACCGGATCGCTGATGTATATAACTTCTCGTTGAGTGAGGACTTCAAGTTGAATGCGGGAGATACGATCTTTACGCTGGAGCCGTTCGATGAAGTTTATGTTCGTTTCTCCCCGGGGTATCATGAGCAACAGGTCGTGAAGGTGAACGGCGAGATCACTTTTGCCGGTAGCTATGTATTGGCTACGAAGAACGCACGTTTGAGTGACATTGTCGCGAAAGCGGGAGGCGTTACCCCAGAGGCTTATGTAAAAGGTGCCAGCTTGAAACGTCAGTTGACAGAAGATGAATTGAAACGCATGGAGACCCTTCTGGCTTTAAGTGAGGCGAATAAGCAAAGCCGGGATTCCATCGGTGTAGCGTTGATGAATGTGAAGGACTATTCCGTAGGTATTGATTTAGAGAAAGCGTTGGCAAATCCGGGCAGTATCGATGATGTCGTGCTTCGTGATGGTGATGAACTTTATATTCCGCAGTTGCAAAGTACGGTGAAGATGAGTGGAGCCGTGACTTATCCGAACAGCGTGACTTACACGAAAGGTATGTCAGTTACGGATTGCTTGTCTCAAGCCGGTGGTTATAATGATATCGCACGTAAGTATCCGATCGTAATATATATGAATGGTAAGGTCGCTACGACGAAGCGTACCGCTATCTTTTTCAAGCGTTATCCGAAAGTGGAGCCGGGCTGTGAGATCGTAGTTCCGACGAAGACGCAACGTGAGCGCCGAAGCTTGGCTGAGATCATGAGTATCAGTAGCTCCGCTACCTCTATGGCCGCGATGATTACCTCTATTGTTAACATGATTAAAAACTAATCAGGCATGGATACGATAAACGAGATAAAAAGACAAGAGTTACCTGAGGAGCAGGAGATCGATTTAATCGAACTGGCGCAAAAACTGTGGAAAGAGCGTAAGTTCTTATTGAAAGGCTGTGGTATTGCGGTGGTAGTAGGTTTGATTGTAGCTTTCAGTATTCCCAAGGAATATACAACTACGGTGAAATTGGCACCAGAGACACAGGATGCGGCAAAAAAATCTAGTCTTGGCGGTTTGGCTGCTATGGCTGGGATTAATCTGAATGCCGCTGCCGGTGCGGACGCGATCTCTCCGGATTTGTATCCGGATGTGGTGCAGAGTACCCCGTTTCTGTTGGAATTGTTTCCGGTAGAGGTTACCGATAAGGAAAAGGAGTTAAGCACTACATTGTATGATTATATGAGTGAACATCAACGTAAGGCTTGGTGGGGATATATTGTCTCCGCTCCATTCAAGGCGTTGGGTGCGGTAATGAGTTTAATCTCCGGTGACGAGGAAGAGTCTGAGGGCTTGAATCCTTACCATTTGACAAAGGATCAAGAAGAGGTGGTGAAGGCCTTGCAGGAGCGGGTTTCTGTTTCCGTGGACAAGAAGACCTTGGTTATCACGGCTTCCGTACAGATGCAGGACCCGGTTATTTCCGCTCAGATGACAAAGGTCGTTTTGGAAAACCTCCAGAATTATATTACGAATTATCGTACGCAGAAAGTAAAGCAAGATTTGGAATTTACCCAGAAGGTATTTGGCGAGTCACGTGACGCTTATTATAAAGCGCAACGTGCGTACGCTGCTTTCGAGGATGCCAACCGTAATATTATCTCTTCCAGCTACCGTACGGAGCAGGAACGTTTGAAGAATGAGATGACCCTTACGTTTAATGTTTACAATACGTTGGCGCAGAAGTTGGAGCAAGATAAATTGCGTGTACAGGAAGAAACTCCGGTGTATACCGTAATCGAGCCGGCTACCGTACCTTTGAAAGCATCTTCTCCTAAGAAGGCACTTATCTTGGTCGGTTTTGTCTTCCTCGCTTTATTCGGATGTATCGGATATTTATTCGTAAAAGATATGTTTGTGTCAGCATTCAAGAAAGAAGGGACTGAAGCTTAATTCCCGCAAACCGTAAAATAGACCACGGCCTCGTCATGACTGACTTGTGCCGTGGTTTTTATTTGTGGGAATAGCCGATTGATCCGAGTAGTTATCGTATCGCATAAGTTGGGGTAAAAGTTCTCCAAGGTTTCTTCATAGGGCTGCTCATTGAAGCAGCAAAGGCTTCCTTCATTATAGAATAAATCCATTGCCAACCATTGATTTTTCATTTTCCACTCCGTCGAGTCATTCATTTGAACCTGTAAATCTAAAGAGGCGCTTTGGATGAAGAGATTCATCGCGCCACTCTTGCCTTTTTTACTAATTAGATCAGCTAATTCCGGAATGATCTGTGCGGGGTACATCTGTTGCTTTTTCGCTGTCTCTACCAATAATTTTCGATTGTAGGACACCACGAATATACCCTCGTGGTAGTAACAACCTAGAAAATGCTTATCAACATCCGGATAGTATCTAACAGGAACGGAAGCTTCCTCTCGTTGCTGGGCAGGAAAAGTGAAAGAAGCGTCCAGTTGCTTGAAAATACGCTCTGCCGTATGACTATCCATAGGGGCGTACAAGATATCCCCTTGTGGATAATAAGCGATCAAGAAAGACGATAAATCCGGATTTTGCTGTATTAAAGAGAGGAAAATAGCGGGCGTATGATCCGAGAACGCCTTGCGTATATTCTCCATGGGTAATATCATCTTCTCGAATACAGGAGGACGATTGATAGCAAAAATTGCTGTGGGGGTCGGGATGACCAAGCTATAGGGATCTACCGTGGCGACAAATTGCTCGTCGCTCATATTCTTGTAAAAGTACCTCACGCAAACGATCGTAGCCAAAAACAAGACAATGAATGCCATTATGTCTTTCTTGCCGATCCTCATGTTTGCTTTAGGAAGTATTTACACCAAGGCTTTAATCCGCATTCCTCACATTTCGGTTTCCGGGCGAGGCAAACATATCTTCCATGTAATATCAACCAGTGATGGGCGATGGGGATCAGTTCTTCCGGAATGTTCTTCACTAGCTCCTTTTCCGTTTCCAAGGGTGTCTTGCTATTATTGGTCAAGCCGATCCGGTTGGAGACACGGAATACGTGCGTATCTACCGCCATGGCTGGCTTGTCATATACAACGGATGCGATTACGTTCGCAGTTTTTCTTCCTACACCCGGAAGTTTCTGTAGCTCGTCAATATCGGAGGGAACCACGCCTTTGAAGTCCTCTATCAGCATCTTCGCCATACCTACCAGATGTTTAGCCTTATTGTTCGGGTAAGATACGCTTCGTATGTATTCAAAGACGACTTCTGGTGTGCTAGCTGCCATTACCTCGGGAGTAGGGAAAGCCTCGAACAGGGCAGGAGTGATCATATTCACTCGCTTATCCGTGCATTGTGCGGATAGGATTACCGCTATCAATAATTGATATGGATTGTCATAATGTAGTTCAGTCTCGGCTACCGGTACGTTTTCCTTAAACCAGTTTAATACGCCTTTATATCTTTCTTCTTTTCGCATTGTTTTTTCGGTTTCTATTTTTCGCATCCTAAAGGTATAACTTTTAAAAGGAATATACAAGCGGAGATGTGCCAAAAATAAACAAGCTGATATCTTTGTCTATTTTTTATAGATGTACTTTGAGATAAGAATGTATGAGAAAGAAATGTTTTAAGGAGGGTATGCGGGCATATATAGCCCGGTTGAGAAGCGAAGGGCATTATTCATCGGCCAAGAGTTATCAGGATGCGTTGAATTCGTTCAATCGTTTTTGCGGATTAAGCGAGATTCCTTATTCTTATATTAATAAGGAGAATTTAAGGCGATATCAGGCGTATTTATTGGAAAATGGATGTGCTTGGAATACGGTTTCGACGTATATGCGGCGTATCCGTTGTGTCTATAATCAAGCGGTAGAAAGCGGTGAGGCTGATTACATTCCTGCCCTGTTCAAGAAAGTCTTCACGGGTGTGGAGAGCAAACGGAAAAAAGCGTTGTCGCAAGAGGAGATGTATCGTTTGATGACAGTACGAGTGGATGATCCGAAGCTGTATCAGGCACAATTGGCCCTTTGTCTGATGTTCTTATATGGAGGGATGGCATTTGTCGATTTAGCTCATTTAAGAGCGAGTAATTTCAAGGAGGGAATCTTGGATTACAAGCGTCAGAAAACGGGTACGCAGATGCGGATCGAGGTGCCATGTGCAGCGATCCCGATGTCGAAAAGTCTGGCGAGTATAGCATTGAGTTCTTCTGCGTATTTGTATCCATTTATAGATAGTATGAAGACAGGTGAGGAGGGTTATAAGGCATACAACGCCGCTTTGGCTAGTTTCAATCGGAACTTAAAATTGTTAGCGGAGGTTGCTGGTGTAATTTCTATTGTTACCTCGTACACAGTAAAACATAACATATTTTCTATCTAGTTGAAATATAGATAGTTATTACTTGTTCTACGGATGATAGGTAACGTTTTAGAAACGAGCGAATAGCTATATTTAGTTCTCTTTTGCATCATTCAAAGAACGATATTTTCAATGCAAATATACGTTTTACGTATAACAAAGACAAGCTTTTCCGGTTTCAATTGGTTTAAAATTAACCATCAGGAGGCCAATTTCACTCAAGTACACAGAAAAAGTTTTCTTTTCCCTAGTTAGCCTCTCTCTTTTATGAATTAGCCAAAGAAGTTAGATGGCGAATGAGAGATTTCATTCACCTACAACTTTTTGATATATTAGGAGTAAATTTTCACTTATGGGGCTTAAAAAGGCTATTTTTTATTCTATATTTCACTGTTTTTTTACTTCTATTTTATAAAAGGAAAAAAGGAAATAAATGGTAAATGATAGAACTAAAATGATAATTGGTTTTTATTACAAATTGCTTTTATTTGCAAAATAATTTGCTATTTTATTAATATTATGAGAACATTTCGTTTAGGGATAGCTGGTGGAAAAGTTTTGTCTCGTGCCTGTTTTTCACTGCTCGTCATCAGTAATATTTACTTTTCTTCTTGTGAGGATGATTTGGATCGGGGGCGTATTTCCGCAAACATATTTTTTACTCCTGAAATACGTGCTTACTGGGATCTATTGATCCGTTCCATGGCCAGCACAGAGGTACCACAGGATAGTGTCGCTTCTTTACAAGGTGGTTATCCTCTCTTTTTATCTTTACACCTTATATACCGCAGTATTACCGTTCCTTCAATAGTCAGAGAGGAGGAGGCAACGGGTCGGAAGACTCGTGTCACGTCTGTAACGACAAACAATATACACGATTATTTTAGGGTACTGGCTTATGCTTACACAAGTAGGTGGAGCGAGAACCAGCCCTGAGCTATTTCTACAATGCTATTGCCAGCAAGTCCCCGGTAGCAACTATACGCTTTCGTCTGAAGCAAGAGTACATAATGAACTGAAACTCTCTTTTGGAGAGTTCATAGTCTTTTGACTAAGGGCGTATAATCCGGGAAAATACAAATTGTATATTTAAAAAAGTATAATGTCTCTGTAGGAAATATTCCTTTTTATATGTGGAATTATTCCACATATGTGTTGTTCTATTCCACATGCAACTCTGTTGTTGTTAGATAATAATTATCTGATTACAAATGTATTACACTCTATTAATCTTTGCGTAACGTTTTGGCATACGTTTTATTCTATGATTTAATGCGGAATAGAAATAGATATTAATTATACAATAAGATATAAATAATAATATTTTATAAATAAAAATATGCTATGTCTCTTTTTTATTTGAATGAACATACGTCCTGTTATAATTATTCAAATTTTATAGAGGAAGGATTTCGCTACTATAAATTTGATAAAGGAATAAACTATGAAGAGCGACTGATAAAAGATTGTATTTTGTTTGTTCTGAAAGGAAATCTGCAGTTCTTGTATAACGAATTTGAGTTCACAGTTTCAGAGGGGAAAATGTTCTTTTGGAGCCGTGATAGCCTCTTCAACATGTATTCGTCGGAAGAAAGTGAAGTTGTTGTCGCCCTATTTGAAGGAGGTATATCGCCCTGCCAAAAAGCTTCTTTTTCAGATCTGTTCCATTTAAAAAAAATTATCAAATATCACATGGAATCTCTTGTAATAAAGGACGAGTTACGAAAATTTCTTGAACTTTTGGTTTGTTATCTGGAAGACGGAGCAAACTGTATACACTTTCATGAGACTAAGCTCAAAGAACTGTTTTGGAACATTCGTTTTTATTATTCTAGGGAGGAACAGGCAAACTTTTTCTACACAATTATCGGTCGATCCCAGGATTTAAGAAATAAGGTTCTGAACAATTACAAAGAATGCAGTACCGTAAAGGAACTAGCATCGTTGTGTGGGCTCTCTCTTCCTGCTTTTAAAAGGCAATTCATTGCGGAATTCGGGGAAACACCGAGCAAATGGATGAAGATGCAATTGTTAGGAGAAATTAAATATAGACTCTCGGTTACAGATTTGTCGTTAGGGAGCATTGCCGATGAATTCGACTTTGCTTCTTTAGCTCATTTTTCCAGATATTGTAAAAGATATCTGGGATGTCCTCCTAAAGAATGGAGAGAACAAATAAATAGACGTACAGAGAACTGATTTTAGGAGAGTTTTCAGATCCTGTTTATATGATGAATCGATTCGGATTGTTCAATGAGATTTCCGACTGTGTTATCCGTACTTTTTCTGCTTTATATGTCTGTTTTTTATATGTTATGTAATGCTACTTATGAAAAAGTTTTTTAGTTAGGTCTGAATCGTAGTTTCTCTGATGCACAAAATAAATTTTTGACTTTATGCTTGATAGTCAGAGTAAGATTTTGTTTAGATGTTCTGTCTTTTATCTTTTATAGTCACAAAAAGTTTCATTATTCATCAAATTGTCAGAGGCTTGTATTTTCATCGGGTTCGTATGAAACTAAATCCGATTCTATTATGAAAATACAATTATCTTTATAGGCAATCGTCTTGTTTATGGGGTTTACTGCGCAGGTTCAGGAATCAAATGAACATTAGATTTAAGTAGCTGAAAACATCCGAAGTGGAAATCGTACCGAACAAAATCCATTATCTCATTGAGATTCGAGAATATTCCGGAAGAGAGTTTGGCGGGAAATCTAAATCGGAAAAATATTGTACCAAAGTAGCATTGAGCCGAATTGAACAAGGTTTGATACAAACGCTAAACGAAGGGGATCCCGAAGGATACCATCCAGACACAAGAATGCGGTGACTTTTGGCGGTGACTGAAGCAAGACTTTTTAGTGGCTAAGAGTTTGACATTACACTGACAGATTTCAATCAGATAGATGAAGTACTCAAGCTGATAGACACGAAAGGGATCAACATCATGTGCATAGGTGATAAAAACAAAGCTATGTCGATGTACCACCCAAAAGGGAAGATCGAAGCATTAAAGGCGGCGTACCTGAAAGCGCTTTAGCTAATAGAGGCATTGGTCAATAAATTAGGACATGTGAGATGCATTGTGAAAGAAAAGCGCAGTATCATTTTCCCTTTTGCACAAAGCAATGTCAATGTCTCATCCTCCGATGCGGCATCGTTGGGCAATTTTCGTATTATTAAGGAGAGCTCCTCAATACTTGTGCGTTTTGAGATGTAGATTAGCCATAAAGTATCTCAAAAGACGTGGACGAATAGTGTTGTCGCCTAACTAAATCAGCCGAAACGGGGAATATGGTTCATTACTTCAGCTTTTCCTGTCCATGGCGCACCTACCGACTTCCTTTTTCAACCGCTCGCCTGTTCATTGGTCAGCCTTGCACGTTCCAACACTCCCCCTATTTCCTGCTACAGTACTCAAAATCGATCATAGAATCGGTCCGGTTCCGGATAAAGCCGTTATCCCTCTGTCGGTTGAATTTGGTTTCCAGTTTATCTTAGGTTTCTTCCTCTACTTTTCCCCGCATCAACCAATAACAGTATTTCATAGCGTTGTCTTGCAATTGCTGCATGCATTCAGTCAAACAAATATTAAAACAACAGGAAACGAAACAGTGATCTAACAGACGCCAAAGAACAATCCCCAGCCGATATCTTTCGTTGTCAATTGGAATCAGTTTAGTTTGCTTTGGATATATAGATAAAAAGGAGTAATCTTGAGTGTAAATGGTAAATAATAGAGCCGAAATGACAATATATGTCTGACTTTAATTATTTTTCTTTGCGCTGTAATTTTTGACACAAATCATAAATAATTATTAAGCCGTAGTATTCCATGAAAACATTTTACAAATTAAACTTTTTATCTCTTTTTTCCTGTCTTATCAGCTTCTCTTTGATTATAATAAATAATTAAAATAAATATGAGATTTTTTTTATTTTTCTGTTTTTTGTCCTGCTCTATCTGGAAGATGGATGCGGCAGTTTACGGAAGTGATACGTTGCGTTGCCGTATCTGCTTTCCTGTGGGCAGTTCCGTTGTGGATCTTTCCTATGGGGAGAACGGTTCGCGCCTGGATGCCTTTGTGGCAGGGATTCATGCCCGGCAAGCAACAGCCGTGCTGTGCCGTTTGAGTCTGCATTCCGGTGCCTCTCCCGAAGGGGGCTTGACCTTTAACCGACGTCTGTCAGATAAACGGCTCGCCTCTTTCCGTTCCATTCTTCAGGAGCGTCTTTTCTTGCCGGATTCGGTATTTACAACCGTCTCTTTGGGGGAGGATTGGGAGGGCTTAACCTCTCTTGTCGAGGAATCGGATATGCCCTGTCGGGAGGAAGTGTTGCGTATCCTTCGCAATACCCCTGTATGGGTGACCCGTAACGGTGTTGTCGTGGATTCCCGCAAACGGCAGTTGATGAATTTAAGGGGCGGACAGGCATGGCGATACATGCATGCACATTTTTTCCCCGAGCTCCGCAACACTTCGGTGGTCGAATGCGAATTTGCTCCTGTTGGGATGGAAAAAGAGCTAGCCCCCCCGGTGGGAGCAACGGAAGGCCAACCGGCTGATACGGTAATTGTTCGTGATACGGTTGAGAGGGTGATTGTTTTTCGTGATACGGTCCAACTCCCCGTCCCTGTTGCCGGACCTTCCAAACCGTTCTACATGGGGCTCAAGACGAACCTTGTCTATGACGCCCTGCTTGTGCCGAACATCGGCGTGGAGTTCGCTCTTGGCAAGGGATGGACACTGGGGGGCAACTGGATGTACGGCTGGTGGAAAAATGACAGGCGCCACCGTTACTGGCGGGTGTACGGCGGGGAAGTCGGCCTGCGCAAATATTTCGGTCAGCGTGCATCCGATAAACCACTGACCGGCCACCACGTCGGTGTTTACGGCCAGCTGTTAACCTATGATTTCGAATTCGGGGGGCGCGGTTATATGGGTGGCCGTCCCGGAGGGACATTGTGGGATAAGGCCCATTACGGTGTCGGTTTTGAATATGGCTATTCCCTGCCCGTGGCCAGAAGGCTGAACCTTGATTTCTCACTGGGCCTGGGATATTTGGGCGGAACATGTTACGAGTATGTTCCGGTTGATGCCTGCTACGTTTGGGAGAAAACGAGGACACGGCAGTGGGTGGGCCCGACCAAAGCGGAGATCTCGCTGGTATGGTTATTGGGCCGGGGCAATTACAATCAGGAGAAAGGAGGTAAACAATGAACAAGATGACTTATATCCTGCAAGCGTTCCTCATTTTAGCGGTTCTGGTATTCAGTTCATGCGAGCATAAGGAACTGTGTGATGACCATTCCCATACAGCCGGGCTGCACGTGGTTTTCGACTGGGTGCACGCACCCGATGCCAAACCGGAGACCATGCGCCTGTACCTGTTCCCTTTGGATGGCGGCAAGGCGCAGGCCTACGAATTCACGGATTACCGGGGAGGATATATTAACGTACCGGCAGGCCGTTATAGGGCCTTGTGTGTCAATTCGGACACGGAGTCCGTTCTTTACCGCAACATAGACCTCTTTGACAGCTTTGAGGCTTACGCTCCGGACGGCGCTCTGGCAGTAGGTTCATCAACCTCGGTTCCCCGGGCAGAAGGCACGTGGGACGAACGCATTGCCAGGTCTCCGGACCGGCTATACAGCGATCGCCTGGACGATCTGGCCATTGAAATATCCAAGGAAGAGCAGACGGTAACCCTTTATCCGGAACTTTCGGTGTGCCGTTACCGGGTGGAGATCCGGAACGTGTCTAACCTGAAGTATCTTTCTCCGGAGGGTCTTTCCGGATCCTTATCGGGCCTGTCGGGAGGATTTCGGGTCGGTCGGAACGAACTTACGCCGGATCCGGCGACCGTTCCATTCGAGGTGGTTTCCGACGGGATCTCCACGCTAACGGCGGAATTTCTGGCTTTCGGCCAAGTGGGGATGGGAGAACCGGCGCACAAGCTGGTGATTTACGCTATCATGGCTGACGGCAGCAAGAATTATTACACCTTTGACGTCAGCAAACAGGTTGACGAAGCGGCCGATCCGCGGGATGTCTACATCTTATTGGATGGTCTCTCCCTGCCGAAGCCGATCGTAAATGGTGGAGGATTCCACCCTTCGGTCGATGAATGGCAGAATATAGACGTGGATGTTATAATGTGATGTAAAATGTGTATTTATTGATATAGAATCTTCGAAATTTTATTCATTAAACCTTTTTAATTTTTTATGAAAAAGTATTTTTTATTTTCGGCTATGGCTGCTGTAGCCTTAGCCTCGTGTACCAACGACGATGTTGTTGACGTGAACAAAGGAGGAGGTATTTCTTTCCGCGCGTCTTTGGATAAGGCGCGTACCAAGGCGGTAACAAGCTTGAGCAATCTGAATGCGTTCAATGTGACAGCCATTGGTAATAGCAGCAATTATTTCACGGGTCTGGGCGTTACATCCTCGGATAATGGGGCTACCTGGACAACCGCTTCCACTTATTATTGGCCGGGTTATGAGCTCGCCTTTTTCGCATATGCGCCCCAAACTCCCGGTGGTACAGTAGGGATAAGCGGTACGGAAAAGAAAATATCCGACTTTTCTCCCGCGCAGGATGTCTCAGCGCAAAACGACCTTGTCATCGCTTACAATACGGGAACCAAAGCCGCTAATGAAGGATCGGGAGTGCCGTTGAATTTCAAGCATGCCCTTTCTCAGATCGAAGTACAGGCTAAATGTTCCAATGAAAAGATCAAAATTGAGATTTTAGGGGTCCGGATGGTGAATGCGGCGACAAAGGCGGACTTCACATTCCCGGAAGCAGAAACTACATCAGCATATGTTTTAGCACAATCTCAATGGGCTGGTTGGTCAGGAGCAGATGGAGGCCACGCGACAGCTTATTATATCAAGGGAGAGCAACCTGTAACACTGACGGATAATGCCCAATCCATCATGTTCGGGGATGACAATTTCATGCTTTTGCCGCAACAGTTGACGGCATGGGATGGCACTGCTTCTCAAACCGGAGCTTACTTGTCCGTACTTTGCCGTATTTACAGCGTGGATGGCGGCAATGAAATATTATTGTATCCACAACCGACAGATACGGATAACAAGGATGGAAAATATGCATTCTCCGCAGTGAGCATTGATACGAATTGGGAACCGGGCAAGAAATACACCTATACGCTGAACTTCTGTGACAACGGAGGAGGAGCCGGCAAGGGGGATCCTGATCCGGATCCGGATGAACCGGTAGATCCCGATCCGGGTGTAGATCCCGGCGAACCGATCTTAGGGCCTATCACATTCACTGTAACGGTTGACGAATGGAGTGACCAGCCCGCTGTAAATGTTGGGATGTAATTAGATTTTTTTGTTTCATTTCAAGATGAATTGATGTTTTCAGGCCGGATTGGATTGGACGAGGATTGCTCTTGATATAGAGGGTAAGTGAAGGGTGCCGCCGTATATCTTTCACCCTGTCCGTTCCTTTTCCGGATATCTTACGAGATAATTATTTTCGATGTTTATATTATTGATACACATTTTTTAATGTTATATGCATATGAGACGATTTATATTTCTTTCTGGCAGAGCAGACCTTTCGCGTCTGCTGCCTTTCGTCTTTGTCGCCGGTATTTTTTGTCTTTCCTCCTGTGAGGATGATCTGGAACGCGGTAAAACTTCCACAAGTATCTCTTTTACCCCTGTAATACAATCCAGCTGGGGTCCATCGGCACGAACCATGACAGGAACAGACATGCCACAGGGCAGCGTCTCATCTTTACAAGGCGGTCGCACTTCTCTTTACCTACACACCTTATACACCGACAGCATCGCCCTCCCTCCTTCGGACAGCCGGCCTGATAGGGGCGTTCTTACCCGTGCCACTCCCATAAAGGATGTCAACATGTACGAGAGTTTCGGTGTCTCGGCTTACTCGTATACCGGTTCCTGGAGCGAAGACAAAACTCCCAACTACTTCTACAACGCCACAGCCAGCAAGTCCGACGGCGGCTATACGCTTTCCTCCACCCATTACTGGCCCGGTTCTTCATATAAAATGAAGTTCTTCGCCTATGCTCCGACAGCCAACACTCAGTACGTACTTTCCGGCAGGACACAGGCAGGTTCTCCCACCATCAGCGTCACTATTCCGAGCGATGTCAACGACCAAAAAGACCTTCTCGTGGCAAAGACGGATGAACTGGCCGGCAACACCAACACTGCCGTGGCCCTTAGTTTCAATCATGCCCTTACCGCCATCAGGTTCGTGTGCGGAGATGACATGCAGGTAGGTACCGTAAAGAGCGTCAGTTTGAAAAACGTTTATTCCAAAGGGACTTACAATATGGGGACACAGACCTGGAGTGATTTGGATACACCTGCCACCTTCTCGCAGACATTGGATAAAGTGACAACAGGCACACCTGACGAGGCGCTCACGAGTGAAGCGCAGACCTTCATGATGGTTCCGCAGACTCTTCCGGATGGTGCACAACTCGAAGTGGTATTCACTGACAATTCCAGCATCGACCACACGCTGACCGCTGACATCAAAGGTACATCCTGGCCTGTTGGCAAGACTGTCACTTATAAAATTTCCAGCAGTTCCATCAACTGGAGCTACACGCTTACCGTCTCGGGGCCAGCCGACTTTACCTATACCGGCGGTACACAGCCATACAGTGTCACCAGCTACCGTGAGAACACCAAAGGGGTTCAAGAAGCTGCCCCATGGACCGCACAATATTCAGTAGATAACGGAGTATCTTGGACAGACACCCGACCGGAGTGGCTGACCGCTTTCACGGCATCCGGAGCCGGCGGGACTTCTGCACAGCCATACGATGCAACGGTCAGCGTACAGACCGGTACGGATACATCCCCCCATACGACCGCGTTGCAAAATGCGACAGCCAAAGGGACTGCAGATACTCCCTATAACCTCTCCAACCAGACTGATGGCGGTCCAACAGATGAAAATACCGCCAACTGCTACGTTGTCAGCGCTCCGGGATACTACTCTTTCCCTCTGGTATATGGGAATGCCCTTAAAAATCGTTCAACCAACGAGTCTGCCTATAAGACAGGCAATACCGGAAGCAATATTCTGAGTAATTTCATCAATCATACCGGGGCGGGGATCTCCGATCCATACATCGCTAATAATAATGGATGTACACCGGCTAAAGCCGAACTGGTTTGGCAGGATGTGATGGACCTGGTTACGGATATAAAATACAACGCCGGGTCCAATGGCGGCAATATCTCTTTCAAAGTGGACCGCTTTTCTATCCAACAAGGCAATGCCGTCATCGCAATCAAGGATGCAAGTAACAACGTACTTTGGTCCTGGCATATCTGGGTGACCGATGAGAACATCGACAATGTAATTGAGGTAACCAATTACCAAAACGTAAAATACAATATTATGCCTGTCAATCTCGGCTGGTGTGATGATGATGTCACAACTTATGCAGAGCGTAGTTGCAAGGTGAGATTCACTGCTGGAGACGCAAGCAAGGAAGTGACCATCAGACAAGTCTCGGCTTCAATCACAATAAGAGGCAATCATCCTTATTATCAGTGGGGCCGTAAAGATCCGTTGCGTCCTTCGAACGGATTGGCCGATACCAATAAAACTTGGTATGACAAGAATGGCACTTCTTCCCAAAGCAATCCTGCAACAGAGAACTTCTCTGCCGGCGTTACTTGTATTATGAACTATATTCTCAAACCCGATGTGATGCAGTATCAAGCTTCTGGCGATAATGCTTATGCGAATCTTTGGAGTGTCGATAACACCGTTTATACCGCCAATGACAATCCTGTTGTAAAAACGGTCTATGATCCCTCTCCTGTGGGCTTCAAACTTCCTCCCGGTAATGTTTTCACTGGATTCACAACAACCGGAGGCAGTACAAGTACGTCTTCTGAAATCAACGGAACGTGGAGCAGCAGTTCCTTGAAGGGATGGAATTTCTACACTGATTCTTCAAAGAGTAAAACCATCTTCTTCCCTGCGTCGGGGTATCGCAACCGTTCCAATGGCGGGGCGAACGTCGTTGGCAGCAACGGCTACTGTTGGTCGGCGGGTCCGGGCTACCAGAACAACGGTCGCTACCTGCTCTTCAGCTCGCCGAACGTGAACGCGTTGGGCAGCGGCTATCGGGCGTACGGGTTTGGGGTGCGTTCTTGTCAAGAGTAAGGAATTGAGATAGAAGGTAGAAACACAAGGATTTGTTTGGTTGATTTAAATTATTCCTCAAGGGTTTTCTCAAGATAGGGCCCTTGGGGAATTACGTCTATGCTAATAATAAGGAGAAGAGCAGAATTTCATAAAGATATCATGAAATATAAGCATGAAATTTACAGTACTCATATTAGAAGGTAACTCCCTCAAGCTCTATCAGGTCATGGGACATGGTGGTGGCATTCATGCCTGTAGAAAGAAAGACCGGCAGAGGTTACAATATAGACAATTATTATATTACTTCCGCCAAAGCGAGGAATATACCTGTCAGCTTGTTGACAAGCTTACATGGAGTGACAAGATGTATCTGTATCCTATATCCAATGTAGAAATGTCTAAAAATTCACTTCTGAAACAAATCCTGATTGGTAAGAATAAAATAAGTTGAGAAGCTGTTTCAATTTTGTTTGTGGTGGCGTCTTTTCTGCAGTCTATGATCTCCTCTCTATGAAATAATATCTTTGACATACCAGATACAGCTTCCAGATTTATCACAATGGTATTTATTCATAACAGTAGATGACATGAAATATTATAGGAAAAATCAAGCTCCACAATCCTTGCAATCACTGATTGAATAAGATTTTGTACTTGATGGTTATGTAATATTTTTATAGATTATATACTCCATAAAAAGTTTTCTGATTTTTTTAATATTGTAAATTGCTTCTGTTTTTAATGCGGTTGTCTTTCCACTTATAAACATACCGACTCCGGAGGCAAAGGCTGAAATGGTTTGTCGGCGTATTCGCCGTTAAACCGTTCGTTTTCGGTTAAACGAAAACACAACTTGCTGTCCGCAGGAGCGGACCACGTTTATCCAATAATTATTGTGTATCAGACTGTTGTGTGGCTATTTTCCTGTGTTTTGTGGGGCTTTTCCATCAGATATTTGCCGGCTGTTCTCCCCATTAAAAGATAGATATATCTCCATAACCATGTGACTTACGCCCATAATTCGGGGATAAGGAGGCGAATATACGGAAAATCTGCCCTTTACATACCTTATTCTCCATTAACGAATTACTACTTCTACACTTCTGCAAATGGAGAATGACAGGTAGCCGTATACGCCTGATTGTTTTTTCATCGTCTCCATTAACGGATTGCTACTTATACACATCTGCAAATGGAGAATGACAGGTAGCCATGTGTGACTTATGTTTTTCTTTATAGTTCTCCATTAGTGAATTGATATTTATACACTTCTGTAAATGGAGATTTTAAGATATCTGTATCCGGAAAGGTGCGTGCTCCCTTCGCTTCCGGCTATCCTTATTTTAATATCCAGCTATATTGCAATTCTGTAATAGCATTATCCGGATAGCGTATCATACGGCTATATACAAATATGGCTACACTATAATTCATGGTTGTGATGGAGATGGCTCTTCCCATCCGGTAACATGACCATAATACCACGAGAAAAAAAGACAACGTCCACAGAGAAAAAACGGATGGCAGGGACGGTTACAGAATGACAGATTTCGACAAATAACCGGCTGTTTTGGGAAACAAGCTCGGATCTGAAGTTCTGGTCAATCAGCCGTCAAAAGGCTGTTTAGGTATATTATGCCATCAGGTACAAGAATGTTTGTTATGGTAGCTTTCTCCGATTGTCATTAGGGAAAAAGGATTTCAGGGTATCCTGTTTTTTGGTATTCTGGTTGTTTGGTAATCAAGAAAATAGAAAGTCTGGTACATGTGAATTTAGGTGATCATCCCGGATGGTAATCTGTAAAAGAGCTTTTTGGAACATTTGAAATACCGATAATAAAAAAAACGAAATCAGGTATATGGACGCTGTCATATACCCACAACCTGCCATATCGCTGTTCCGATAATCATATATGGTTATCCGTGTATCCCGCTATATCCTTATTCCGATAGAAGGGCTTATCGTTATCGTCGTATCTCTATATTTAGGCATATGGCTATATGCGTATTCAGCGGTATCATTGCCTTTCCCATCCGGGTCTGCCACAGGTTGGATAAGTTTTTAATTTGAAGGTAATCGGCCTGATGGTATAGAAACATGAAAAACTCTGTAATCATGGCATTTACCCGGGCAGAGAAGCCACATCTTTTTATTGTCGAATTCTCAGCGTTGCTTCATCCATGTGTGAAGAGGAATTTTTTCTTTCATAGCAACGTTCCTTTCACATACGCCAAAGGGGGTAGTGAATCCAGCCCTGCTTCGGCTTTCTTTTCCATATGACAAAAACTAACTATCCATGGCTATTCCTGCTAGTGGACTGATTTTGTTTGGCAGGTATCGTTTCTTTCTTTACATTCGCACCAATGAACATTAAAAATTGAGCGCATGGAAATATACTACATTGAAGCCGATGTCCTTGAGATGATGCGGACATGCTCCGAGAACCTGTCCGCACATGTGGCAGATTGTATGAGGGAAACCGCTGTAATGAACTCGGAGAATGACTGGACGATCAGGATGTCTGCCTACTCCTTAACATCTCACCGTATTTTGCTTTCTTTTGAGTAGGTAATGAATGATTCAAAACGATGAATTCCGTTTATTCCTATCCTAAAAAATATTTTATTCCCTTCTTCTTTCTCATTAACTTATTCAATATCAAATTCTTTCTTTAATAGTTTAAAGAATACATCGTTTCTATTTGATGCAAGTTCATAAATGTCTTCAAAGGAATATAATTCTATCCTAATATCCATTTTATTTCTCGGATTGTCATCCTTAGAAAAATTGTCCTCAAAGTAATATGAATTTGCAAGGAATGGGATAGGTTTATATCCGCCACTAAAACTATTGGATGTCAACTCCTTGTCTATATCGGATTTCCTAGCAAGAATGATACCTGTATATTGTACTTGCTCCGTATTCACAGTCCAATTCAATGTTTTATGTGGATGCTTATAAAAATCGTGAGCGTATCTTTTAACCTGTGCTATCATTCCTTCTTTGGTATTTCCTGCATTATGTGCGTTTGTTGTTGATTTTAACTCAAGGATCAGAATTTGTTTTGTTTTTTCTGGGTCATCAGCCCAAATGTAAACATCTGACAAAGGTTGCCCTGACTTGGTGCTTTTAACTTTGAAATCGTTTGAGAATGTTGTGAACTTGTCATCCAGAATCCAAAGATTATGTAAATGATTGATATTTGAAGAATCACTTAAAGTTGTTCCTCTTTTAATAAAGAGTTCATGTACAGAGCTTTCTAATTCTGATTTATCATTTCCGTCTTCATCAAATTTTTGAATTAACATATGCAAACGTTTCAATACACTTTCTCGATGTTTGACATATATATGCAAACTTGAGTTTAAAAGCTTATAACATTCTTCAGAATCACTAAAAAGTTTATCTTCTTCATTTTCGAACTCTCTATCTATTTGATTCCAGAACTTTTTCTCTATCCTACTCTTCTCGTCAATAGCAGATTGTACAATATCTTTCTCATTTACTATCTTTTTATCATCGATAATATTACTATCTTCAATAAATGTCTCAAGCGAGGGGTACTTCTTTTTGAAATTCTTTAAATTACGCTTTGTCTCCTTTTGGTTGTTCTCTATAATAGAGCTAAATTCAATATCCAAGATCTCACTTATTTTCTTATTTATTTTTAATATATCATCAATTGGGATTTCTATTTTTTCGCCTTTTGTGTCGACATATTCATCGAAATATTCCGATGTTAAATACAATAAATAACCGTCATTATTATCAATTGAATAACTTAATTTCCCATTGGATAAATCCGCTTTCAAGTTCCTTGCAAAACAGGTTACCGGATTCTCTCCATGCATTTGTGTTCCTTTTTTTATCAACCATAGCATAAAAGATTTATTACCCTCTGCGAGATTGATTTCAAAGGGTTTTCTTTCTGTTTCAGATTCAATATTTCCTTTTTTTACAGTAACATCCTCTCCATTGAAAATAATATTTACTACAAGCTGTTCATTGGTTACAATGAATGGAAAAAAAGTTTCTATAAACCATTGTTTAAATGCTTTTGAGTTTGGGTATTTATAAAAAAAAGTTTTTGCTCGTCCTAATGTGTTTTGTTTGTTTAAGTATGCTGTCAGCTTGGTATAGGTATCTTTTATTTCTGGCATCTCTTCTACAAACTCATCAAAATTAAAAAGTCCATCAGATGTATTTGGATATGGAATGGTTCGCTTTTGATATGTACCATCTTTATCCTTATACACCGTTTCATATTCAGATGAGTCGGTAAAGTATACAATAGCCAATCTCCCTTGGCCCAAAGGATGGAAATTAAACTGCTCCTTTTCCAGGTTTTTTTTATCAAGTTCTTCAAAATAGAGACGATTTTTTTCTGTAAAGCCTTCACCATTATCCCTTAATTCGATTTTACATTGATTTTCATCAAAAGTAATATTTAGGTCTAGCTGAGGGATAAAATTCGTTTCTTTATTTTGCCGAATTAAAACGGCATGTATGGAATTGGAAATTATCTCTCTTAATAAAAGAAAGAATTTTTCACGGCTATTCTTATATTCTTTCTCTGCCCTGTATTGAACGTTTGATTTCTGTTCCATGATGATACTACAATTTTTTGAAGGCTATTTTAAACTCAACATATATTCTACTTGACGATAAAAGATCACTTGGCCACTTCAACCGACATCTTACGGAATTCCTTAAGCAAACTCCTTAATTCTAACGTAGCTTTACGTGCTTTCATACCTGCCACATTGTTGCCTTTGGAAACCAGCTGTTCCACATCTTTTTGAAAAACGGCAAATTTTCTCTGAATGTCAACAAGAAGTTTGTTTATATCCTTAAAAAGTGTTTATTGACCAGTGATTTTATAATCATAGTTACAAAAATAAGATTTAAATTCCAAATAATTAAATGTTCTAGTCTCTTTTTATTGAAAAGACTACGAAGGACAAATAAGGTTCAGGAGCAATTTCTCGTTTGGAACCACTTGTTGAAATCGCAATGATAAAGTTCTTAGCCTATATGGAGCACTCCAGAGATTTTATACTCATTTTTTTGATACTTATTTTGTACGGTGGAGTTTTTTTTCTTTACCTCTTTCGCATGACAATAGCCGACTATCCATGACTATTCCTGCCAGTGTGCTGGTCGTGCTTGCCTCTCATGGTTTCTTCCCTTATATTCGCACTGACATTTAAACGAGTTAGGAATATGGAAATACGCTACATCGAGGCCGGTGTCCTTGAGAGGATGCTGGCACGTGCCGAGAACCTGTCCGCACGTGTGGACAGACTGTATGAGAGAAACCGCTGTAAGGAATCCGGAGAGTGACTGGACGGTCAGGATGTCTGCCTGCGCCTTGACATTTCGCCACGTACCCTGCAAACCCTCCGCGATACCGGACGGCTGGCGTTCACCCGCCTCCAGCGGAAGTTCTATTACAAGCCCGGGGATGTGGAGAAGTTGATGGTCTACGTCGGCATCAGACGCAAGGAGAAGGAGGTGAGAGAAAGAAGGAAGAACGAAAACCTTTAAAGAGCGGAAGAGATGGAAGGCATTATCGACAAGGAGAACGAACGTGTCCGCAGGTTCTTTGCCCTGCTGGACAACATGGAGAAAAAGATGGAGCGTCTTGCCCGTGACAACCGTCCTCCCTTCAACGGGGAACGGTTCCTGACCGACAGGGAGTTTTCCGGTATGTTGAAGATCAGCCGCAGGTGCCTGCAGGATTATAGGGATCAAGGACGGATTCCCTATATCCAGCTCGGTGGGAAGATCCTATACAGGCAATCGGACATCGAGAGGCTGCTGGAGGAGAATTATCACCCTGCATTGGTATAATATCGTATTCAAGTTTAAGGATTGCCGCCGGAATTGCATTTACGATTCCGACGGCAATTTTTATTTAGCCTGCGGCCGGAAAGGAAGCCGCAGGCTTTCTTCTTTCTATCAGCCGGTCCATGTCCGAGGATATCTTCCGGTCGGTGACCTGGGCGTAGACCTGCGTGCTGTCGATGTTCGTATGGCCCATCATCCTGGCGATGCTCTCTATCGGAATACCCGCGGTCAGTGTCAGGGTTCCGAACGAATGCCGGGCCATGTGGTAGGACAGGTTCTCTTTCATACCTAACGCCACGCCCATTCCATGTACCTCGTACCAGAGGACGTCGCGGACCGGCAGCGGGAATACCGGCCTGTCGTCATCCGTGGTGTTGTAAAGATCCAGTATCTGTCCGGCTATGGGATGCAGCGGGATGAACGCCTCCACGTCCGTTTTGGCGCGGCGGATGCGGATATACCTTCTCCCTTCCGAGGTCGTTCCGATGTGACGGGGATGGAGAGCCCTCGTATCCGCGTAGGCCAGACCGGTCAGCGAGGAGAAAATGAACGTCCTGCGCGCCAGCTCCATCATCGGGTCGGGCAGCGGGGTTTCCATCATCCGCTTCAGTTCACTGCGGCTGATATGCCTTAGTTTAGGTGCTTCTTTCCTCTCGTATGCCACGTCCTCTATCGGGTTGGCACGCAATACTTCCCGGTCCACGGCGATGTAGATGAGCCGGTTGAGCCAGCACAGGCAGTGGTTCACGTGTCCGTTCCTGTGTCCCAGCTCTTTCTTGAGGAAGACCTTGAACGATTCGGCGAACTCTTCGGTGATGTCCGAAAAAGCGATGTCCTTCATCCCGCGGGATTCGATGAACTGCCTGAGGTTAAGCTGCGTGGTCTTCGACTGGCGGTAGGTGGAGGTGGAATTGATCTTCTTGGAGCGGACCCTGAGCCGTTCGCGTTCCACCTCTCCGGCCTGCAGGAGGTATTCCGGCACGGAATTGGTACCGGATACGGTGGTCTTGAGCAGCTCGGCCGTGACCACTCCCTGGTTCCTCAGCAGGTTCCCGTACGCCTCTTCCAGCCGGCTGCGGAAGGCGGCAAGGCGGTTGTTCTCCCTGGCTGTTTTGATTTCACACTTCTTGCTGTCCCAGTCTCCGGGTTTGCAATAGATGCCTGTCGTGACAGCCGATTTCTTTCCGTCGATGCTGATCCGGCAGAGGACGGCGGTCGTGCCGTCCGATTTTACCTTGTTACGGTTGATGTAGAATAAAAGCTTGAATGTACTGCGCATGATAATAATTGTTTGGGGATTAAAGAATAAGTTTCAAATCGCGGGTTGCCTCGACGAATCTGTCCATGTCCTCGAACAGTCGCTTCGGGGTTACACGGGCATATATCTGGGTGGTCTTTATGTTGGAATGTCCCAGCATTTTGCTGATGGTCTCGATCGGCACTCCCTCCTCGAGCGTGACCAATGAGGCGAAAGAATGCCTTCCCATGTGGTAGACAAGGTCCTGGCTCAGCCCCGCCATCAGGCGCAGGGATTTCATGTTGGCCCTGAGCGTGTGGTAGTCCTGCGGCGGGAAGAGGGTGGCACGGGTATCGTCACGGTACTTTTCGATCAGTGCGAGGGCCTCCGGCAGCAGCTTGACGCGTCCGAGATAGTCGGTTTTCTTTCGCCGGTATTTCAGCCAAAGACAGCCATCGTCGTCCGTGAAGAGGTTCTTCCGGGTGATGCTTACCACATCGGCATAGGCCGTACCGGTGTAGCAGGCGAAGAGGAAGAGGTCCCGGGTGATGACATGTGACCTGCGTTTTTCCGGTATCTCCAGGTCGCACAGCTTCTCGAAATTCTCCCGGCTGAGCGCCCGTGGGGCGGTCTCCTTCTGCTTGGGTAGCTTGTAGTGGCAGAAATGGTATTTCTCCGAGTGCCCCTCCTTGTAGGCGATGCGGCAGACCTTTTTCAGAATGGCCAGGTAGCCGCGCAGCGTGTCCACGGCGTATTTCTTCTCCAGGAGGATGAAATCCTGGTAGTCACGGATGAACTGCTCGTTGAGCTGTCCGAAGGCAAGATCCGGGACCTTGAACCTCGTTTTGATGAATTCGGCGAGCGTGCGGTAGGTGAAGAGGTAGGTCGAGAGCGTGGTAGGCGCACGGTCCACGCCCACACGCGCTTTCATCTCCTCATTGTGCCGGTCGAGAAGTTTGAGCAGGGTCATCTGCGTGCCCGCGTTACCTTGGAACAGGTCCCTTACGGCAGCGGCATCGAAATCTCTCTTCCTTTCCATGAGGGAATTGAAGGCCGAGTGTACGGCAAGCAGCAGCCTCTCTATTTTTTCATTGGTCTCCACCGCTTCCCGGCTTTTGCCGTTCAGCCGGCTCTCACGCGCGTTCCATAGCTCGGGAGTGCAGGAAAGCTTGCAGCTGAACTGCGCCATCGTGCGGTTCAGGGTGATCCGTCCCATGATCGGGGCCTTGCCGGTCTTGTCCGGCTCGCTCTTTTTCAGGTAGAGCAGCACCTTGAATTTTTCCACTTTCATACGCTCTTTTTTAGGTTGTAAAAATACTCCTTTGAAAAGCGTCCTTTGGCATGCAAAACATTGATAAACAGTGAATACAAATCCGCTTTGTTCCTGTCGGTAAAAACTTGGTTACCTGCCGTTGTTTCCGAAACAGGCGGCTAACAGTCTGGTAACTGAAACACTGCAATATTTTGTTTTCTTTTGCAGGTCAGACGATTATGCAATTCTTGCAAAACGCTTAATTATAAACGTTTTACGTTTAATTCTCGTCATTCTGTTTTTTATTGCATTTCTAAATATTACTTACACAGCTCGTCATTCATTTGCCACAACATTAAAAGAACTGGATGTCTCAATAGAGATGATCAGTGAATTATTGGGTCATAAATCGATCAAGACTACACAAATCTATTTGAAAAGCTTCTCATTAGAAAAGATGTCTGCGGTGAATAAAATTTGTTTTGAGAGTGTGTACAACCATGTACCGAAAGTAGGGTAATGGGGATAGACTACTTGGGGAGTAGCGTATTCTTTCACGGCGCAAATGTAATAAAAAATAGCTAAAAACAAGCGAATAGATCCGCTTGTTTGTTCATTATTGGTGTTTGACCCTCTCTATTCTTTGATTTTTCCATTTTTTCCTAGATGTATAGACACGGTGATGCGGGCGAAACGACTCCTTGTTTTCGGTATCATTCCGCCATGTCTCATAATCTGTGTGTATCCCTGTAGAGATGGGGCGTGCCCCGTCTCATCCCTTCAAAATGGTATTTAAAATTACTCCCAGACGGTGGAAGACGGAGCACGCTCCGTCTCTACAACCGGGTAATAACCATTCTCCTACCTTTTTACGCTACTCCCCAAGTAGCCTAAGATTTCGAGAGATGGTAATTTTCAGTAATGCCATATTTGAAAATATAAAACGCTGTTTATCAAGATTATATAAAAGATTCTTGGTAGGGCTCTGAATTGCCGTGGGGTCTGTTTTCGGGCCACGGGATAACCACTAGAAAAGATAATCATAGAGATGGATATATTGACAGGCAAGTGCTCGGATAGGTTCATGGCGCATGTTCTGAAGCGACGTGACCAGGAGGCCGTCCGCTGGTACGTGCTCACGCTCCCTACCGCCGGTGGCGGGCGTGACAGGATCAGCCCCTCGAAGGGGCTGGACGCTGAGCTTTCCCGCCGTGAGCGTCGTGGGGAGGCCTTGTTCGAGTATTTCTCCCCCTCGTATGTCGAGGCGAGGAAGGTGGGCGGTAAGATGGTCAACACGAAACGGCCCCTGCTGTACAACTACGTGTTCATCCACGCCTCGGAGGACGAGATCTTTAGTCTGAAGCGTACGCTTCCCCTGTACAATTTCCTACCCCGGGTTTCCTCGGGTGGACAGTCTTACTTTCCCTACCTCTCGGATCGTGAGATGGAGACCTTACGTTGGGTCGCGGCGTCTTACTCCAACGAGCTTCCGGTGTACGTGCCTGATAGCGGCCACCTGTTGAAAGGCGACCGTGTGCGTATCACCTCCGGTCCGTTTGCCGACATGGAGGCCGAGGTGGTGGTACAGCCGGGCGGTGGCCATAAGGACGTGATGGTGCGTATCCTCGATTGCATGTGGGTTCCCTTGTTCGAGGTGAGAGCTGGGGAGTATGAGTTGATCGAGCTGAACACGGGGGGCAAGCACGTGTATACCCATTTGGACAATGACCGTCTGTCGGAGGGCTTGCACGATGCCTTGGGGCGTTACCATTCGTCCGGCAGCGTAGTGGAGGAGGATGCCTGTCTGGCCTGTGAGGTCCTGCGTGGCTACGCCTCTCTCCGTGCTGAGACCGACGTGATCCGTTGCAAGCTTTACTCGTTGCTCCTTCCTGCCTATAAACTTTTGGGCGATGAGGATGAGTTCGATCGTTTGCATGCCACGGTGCGCAGTATGCTCCCCGTGATAAAAGCGGGGCAATCCCGTGCCTTGTTGCTGGTCACGCTGTACGGCTGTACGGACAGCAGCCTCTACCAGCGCATGGCGCACGAGTTGGTTGACCCTTGGATGGAGGAGGCCTCGCCCAAGAGGAGCAAGTCCGTGTTGATACGTCGTTTACGTGATTACGACCGTTGGTTCGGGCACGGGAACGGCGATAAATAAAAGATATGAGAGAAGAGAGAGAGACATGCGGCGTCCCTTCGGGCATCCGGCTGATGAACCTGTTGCGTGAGCGTTTGACAGAGATCATGGATCGTGAGCGTGCGAACCGAAACTCAATACACCTGTATTGCACGGGTCCCTACTGGGTAGCGTTCGAGCGTTCGGCCTACCAGCTGCATCGTGCGTTCCCGGATAGCGAGACCACTCCGCTGCGCCTGTTCGCCTACCCGTTCCCGATCGTGATGGTGTCCGTAACGGATCGCTCGCTCCGTTCATATACTCGCAAGCATATCTTGAGAAGAGACGAGTCGGATTACAAGCTATTGGCCGTCCCCGGCTTTTCCTTGTCGGACTACCGTGAATGGCACGCCGGCGAGGTGGAGGGATTACCATTATTAAGTAAGAGCGTATGAGTACGATGCAAATACCGTTATTATTACTGTCCGGATTCTTGGCCTCCGTGTTTTTTGGCATGGTGATCATCCCCAGGATCTTGGTGATCTCCCACAAGAAACGCCTGTATGATCTCCCGGACTCCCGTAAGGTGCATACGACCCCTGTTCCCCGTCTGGGCGGTTTGTCGTTCTTTCCGGTCATCCTGATGTCGATGGCCTTGGTGATGGGTTTTCGCCTTTACCTGTGGCCGTCGGATGTGTCGAGTCTCTCGCTGGGTATGCTCCATGAGTATCTTTTCCTGTTCGTGGGCATGACGCTGCTTTACTTGGTGGGTGTCTGCGACGACTTGGTCGGGGTGGGTTACCGTTACAAGTTCGTCGTGCAGGTGGTTTCGGCTCTTCTGTTGGTGTTGTCCGGCAACTGGCTGGACTCGTTGGGCGGCCTGTTCGGGATTTATTCAGTCCCGGCGTTGCTGGGCGTTCCGGTCACGGTCTTCGCCGTGGTCTACGTGACGAACGCCATCAACCTGATCGACGGCATTGACGGCTTGGCCTCCGGGCTTTGTTGCATCGCTTTGTCCGTTTTGAGCGTGGTCTTTTCCACCCAAGGCCAGTACATTTACGCCCTGCTGGCGGTCTGTACGCTTGGGGTCTTGATGCCTTTTTGGTGTTACAACGTCTTTGGCAACGCCAAGCGTGGGCATAAGCTCTTCATGGGCGATGCCGGTAGCTTGACACTGGGCTACGTGATCAGTTTCCTGATCATCCACCTGTGCGTGTCGAACGGCTCGTCCCCGGATCGCTCGAATCCCTATCTGGTGATCGCCTTCTCTACGGTGTTGGTACCGTTGCTGGACGTGATCCGTGTGGTGCTGCACCGTCTTCGTGAGCACAAGAACCCATTTTTACCGGACAAGAACCATTTCCATCATAAGTTGTTGCGTACGGGCATGCGGGTTCGTATGGTGATGGTGACGATCCTGTGCGTATCGGTTTTCTTTATCGCATTGAACTTATTGTTGGCCAAGTGTATGAATGTCACCAACCTTTTGTTCTTGAATCTCTTCCTGTGGTCTCTTCTTCATCTGTCGATCAACAGGCTTATCTCCCGGAACCGGGAACGGAAGGAGAGGGAGGAAGCGTTCGGTAAGAGATAGTTTTGAGGATTATCTACAAAAGGTCAAATGAAGTACCTTATAGCGTGGGGACTTCATTGAAAATCATAACACTTGTACGTACCGGTTCTCACTTGGATTTATTTTAATTCTCCATTGGAGGCCCTCGTATTTTATTGTTTGTAAGTTTCTTGGCAAGTAACATTGAATATTAGATTTCTGTATACTCCTCCCTTGCGTCGAAGCAGGGGCAAGCCTTATGGATATAGGGGCTAAGCTGGTAATGCCCTAGGATGCGTGCCTCCGGATAGTCCCTTCTTAATTGCCGTAGCAGATCCATCAAGGTACATCGTTGGGCGTAGGTGCGTGTATCGGCCGGACGGCCCTGTTCGTCGAGTCCTCCCTCGTAGCAGATCCCGATGCTATTGTCGTTCCATCCGGCGGCGTGGGCCCCGATTTGGTTGACGGGTCGGCAGCGGTGGAGCTGCCCGTCCCGGGTGATGTAGAAATGATATCCGATATCGGCGAATCCCCGTGCCTTGTGGGAGGAGCGGAGTGCCTCGACGGGGAAATCCCGGTCGTAGCGGGTGGCGGAGCAGTGGATTACGAGGAGTCGTACCTCCCTGTAATTCTGGAAAAAGCAGTATTGTTTCATATTTGTCATTATTTAATTCTTTAATTGTTGTTGTCACTTTTCTCTTGAAAGAAAAGTAACCAAAAGTTCAAGGCTTAACCGGACGGGCTACTCCGAGACCTTCGCTCGCTGTCGCATCCCAACTCGCTTCGCTCAGACAGGGACGCTCCTGTCGCTCGCTGCGGTCTCTCCGCTTAACGCCCGTCCGCTTAGGCCGGAGGTAGAGCCTTCCGGCTCTGTGGGGAGGTCTCACATCCCCTTTGCTTCAGCTAGAATATCTGGCAGGCTTGTAGCCCGAATGCCCCGGCGATGGTGGTGGCCACGGCGATGATGACTTTTAAGATAACGCTCCAAACACTCTTCTTAGAGGTTTCCGGAGCAGGATAGGTTTGTGTGATCATGATGGCTAAATTTTTGATTTATGATTAATAATTTATGAATTTTGAATTAGGAATCCCGGCTGATATAAGAGGAAAGCTTCGCTTTCCTTCGGACGGCCTCAGCGGACGGGCGTCAAGCGAAGAGACCGTAGCGAGCGCCCGGAGCGTCCCTGTTTGAGCGAAGCGAGTTGGGATGCGACAGCGAGCGTAGGTCTCGAAGTAGCCCGTCAGCGTCAGCCTTGACCTTTTGGTTACTTTTGGGTCAAGCCAAAAGTGACATATCAGATCTCATCAGGCGACTCAGAATCGGAACCGCCCCCTTCCTCCACCGGCGTCCCGAGTATCGTCACCTTGAGCAACGAAGTCTTCTCGCCCAGCAGCGAGTACCGTCGTGCCCCGTTCAGTATGGTATAGGAAGGCGAGAATCCCGGTACGATAGTCCGTATATGCGTAGCCTTGACCTCGGGGGCGGTCGCTACCCCCTTCTCCGTGACGAAGCGGTTATAGACGGTTCCGAATCCCAGCAGCTCCACCTTGTAGCCTTTCTGCAGGTTCTTGATGACATACCGCTGGTAGCGGTCCAACACGTTCAATACGTCACCCTTCGTGAGCGACGACTCCTCGGCGATCTGATCGGCCGCGTCTTGCGTGGACAGGGTACCGAAATAATAGGGAACCGGCTTGTACACCTCCTGCTTGGGATCCGTCTTGGGGATAAAAAACTTTCGTGCTTGAAATGCTTGTGGCATGGTAATTGAAAATTAAAAGTTGATAATAGAAAATTAATTGTTTGTTGATCAACATTACAAAGATAGGTTCCGCTGTAAGGGGCGGTGATGCCGGGTGATACCTTAGGGAATGAATAATGAATAATTAACAATGAATAATGGTAGCCAATGGCCGCCGGACTACGCTGCCCATCGTAAGCCCCTTTGGATAGGCAGCGTAAGCCTCTTTGAATGGGCATTGTAAGGAGCCTTGGATAGGCGTTCTAGTTGATAGTTGACAAGTGACAGTTAATTCACCGCTATGCGTAACTGTCACTTGTCAACTGGCAACTAATTTACGGTTCTCCGAGGTAGTGGATGATCAACCCCACCTGTCGTGGCGTAAATATACGTTGTTCGGGGCGGTAGCCCGTCTCCCGCAGCTTCTCGTACAACTCCGTGCATCGGATGATCCAACGGCGTAGACGGTTGCAGGCTTGATGGGAGGCCAGCTCCGGGAAATAGGATGCCGCCAACGCGGACTTTCTTAATGGTAAAGACATATGATTTATTGTTTATGGATTATGAATCTGGGAAAATGAAACTTGCGAACTTGCAAACTTGCAAACTTGCGGTCGGTTCCATACCTCACACACATACATGTACATTATAAAGGGGATTGGGATGTCTGGCGTTGTTTGGCCGTGAATATATATTCACCCCGTGCGTTCTTTTGGATCACGCCCTTTTCCAGCATACGCCGTAAGTGAGAGTCTAGGGTATCGGTACCCATGCCGATCCTCTTTGCCTCATGAAGCGCCTCTTGGCGGTTGAAGGCGAGAGGGAGGGCATCGAATAGCGCCTCTTGCGGAGTAGGTTCCCGTTGTTGCACGTCGGTGGCGGGCAGGATAGACAGGATATGGCAAGCGTGCCGGTAGAGAGGCTCGGTGAGGTTGAGCACGGCCTCGAAATCAGCCTCTGTCGCTGTCAGGTCCAGTTTCGGTACGATACCGTCTCGGACATTCTCTTCCGGTATGTCATCGGAAGGGGAGAGACCGGGGCATTTGAAAATGGAGAATTGAGAATTGAAAATTGTTTTGTGTGGCGGGAGGAGTTTTTCCGTGGCTCGTAGCAGGGCCACCACGCTTAGGATTCGGCAGATGTTGATGGCGATACGTGCCACGGTGCTTCTCATGGCTCCCCCATGCGTGAAACCCGCATGGCCGAAAAGTTGTGCGAAACGTTCGTTGAAACGGATTTTTTGCTCTTCGGACAGCTTGAGCTGAATGAGATTCACGGAAGTGCCGAGCCACTCGATGAACGTCTTCCACTGTTTGCCCCATCCGGTGAACCGGGAATCATAATCCTCATCGGACAGGTCGAACTGGTCTACCCATTCGGTGATGGAGGGCATATAGTAAAACATCTGGCGTGAGAACAATCCGTTCTCGGCCGAGGGAATGAGCGGTTTCACCTGTGCCGGTGTCCCGCTTAACAAGACACTGAGAAAAGATTTCATACATTCCAGATACTCATGGTTCATACGCCGGTTAAAGGCTAGCCGGTCATGATCGTAACATTTGCGCAAGGTATCGCTCCAATGACCGTAATCCGTGCCGATGGCGGTGCTGACGGTATCCGCCTCGGTCTCGCAGATCAGCCCCACGCCGTCCGCCTCGATGAGGTTCTCCAATACGCCCGTTCCAGAGTTGTCGCCGGCGATCAGGAACATCTTAGGCTTTGGCTCTTCCGGCTCGGGGGTTTTCGCTCGTTCCTTGCCAAGGGATCCCCAGCGTGCCTTCTCCAGCCGGTATTCCTTGCGTAGGGATTTGAATTCCTCCATCATTGCCTCATGGATCGGTTCGGCTAGGTGGCGTACCCAAGTGAGCGCCCCTTTTCCCGAGGCGGGAGGTGCCACGATGAAGGTTTGCAGGCAGGGATAATGGTATTTACGTCCGTAGAGTATGCGCAAGTGCTTGTTGAGGGTAGCGCCTAGCACGGTGACGGCACCTAGCAGCAGGATATCCCGTTGCGCCGGGGAGTCACCGCAGTCGATGAGCTGGTTCAAGAAAGGGGGCCAATCATAGTTTCCGAAGACGGGCATATTAATGTACGCCTCATGTGCGCAGGTGTGTGTGAGAGGATGAGAGGGCTGCAAGTTTGCAAGTTCGCAAGTTCCGGGCTGTTTCCCGGCGTAGCTCCGGGCGGTACCGGCCAGTTGCTTGTCGAGTTTCACGCCGGCGGTCTCTGCCCAGTGATAGACAGACCCGATTCCGTTTCGCCCGTTGCCCCCTTTGAGGGCGTGCTCGAAGAGTCTATCCGCCTCGTCGGACACATACTTTTCCGAGATACGGCAGATGCGATGGAACAACGACCGTCCCGCCTCGCCGCAATCGTTGGCGATAGCGAAGGCCAGCGGCATATACTCTTGATAGGTGGGAGCGACGTTCGCCCCCTGTTTCTCGATAGCGGCCACGAGCCGCTCTAAATCTTGAATGGTGTTCATGGTGAATGAATAATGATTAATGAAGAACGATCTATAACTGTCACTTGTCAACTGCCAACTAAAAAGTCAATGGTTTCACTTTCTCAGTTTCGCAGAGGAATCCGAACAAAGGAAACAAGCCCTTGACAGGTCGGCGTTTGAGGTATCGGCTTTCAGTCCGTATCTCCACTCAAGGTATTCCCAAGCCGATCGTCGTGCCTCGTCGAAGGCCCACTCGATCGTGGCGGTAACGGACAAACGATAAGGCACGAAGAGCTTTACGCCTGTGTTACTGGGGCTGATGAAGGCGAGGTCGGGGCGTAGCCGCTCGTCGGCGAACAGTGTGTCTCGCCACGTACAAGCCTCCTCGGGCGAGGCGAGATGATCGATATCGATAACCAGTTCACCCGAGGGAAAAAGCAACCGGTCCTCCTTTCGGTAGGAGAATACCCCGGCGGGCGTGACATAGGGCAGCAGGCTTTGCTTCAACTGCCTGAACCGTTTCTCGTCGTCCAGTGCGACACGTGTGCGGTCCGTCCGATCCCGTAGCCATTCATTGGTGCTGACGTAGGTGTACAATTGGTCGATACTGACCACTCCGTTTGGCACTTGATTGGTAATTGGAGCGTTGTAAAAAGACATGATGGATTCTTTCATTGTGTTTGTTTTTTAATAAGGTTTAAACAATGATGATCCAAGGCTTTCGCTTCGGATCGCAGGTAAAGATATAGCCTTTGAATTTGTGGGTGGTACACTCATGGGTGCGCCAATTTAAGAGTGTTATAACTTATTTTGATCTTTCTTCAAGGTCTTAGCGTTTCACCATGGGGAGATTTCCCCCTTTGAGACGTAATGATCGAACCACAAAGCTCGGATCCGAACCCTTGGATTCGTGTGGCGTCCTTCGAGGTATGCCTCATCTTGGATCGTTGGGGGCTGTCCTCCGTGCGAGACGCTTCCGAGTTCTTGGGCATCAGCCGCCAAACACTATCGAAGTTGAACCCAAGCCATCCGGATGGTAGCCTGCGGCTGGAATCGTTGGATCATGTCTACGCCATCTTTCTCCACTTGGTGCCCTTCTATTTCCCGGAGAAGGAACGTGAGGCCGAGCGAAGGAAGCTTCAGTACTCCCGCAGCCGGATACTGGAACTGAGCTATCGGTTACCGGAGAAGGTGAGGGAGAGGGTGGAGAAAGAGAGGGGGATTTGTGATTGATGGTTGATAGTTTGCCGGAAATGTGTTATATTTGTGTTTCAAAATCATAAATCTTCATAGCTATGGAGCAACGACGATTATATCCGATAGGTATCCAGACATTCTCGAAATTACGGGAGGGTAATTATGTGTACGTGGACAAGACTGAGTTGGTGTACCGTATGACGCATGGAGCGTCGAGTTATATCTTCTTGAGCCGTCCTCGTCGCTTCGGTAAGTCCTTGCTGACCTCCACGCTCCGCAGCTACTTTGAGGGCCGGAAGGAGCTGTTCGAGGGCTTGGCTATCGAGAAGTTGGAGAAGGAATGGAAGAGTTATCCGGTGCTTCATTTCGATATGAGCCTCGGCAAGCACTTGGATCGGGAGGGTTTGGAACATTATTTGGGGCGTCGTTTGTCAGAGTGGGAGTCCATTTATGGGCGTGATGAGAATGCGCTTATGGTGAACGACCGCTTGGAGAGCCTTATCAAACGTGCCTTCGAGCAGACCGGACAAAAGGTGGTTGTCTTGATCGATGAGTACGACGCTCCTTTGCTGGATGTGGTGCATGAGGAGAAGAATCTGCCCGTGTTGCGCAACGTGATGCGCAACTTCTACAGCCCACTGAAGGCATGCGACCCCTACCTGCGTTTCGTCTTCCTGACCGGCATCACGAAATTCTCCCAGTTGAGTATCTTCAGCGAGCTGAATAATATCAAGAATATCAGTATGCTCCCCGAGTATGGATCGATCTGCGGTATCACGGAAGAGGAGATGCGAGAACAGATGGGTGAGGGCATCGACCGTTTGGCCGGCAACCTCGGCGTTACTCCGGAAGAGGCCTTGGAAGTCTTGAAACAGAATTACGACGGTTATCATTTCACGTGGCCGTCGCCCGATATATACAATCCGTTCGGTTTGTTGAACGCATTGGCCGATGGCCGGATCGACTCCTACTGGTTCGGTAGCGGTACGCCGACCTACTTGGTCGAGATGCTGCGTAAGTACCACGTAATCCCGCAAGAGATAGGTAATCGTAAATGTGTGGCGGCTGATTTTGACGCTCCTACGGAACGGATGACGAGTATCACGCCATTGCTTTATCAAAGCGGTTATATCACGATCAAGGGCTACTCGGCGTTTTCCGGTCTTTATAAGCTTGATATCCCGAATAAAGAGGTCCGGATCGGCTTGATGCGCAGCCTGTTGCCCAACTATGTGCAACGTCCTGCCGAGTTGAATACGATGGTGGCGGAAATGGCGGAGATGATCTACAACGGTGACATGGATGGTGCGTTGCGCTTGATGCGCACCTATCTCTCCACGATCCCCTATTGCGATAACACGCATTATGAGGGGCATTACCAGCAATTGCTCTATGTCATTTTCACGCTGATTGGCAATTATGTCGATGTGGAGGTCCGCACGCCCCATGGCCGTGTGGACATGGTGCTCCGCACACCTTCCACGCTTTACGTGATCGAGCTGAAACTAGACAAAAGCGCCGAAGCTGCCATGGAGCAAATCGATTTGAAGGATTACCCCGAACGTTTCGCCCTCTGCGGCCTGCCGGTGGTGAAGGTGGGGATTAATTTCAGTACGGAGAAGAGGACGATCGAGGGGTGGAAGATAACTTCGCTATAGGATGATAGTTTGGTATTCTTTAATCTATGGAACATTTCTATGCCTGAATCAGTATAATGAGAAAACGTGAGTTCAAAAAAGACTTTCCATTAAGACGTTTTGATGAATCTATTCCCCGACAATGTAACAGCAGTGAATTAGCGGGAAATGGAAAAGGACGCATTGGTAAGATAAAAACAGATTTCCCTTATGTAAATGCGCAGGACAAGGCATACTTTCAACATTTAGGAATAAATGAAAGCAATGTATATCTGCATATAAAAGGGCATACAATCTATACATTGATAAAATCAATAGGTAACTGCCTTTGCTACCGTTCTGGAATAGACTTTGAAAAAGATATTCTATTAGATAATATACAGACCATGGGGTATTGGGAAATGGATAAAATACGAGAGGATATTTTGGCGCTTTCCCGATGAACTGTAATCCACCATTATAGCATACATACCGGTAGCCACTTCGCCGCCCAAAACATAGCGTTCATGTTCGGCTTGTTTGAAAGCAGATGAGTCTTCCTGCCATGCAACTATGAGCCTCGGTATATTGAGGAGGAAGATGTGGCATAAAGCAAAATATTCAATCAAAAGTATTTTATTAAATACTACTTGTTACGTAACCGCTTGAAAAAACAGGGGTACGCTAGATTTTTTTACGTTTAAACTCATTTAAAATTAAGATGCTCATTTTTTGTCCTGCAGATTTATTGCGGGATAGGAACTAGGGTACTAACCTTTCTATGGCGATAAATCAGCTTAAAGCGGGTGCGCTTTTATCTTATGTCCTATTAGGATTAAATGCTTTAATAGGTCTGCTATATACTCCATTTTTACTTCGGATGCTGGGTAAGTCGGAATATGGATTATACTCTTTAGCAGCCTCGGTTATTGCATATTTAACCGTCTTGAATTTAGGCTTTGGCGACGCTATTGTTCGTTATACGGCCAAGTTTCGTGCGGAGGGGAAGAAAGAGGAGCAATATGAGATGTTCGGTATGTTTTTCCTTCTTTATTTGGTTATAAGTTTAATGGCGTTTATTGTCGCAATGATTATGGTTTGGAATGTAGATGCTATTTTCGATGCGAATATGACAACTGGGGAAGTGAGTCGGATGCGTATTATCCTTCTGCTGATGGCGTTCAACTTAGCGTTTACGTTTCCAATGAGTATCTGGGGATCTATCATATCTGCTTATGAGAATTTCGTGTTCCAAAAATTAATTAATATAGCGAGGACTTTACTAAATCCATTGGTGATGGTTTGGCTTTTGCTTTGGGGATATAAGGCAGTTGCGTTGGTGGTGGTCACTACTATATTTAATGTGTTGACCTTGAGTATTAATTATATTTACTGTAAACGGAAACTTCGGGTGAAACTATATTTTAAGAGGTTTAAGTGGGAATTCTTGAAAGAGGTGTCGATTTATTCTTTTTGGATATTCTTGAATGCGATCATGGATCGGATTTATTGGAGTAGCGGTCAATTTATTTTGGGCATTTATCAAGGGACAGCATCCGTGGCGGTGTATGCGGTCGCTATCCAGTTGAAGGATATGTTTTTCCTTTTTTCCACCGCTATCAGTTCCGTGTTTCTCCCTAGGGTTACCTTTATGGTTGCTCAAGGGGTTTCAGAAAGGGAGATTTCGGATTTGTTTATTAAGACAGGGAGGATACAGTATCTGATCATGGCCTTTATCCTTGTTTCTTTTATTCTCTTCGGTCAGACGTTTATTAATTTGTGGGCAGGGTATTCATACATTGAGGCTTATACGATTGCGTTACTCTTCTTTATACCGGTGACGATACCTTTGATCCAGAATTTAGGTATAACGATATTGATGGCTCGGAATCAAATGAGGTTCAGATGCGTGCTTTATGTGATTATAGCCATAAGTAGCCTGTTTGTCTCGGTGCCCTTGGCGAAGATGTATGGAGGGATAGGCTGTGCGATCGCTACTGCTCTAGCTTTGATTTTGGGTCAAGTAATAGCGATGAATATCTATTACAAAAGAGTGATTCGTCTGGATATTCTCCGTTTTTGGAGGGAGATAGGTAAGATGAGTGTGGCTCCTTTAATGGTAGGGATTCTTGGGTATTTTGTATTACGCCAAGTAGAGATAAACACTATGCTTTCTTTTCTGATGAGTGTTTTGGTCTTTGTTTTCGTTTATTTACTTGTCGTATGGAATGTAGGCATGAATTCTTTTGAGAGGAATTTGTTTAAGGCTCCCTTATTAAGGCTTGTTTCGAAATTATAATCTATGATTGATATAAAAGAAAAAAATGGGTGTTGTGGATGCAATGCCTGTGTTCAACGTTGCCCTAAATCTTGCATAACCATGCGAGAAGATAACGAGGGCTTTCTGTATCCGGTTGGAAAAAATTCATTTTTGCTCTCAGAGCCTCTAGACAAAAATATTTTCCTGCGAGGTTTCCTTACGGATCTATATTTGCGCCCAAGCTGCCACGCCTGCCCCTCAAAAAGCTTCAAGAGCGGGAGCGATATTACGATTGGGGATTTTAGGGGTGTACAGTATGTGATACCGGAGATAGACGATGATAAAGGGGTGAGTGAGGTATTTGTACATCATGGTGAAAAATTAGACTTGAGTTGTTTAGAAAAGATAAAAATGGAGTCATATAACCAATATAGCGTTGAGAAATCAAGCGAAAAAAAGATTGGACGAAGATTCTTTTTTTGGTCTTATAGAAAACATGATATGTGGAGAAATACCTATTTTCTTGTCTCTATTTACCAATTCAAATATGATATAAGACAACTAATCGTAAAGGTATTGAAAAAATAGGATTATTTGAATACTTGAAAAGAATAGTAAAATAAATTTGATATATTATGAGAATTGGAATATTAACTTATTGGACTTCTTTGGAAAATTATGGACAAATTCTTCAACTCTATGCTTTATATACATACTTGAAGACGCAAGGACATGATGTTTTTGTAATTAAGTATGATGGGTATGGTGATAACTCTTTAGATAGATCCCTTAGAGAACGATTGAAAAATTTGTTAGTAAATCCATTAAAGCTCTTAACCTATTTAAGGCAGCTTTATAAAGAGAGAATCATTCAAGCGGATTTGTCTGCTCATGATTGTGAATTTCGCCGATTCAAGGAGCAGCATTTTCAGTGGAGTCGATTATATCATTCATATGCGGATTTACGGGATGATCCTCCTAAAGCTGATATCTATATTTGTGGAAGTGATATGATTTGGGGTGCGAATGCAAACCGTTATAAAGCTTTTTTCTTGGGATTTGGAGGTGATCAAATAAAAAGGATCGCATATGCCCCATCTTTTGGCTCAGGGAAAGTGAGTGATTCCTATTTGGAAAAGATAAAGCCTTATTTAGATAAATTTGATTTAATATCAACAAGGGAAGAGAGTGGCAGGGATATATGTCGGCAATTAGGTTTTCGGGATGCACGGTGGTTTCCCGATCCTACTAGTTTATTATCTGCTAAGGATTATATGGATTTGTCATCTTGTTCTCCACGAAAAAATCCCTATGTGTTCATGTATTTGATGGGGCATCCTACCTCCGTTCCATTCCGTGCGATTAAGGAGTTTGCCGAAACCCGGAATTTGAAAATCATTTATCGCGCCTCCCAGGGGAGGCGCGATAAATGGCCTAAACTGTATCCAACAATCGAAGAATGGATAGGATGTGTAAGTCAGGCTGAATATATAATCACTAATTCTTTTCATGGTTGTATGTTCGCCTTGATATTTAAGAAAAAGTTTTTGTTTATTCCTTTAATAAGAGGTGCCAAACATGGTAATGATCGCATTTGCTCTTTGTTGAAAAAGCTTCATTTGACAGATAGGATATGGAAAGGGAATATCGGAGTTCTGGAGAATGATATCAATTATATACCTGTAGATAAAGAGATGAACGCTTGGATAATGAATGCGAAAGATACATTGAATAAACATTTACAAGAAAATATATGAGAATTGCAATTATAGGATCGAAATCCTTCGATTCTTTGGAATATAATTTGAATGATACATTCAATCAACAGGGACATTCGTGTTCGATCGTGGATATTTACTCTTCTTCTGTCAGTGGTAATAAGTGGTTTCGTACATTGGATACATTAGCCAGAAGATACTCGGAAACTTATGATCGGAGTGTGTTTAATAGAGTACTTGATAGCGTTCTTCGTCGTGATCCGGATCTAGTGATAGGGGGTTACCGGTTTATCCATCCGGAGTTAGTGCGTGGAATAAAGGCTAAGGGAATCCATATTATTCACATAAATCCAGATGCATTAACAACCTTTGAACGTCAGCAATTATTTGTTGAATCTTATGACCTCTATTTTATCAAAGATCCTTATATGATGAGATTCATGCGTGATAATATGAACTTGAATGTTAGGTTGTATAATGAGGCATTTAATACACGTATCCATAAACGACCTAAACGAGATAAATCGACATGCGAACGGGAAGAGAATATAGATGTACTGGCGTTTGGCAATATGTACCCATATCGGACTAGAATGCTTGCTCTTATGAAAATGCGAGGAATACACTTGTCTTTGTTTGGGAATAAAGGAGCCTACTTTTCTTCAGAACTAGATGATTGTTTCCAAGGGAAATATATAGTAGGAGAGGAAAAGGCCCGTATATTATATGGAGCTAAGATCGTATTTAATAATTTGCATTACGCAGAGATCGAATCTGTGAATAACAAGTTCTTCGAGATTAATGGATCCGGAGCTTTTCAACTGTGTGATTATCGTCCTATATTGAAAGATCTTTTACCGGTAGATCCGGAACTTGTATCATTTAGGACAATTAACGATGCGGTGGAGAAGATAAACTACTACTTGGATCATCCTCAAGAGAGATATGACTTGTCTAACTTAATATACAATCATTTTGTGGAACATTATAGTTATGATAGTCTGGTTAAATATGTATTGGATGAGGCAGCTAAAATTTGACAAGTATGGCTGTTTATATATTTATGGTACTGTTCCTTTATAGTTGCTCTTGGCTGGATTTTAAGGCAAATAGTAAGATTGGATATATTTTATTTACATTCATTTTTTTTCTGTTTGTATTACATGATGGCCTTCGTTGGGACACCGGAACGGATTGGGTAAACTATTATCGATTCTTTTTAAATTGCTTATGGGATGAATGGGAACAGTTCGAGCCGGGATATGTTTTGTTCAATCAGCTGATAAGAGGACTTACGATAGATTATAATGTCTTCTTGCTTTGTGAAGCGGTGATCGTGTGGGGATTAATCTTTCCCACTATAAGGAAATATTCGCCAGATCCCTTACTTACCCTTTTTTGTCTTTATTGCACATTATTGCCCGCATTGGGGATGAATCGTCAATTGATCTCGTTGGCTATCAGTATTTATAGTATCCGGTTTGTTTTGAACCGTCAATGGCTCTTTTTTCTCTTATCCATATTATTGGCATGTCCATTCCATCTGTCAATATTGATTTTCTCTGTTGCCTACTTTTTGAATCGTAAATTGAAGACAAAATATTATGTTCTTTTATTAATAGTTTGTATTGGACTATCCGTATTTGGTGTGATCGATAAGCTTTTTGGAGGAGTCGTTCTCTATGTGTTAGGGGATGGGGAGACTCGATTAATGGAGTATGCGGAAAAAGAATCTACTGGTGTAAATTCTTCTTTGTTTGGAATCGCACGGAAATCACTTTGGTTGTTTATCGCATATCCTCTATTGAAAAAAGAGAAAAAGAGTATATTGACACTTGCCTTTAATCTGTATTTTTTATCATTACTTATTTATACGCTATTTAATGGAACTGATTTTCAGATAATCGTATCAAGAGGTATTAACTATTTTACAATCTATGAAATATTTATTGTTTCTTATGTGATTCATGGGTATAAAGGGAAAGGCGTAAAGCAATTAATGATGATTATGGCTCTTGTTTACTTCGTTTGGTCACTTTATAGAAGTATAGACTATTATTCTATAGGGAGATATAATCCGTTTATTCCTTATCAATTTTGTTTCTGATGAAAAGTATATTTTATATTTATAGAAAACCGGGCTTAAATTATAGTATAGAGCATGTGTTCAATACGGTGGAAGCCGGTTTGTGTAAGGAGAATGTTTTAGTTAGGGATGTATTTTTACCCTATGCTAAAGTCCGACTTCACAATTTAGTGCGAAATCTTCTCTATGCGAGAAGATTATGTAATGGAATCACTCATTTGACGGGAGATGCGCATTATGTAATCCTTTTATGTAGAGGAAAAGTAGTGTTGACTATTCATGACACACGATTCCTTGATTTTGAACATGGAATTAAAAAACAGGTATTTAAATGGCTTTGGTTTTATCTTCCTATGAGAAAAGCGTCTTATGTAACTTGTATATCAAATGATGTGAGAAAGAAGCTTGTCGCATATTTTCCTCGTTTTAAAGATAAGATACATGTCATATATAATCCATTGGATACAAAGTATAACTATAAATTCAAGCTGTTTAATGAGGATTGTCCGATTATTCTACATATAGGAACTGCTGAAAATAAAAATCTGGAACGATTGATACCTGCATTAAAAGGTATTAATTGTGAATTGCATATTGTAGGAAAATATAGAAAAGACATAGATGATATGCTTCGGCTTTATTCTGTTAATTATATTTATAAAAGTGATTTATCGGATCAAGAGATATTGGAGGAGTATATAAATTGTGACATAGTTTCTTTTCCTACTTTATATGAAGGATTTGGTATGCCAATTATAGAAGGACAAGCCGTAGGAAGAGTAGTGCTAACTTCTGATTTGGAACCTATGAAAGAAATAGCAGGTGATGCTGCTTTGTTGGTGGATCCATATAGTATAGAGAGTATAAGGAATGGAGTCATGAAACTTATTAAAAATCATCATTATCGTGATGATCTCATCAAGAGAGGACTTGAAAATATTGAGCGATTTAAATTACCTGTTATCGTGAAGTGCTATATGGATTTGTATGCTAAACTAGAAAGAGAAAATTAAAAATGAGAATCCTTCATGTTATCCCTCAATTGTGGCGGGGAAATGGTGCCGCAAAGATACGAAGAACTTGCGTAAAAATGGCAGGATGAGGGTGAAATTTGATAAGTGGTTGGTACATATACCATTTTTGTGTTACCTCACCATATTGTTAATTTCGGCAGAAGGAGCCGTATATGGTGGGTATTAGAGAAAGAATTGCTACCTATCCGTTGCCTTTTTATGGAAGGGAAAGTTGGTAGAAACAGCATCTTTAATCTCTTGCACATACCCTACAACAGCCACAAAGAACGCTTGTTTTTCTATCATTGCACTAACAAAGGTAATCATTTTTTCTCGTTGGAAGAAAAATACGGGAATGAGATTAATTGTCAAGTACTTGTTGCCTTGTTTCGCTATGTTCTACATGCCATTCATTAACTCTGTAAAATTTATTTTTGCAACCAAAGAAATGAGTTATGAATCAAGCAGATGTAAAGGTGTCGTTCTACCTCAAAAAGAGCGAAGCAGATGCCAAAGGGAACTGCCCCGTAATGGCAAGACTGAATGTCGGCAAGTATTCAGAAGCGGCATTCAGCGTTAAGATGTCTGTGCCACATACGATGTGGCACTCAGGTCGTGCTACTGGTAAGAGTGTCGCAGCACGCGAAATCAACCGTCAATTAGACGAGATCAGAGCCTCGGCTCTACATATCTATCAAGAACAATCGGCAATACGAGAAGGAGTAACTGCCGAAGATGTCAAGTACCTGCTTTTGGGTATGGCTTCGGGGCAGCAGACCTTGATGAGTTATTTCCGCGCCTTCATCAAGAACTTCGAGAAGCGTGTAGGTGTGAACCGTGTCGCAGGTTCTCTTCGTGCTTACAAGTACGCCTATATGCATGTAGAGAAATTCCTCAATGAGAAATACAAATTGACCGATATACCCTTTACGGCATTGGATCGTTCGTTTATCGAGAAATATGATCTTCACTTACGAACCGACTGCCATTTGGCTCTTGGTACGATAGTCCATCTTACAACCTCTTTCAGAACCATTATCAATGAAGCCGTAGCAGATGGTATTCTTACCTTCAATCCATTCTGGGGTTATGAACCAGAACGCCCACAGCGTGAACAGAAGTATCTCACGGCAGAGGAACTGGAACTGATGATGACAACACCATTGCATAATGCAAGACTCTATATCATTCGTGACCTGTTCCTCTTCTCTTGCTACACCGGAATATCTTATGGAGATATGTGTTTGCTGACCAAAGAAGATTTGGTTACGGATGAGAACGGCACGCTATGGATACGAACTTCCCGTAAAAAGACCAAGGTGGAGTATGAGGTTCCGCTCCTTGAGGTTCCCTTACATATACTTAATAAGTATCGCGATGTAGAGCCTAACGGAAAGCTGTTGCCAATGTATTGCAATTCCGATGTGAACAAATACCTGAAGACAATTGCTGCCAAATGCGGTATCAACCGTAGAATCGTCTTTCACAGTGCTCGGCATACATACGCAACGGAGATCACCCTCTCGCACGGTGTACCATTGGAAACGGTCAGCAAAATGCTGGGACATACACGGGTGGATACTACTCAGATATATGCGAAAGTTACCGATGACAAGATAAATGCTGATACCAAGAGATTAGACAACAAGATTAGTGAACGCTTTACAATCGCCATTTGACAACCATTAAAACGACTATATATGAAAACAGACAAGAATACAGATAACCAGAACACGAAGCGTCGCAGCACCTTTGCCATATTGTTCTACATCAACCGCACGAAAGTACGCAAGGATGGTATGTGCCAACTATTGTGTAAAGTAAGCATTGATGCTGAATGGGAACAAATCGGTACGAAAGTATCAGTGAATCCAGCCATCTGGAATCCCGACAAGGGTCGTGCCGATGGTCGTAGCGAAAATGCCGTAACGGTAAACAGAGCCATTGACGAACTTACCAAGGGGATAACCGAACACTATAATCATATCAAGAAGAGTTTAGGCTTTGTTACCGCAGAACTTGTCAAGAACGCAGTCAAGGGTATCGGTCAGAAGCCAGTAACATTGCTTGCCCTCTTCCGAGAACATAACGAGGAGTTCAAGAAGCGTATTGGTGTGGATAGAATCAAGGAGACATACGACTGTTACCAACGCTCATACAAGCACCTTGCAGCGTTTATTCAGGAGAAACGGGGTGTGGAAGATGTCACATTGCGAAGCCTTGACAAGGTGTTCTATGACGATTTTGAGATATTCCTACAAAGCGATTGCCGTCTAAGTCCCAAGACGGTACACGAACACTTATATAGACTGAAAAAGATGACAATGCGAGCCGTCAGTCAGGGCACTTTGCGTAGAGATCCTTACTGCCGTCTGCATCCACCGTTGCCTAAACGCAAGAGCCGACATATGAAGTTGGAAGACCTCAAAACCTTGATGTCAACGCCTGTGGATAAGCCCCAATTGCAACGGGTACGCGATTGGTTTATCTTCTCCACCTTTACAGGATTGGCATACGCTGATTTAAGACGGTTATCCGTGAACGATATAACACAGGCAGAAGATGGCAGCTGGTGGATACACATCAAGCGTAAGAAGACTGACACACCATCATCTATTCGTCTGTTAGATATACCACTTCGGATTATCGAAAAGTACAAGCATGAGCGACAGGGAGATAAAGTCTTCAACCTCTATTGCCGTGAATATCTCATTAAATTGACAGGAGAATTAGGTGAAGAGTACGGATTCCATCTGACCTTCCACAAAGCTCGTCATAATTTCGGAACTCACATGACTTTATCGCTGGGCGTACCTATTGAGACGGTAAGTAAGATGATGGGACATACCTCCATCACCACCACACAGATTTATGCCCATGTAACGGACAAGAAGGTTGATGAGGATATGAAACGCTTGCGTGAGGTTACAGCAGACAAGAAGATAGAACTCGCAGATGAGGGTCTGAAGTTTGAGAGATGTATCAAATGGAAGCGGACAACAGTATAAAAACAATAGCAACGGCCTCAATTGGGGTCGTTGCTATTGTTTAGGGTCATACCCATCGCTGTTCCTCTACGCAGCGTTTATGGGAATCATTGAGAATCTTTTCAATCTCTGACTCCTTGTAAAGAGCCTTGCCCTGAACAAGGTAGTAAGGTATTGCACCAGCCGAACGGTACTCCTGCAATGTGCGGCGGCTCACTCTGAGTATCTTGGATAACTCTTCATCAGTAAGGAATCTCTCATTGTTCAATGTAGGTTGTACCAGAGTCTCCGTCTTGTGGAGAATCTTGTTTACTCGTCTTAGACGCTCAAGAATCTCTGCGATATGCGGATCGGTCTTGTCTATAAAAAAGTTGCTCATAATCTCTTCTTATTAATGGGGTGATAAGTACTGTCAATAAATCTCTGAATATCCTCGGGTTTGTAGAATATCTTGTGCTTGATGCGTGCAAACGGTATCAAGCCCTTCTCTCGGTACACTTGCAGTGTTCGCTTCGAGATGCGAAGTATCTGGCACACATCCTGGTTATCCATCCAGTTCTTGAGTCCAAGATCCTTACGGGTAGCACACAATCTGTTCACTCTATCCTCAAACTCGCTGAAATGGCTGCATATCTCATCAAATGCCTTCTTATCTATACATACGATTTCCATATTCCATACTTGTTATGAGGTTAGACATTGGGATTATTTCTCATACTTGCCGGAAGTGGCAAGCCCTTCTGCTCGAAGAAGTCCTTGACCTCGGAAGCCTTGTAGTATGTGCGTCCGTCTATCATATAGTAGCGGATAAGTTTCTTCTGGCGGTAGCGAGCAAGGGTACGGTGAGTCACGCCAAGCAGTTTGCTCAGGTCGTAGTTATCCAGCAGCGTGTCGCCATCGAGACACTCCTTCATTTTGTTCTGTCGCTCCAGCATCTTCTCAATCTTATCGAAGCGTTCCATCAGTTGGATGAACATCTTGTGGGCGGTTTCACTATTTATCTGTAACATCGTATAATCTGTTTAAGTGTGAATAATCGGGTTACTACACCGTGTTGCGCAACAGGTTATACTTATTAAATGGCATCCCGCGTGCCAATGACATGGAATGACACGAAAAGACACCGATACATCATTGTGTATCAGTGAAATAAAAATTTTCAGCGTAAAATTTGGGGATTTTTAGAGTATTGCAAAATGCAACACTTTTTCGCAATCTGCTATTGCAAAATGCAAGAGTTGCGATAGATGATGCGTGTTATCCCGTTGGAGAATGAGGTGGTTTTATGAACGCTCCAACGACTTGGGGTAAGGTCATCGAATACGGGAGTTCCCTTACATGCAATGATGGGCAGGATATATACAACCATCTCGTCAATGAGGTTGTAGCGTGAGAGTCCACGCAGAAGCTCTATGCTATCCTTGTCGGATATTTCAGCTATGTATGTATCGGATTGGTTGTTGTCGGAGTGTTTCTCGGCAAGCAGGTCAAGCAACGGATAGTGAGGCATAAGGCGGTATATGCTATGCTCGTGCCAATATGGAAAGCCTTTGGCATCATTCATTACCCACTGCATTAAGTTCTCGTCAGCTTTCGGAAGAAAGCCGTCCATTGTCACTGCTGTTATGATCTGAATCTTTGCCATATCGTTACCTCCGTCCAAAAAAGAAGCGTGGTCATCACGCATCCGAACAGAGGCTCTGGCATGGGCCTAAGGAGAGTACGTAACACCACGCTATGCCATGGGCATAGCATAAGCATACGCAATACTCTCCTTAACTTCAACTGCCAGATTTCTGTTCGGGATTCTTGCGAACTTATGTCTATATAAACGGACAGGAACAACGAATGTTCCGCCGCGATATTTCAATTTTACGGCTCAAAGATACAACTTTTTGCCGATATGCGGTTCATATTGCCCCCACAATCATCATTTTATACCATACTTTTTCATCTTGCGGTATAGTGTAGATGAGTCTACATTGAGCATTTGAGCCGCTTTTGTCTTAACACCACCACACGACTGCAAGGCTCTGATGATGCTCTGCTTTTCCATCTCATCATCCTTCAAAGGTAACAGCGGAGCCTCCGGAATATCTATTGGCTTTGCCTGTGCAATGTTCAAATCTGCAAAGTCAATGAGCGTATCTTTGGCCATCAATACCGCACGCCTAATCTTGTTCTGCAACTCCCTTATATTGCCTGACCAGGAGTGTGAGAGCAATAACCGTTCCGCTTCAGCGGTAAAGCCTGTTCTCTCACGGTGCAGTTCTTTTGAGAATTTCTCGCGGAAGAAGTTGGCAAGCGGCAAAATATCTTCGGGACACTCGGCAAGTGAGGGTTGTCGTATCTCAAATTCACCCAGACGATGGTACAAGTCCTCACGGAAACGCCCCTCGGCAATAGCCTTCCCAATATCTTCATTAGTCGCTGCCACGATACGGACATCCGCCACACGCTCCATACTTGAGCCAACTGGCATAAATGTTCCCTCTTGTAACACTCGCAGCAATGAGGACTGCATATCGTATGGCAATGTTCCTATCTCATCAAGAAAGAGCGTACCGCCATTGGCGGCTTCAAAACAACCACCCTTGTCGGCATCAGCACCTGTGAACGCACCTTTTGCGTGCCCGAAAAATGTAGAAGCAGCCAGCTCATGAGGTATGGCACCGCAGTTCACCGCAACAAAAGGCTTATCCTTGCGGTTGCTATGGAAGTGAATGCTTCGGGCAACGGACTCTTTACCTGTGCCATTGGCTCCGAGAATAAGTACGGATATATCAGATGGTGCAACCAACTCCGCCATATTCATAGCTTCCATAGCCTTGGGGCTTGTACGCTTGAAGAGTTCCTTCTCCTTACTGCGAACAGTTGATACGGGTTTCAATAGTTCCTTGACCATTTCCACCAACTGCTCGTGGAATACCGGCTTGGCAAGATAGTCCTTTGCACCCATCTTGATTGCCTTGACTGCATCCGTTACCGATGCATACTCGGTCATTATCACAAATGGGATATCCATCTTCTCCTTATTGATCCATTCAAGAAGTGATATACCGTCACCTTGTGGCAAACGCACATCTGAGAGTATCAGATCGAACGATTCCTTACGTAATAACTTACGGGCATAAGGTTCGTCTATTGCAGTCGCCACAGCATATCCTTCACGCTCCAGCCAGTCTTTTACTATCTGCGAAAGGGTTATATTATCCTCTACTATCAATATTCTTTTCTTCATCGGCTATTCTTTCTATCTCATTTCCGGCATCCTCAATCAGGTGCTCTATGTGGGTTATTACATGATTCGTTGCTCTTATCCGAAATTTCGGATAATAGCAGTTATCCAAACCCCAGCATTATCCTAAAAATACAGTTTTTTATTCTGTAAATCATTCTGTTATAGGATGAATAGGTTTGGATAATACATTCCTATATCTTTGCTAATGGCACTAAAGCCAATAGGAAGAATATGAATATAGCACAGTTAAAATTAAGCCAGAAGAAGTTACTGGACAACCTCGTTTCCCGTGGTTATGACATTCAGTACATCAAAGGAGTAAAATTTGTTTTAAGACTTCTTTTTGAACATGAAGGATGTTTTCATTCGTATGAACAATTTGCAGAAAAGTTTATCCGTACAAGGGGATATACAAAAGCGACATTGGATCTTAGGATGATGCATTTACGTACTATCCAAGCATATGATGAATTTGGGCACTACCCGGACAAGAAGTCCTTTGTTCCGTTATGCTATCCTTCCAGGTATAATATGCTTAACCCCAGTTTTCAGAAAGTTATAGACATTTACCGGAAACGTGCCGCAGAACATAAAAAGAAGTCCACAGTAAAAATGGAAACCGATGCCGTTACAATGTTCCTTTTTGAGATGCAAAAGTTCCACGTCTCTTCATTGGATGAAATCAAAGAAGAACATGTTTTGTCCTTTTTCCTTAAAGAAGAACAGCAAAAGCGTTCAAGGACATATTGCGGTCACATAGCGTCAGCCCTTAAAGAGTTGGGGGATTTATACGACATGAAAAAAGTATTAGGTTATTTCCCTGATTTGAAATATGAAAGGAAAAACTTCAACTATCTTAAGGATGATGAAATCAATGTGATAAAAAATGCTTTGTCAGACTCTAACAATATTTTGACTTTCAGGGAAAAAGCTATAGTTTCATTGGCCTTATATACTGGCATAAGAGGATGCGACATTGCCAACTTGAAATTGACAGACATAGATTGGAAGAAGGAACGAGTCAGCTTCGTCCAGGAAAAGACTGGTAATCCGATAGTGTTGCCCCTTCTTCCTCATGTTGGAAACTCATTGTTTGATTACATACGTAATGAACGGGACAATGAGGCCGGATCCGTGTATCTGTTTCCCAACAAGAAGAATGCGACAGAAAGGTTGGAGAACAAAAGTATCGGCACCATTGTCAATACAGTCTTTGAGAAACTAAACCTTAGAAAAGGTGAATCCGGGCGTGGAGTCAGCGTATTTCGGCACAACCTCGCCTCTAAATTACTTGGTAAAGGTACCGAGATTAGGGTCATCAGCCATATTTTAGGACATATCTGTTCTTCATCTATAGTCCCATATATAGATGCTGACATCCCTCATCTGAGAGAATGCGGAATCAATATTGAATGTTATCCAATAAGAAAGGAGTTGTTCGAATGAAAACAGATTCACATCTACCCCAATTTGCAGATTTGATGTCTGAATATGTCAATTTCATCTCTGGTATCGGAAAATGTGACTATATAACCCGCATATACCTGAACTCTTTCGCCAAGTACTGTATGAATCATGGCGGAGTGCTGTCGGATGATATTATCTCCGGATGGGCATCAAGGACAGATAAGGAAAGCTATTATACAAACCGTAACCGATGCATTATTTTGAGGCGCTTCATCCGTTATATCCGGTCGAAATATGGGGCACCGTTCAAATTGCCATCATATCCTCCGGACATAAAATACACACCTAAGCCAAAGCGTACTCTTGTTTCAGAACAGCCATACTCTTATTCCGCAATATCCCATATAGTCAAGAAATATGAACTTTACAAAAGAGCCTCTGGAAAATTCAGTAGGCGGACAATGGACAAGATTCGCCGTTTCAATGACTTCTGCGCCCAAAATTATCCGTCAGCCGAAGCTCTTACAGAAGAAATTGTCCTTGATTATTGCAAGAAGAAAAAAACGGAATCCGCAAAGTCATGCAATAACAGAATTGTAGGTGTCAGAGGATTTCTGAAATATGCGAATAGCCGTGGTTTCGTAAATATTCCTCTTCCATCCACCATTCCAAGAGTCAATGTCACATCATTCGAACCACATCCGTTTACTCCAGAAGAGCTTGCAAGATTCTTTAATGAAGCGGACAATCTCGAACCTCCAATAAATTGCCGTGACATGAGGGCTGCGCTTATGAAAGTGGAAGTTCCGGTCTTTTTCCGACTTTTGTACAGTACAGGGATGCGTACAACAGAAGCCCGTCTGCTCAGAGTAGAAGACGTGGACTTGCAATCCGGTGTTATAAATATAAGATACACAAAGAGCATAGATGAACATCGGGCTGCCTTGCACGAATCCATGTGGTCGCTATTGCAGATGTATAATGTCAAAATGGAAAATCTCATGCCCGGAAGAAAGATATTCTTTCCTAACGAGTACGACAAACCATATTCCGGAGAATGGGTAACGGCAAGTTTTAAGAAAGTATGGAAGAAAGTCAGTACGGCACACGCAAGAGCATATGATTTTCGCAGTCACTATGCGGTCGTGAACATAAACGGTTGGGATCACTGCGGCATTGAATGGATGGACAAACTCTTATATCTCAGCCGTTCCATGGGACACCGTTACATTCAAAACACATTATATTATTACAGGCTTGTACCGCTGTTTGCACACCAGTTGGAAAATCTGACAGGAGGTGGGTATGAAGAACTTTTACCTGATTTAAACGACTATTTTGAATATGAAGACTAAAGCAGAACATTCAATTATCGCCGATGCCATCCATGAGTGGCATACGGTTTATCTTCCGTGTATAAGGAATCTGAGCCATAACGCTTTAAAATCATACGGAGAGGGAATGGGAATCTATATAGATTTCCTTGAATCCTCGAAGGGAGTCACATCAAATACCATTTGTGGGGAATGCTTCCGTAAGGACTGGATTGAAGAATGGATTGCATGGCTGAAAGAAGTAAGAAAATGCAGCCCGCAAACATGCAATCATCGTCTCTCCATATTGAAAAATTTCCTCCGTTTCCTTGCGCACAAGAAAATCCAATTCATAAAATATGATTGTGATGCCGCTGAAATAAAAAGAATGCAGCAACCTAAAAAACAAGTGGAAGTAATCACAAAAGATACAATCAAACGGATTTTTGCAAGCATCAATACACGGACATTGATAGGTAAGAGGGATTTTGCCTTGTTCAATCTTTTATATAGTACCGGAACAAGAATAGATGAAATATTATCATTAAGGCTGTCGGCACTGCACCTGGATGAAACGAAAAGTTACATTCTTGTTTTGGGTAAAGGGAATAAACAACGTACCATTTATTTGTTGAACAGCATGGTAAAAATACTGAAACATTATGTGAAGTTGTTCCATCCGGCCAATCCGTTACCTTCTGATTTTGTATTTTTCCCCATATATGGCCATGCAAACAAAAAAATCACTTCAGAAGCGATTAGCAAGCGGTTGAAAATGTATGTTAGAATTGCGTCTCAGGGGCTACTTGAAATTCCTGCGGATTTTCATTGCCATAGTTTTCGGCATGCACGGGCTACCCATTGGTTGGAAGACGGTGTAAACTTGGCGCAGATACAAAAACTATTGGGGCATGAGAGCATCGAAACGACAATGAAATACGTAGGAGTTTCATCAGAACAAATGGTACAAGCTTTATGCTCTATGGAAGACAATCTGACTTTAGGCGTTGAAAAGAAATATAAGAAAATCAGAAATAAAGATTCATTAGCAACAGTTCTTGGATTGAGATAATACTTAGTAATAAATGAGTGACTGTTCTTGAATAATGGAACAATCACTCTTTATTATCTGCTACTAAAATATAACAATTTACTGATATTCAATACAATAAAAAGTCAAGTTGGGATAATATTTTGGTTTGGATAATTGCTCTTATCCGAAATTTCGGATAACAAAAGAGCATCTTTCCCATACTGTCGGAAATACTTGTATCGCTCCAATAGGTCGGCTCTGAGCAACGAATCGGCCTGTGCTTCGGTAATATCGGCTGTCAGGTTTTCGTGTGGAAGCAGTTTATGACCGTAACCGATGTACGGGTGCTTGGTGTGGTCGTGCCACCCCTCAAACTCCTTGATGAGTCCTACCGCCTTGTCGAACAGTTCCGCTGAAACCTCCTTGGGTAGTGGTGGCGAAGAGTCGCCACCTCGTGTCTGTGCCTTGGCATATCCGCAAAGCAGGGTCAGACATATAATCATCAACTTTATTCTCATAGATTCTCTTTTAGTGATTGGTTATGGCGGCAGACACCCGACAAGCGAGTGCCTGCCACCGTTGGTTAAGGATTGATGTTGATTGGAGAGACGATAGTTCCTATGGGAGTAATAGTGTTACCCTCTGTGGTATCCTCTTCCTCCTTCGCCTCGTTGTTGAAAGTGAATGTAAGTTGATACACCTGGTCATGGTTATCCTCGAAATAGACATCTATCGTCTGCTGGTCCTCACACTCCGAGGTATAGTACAGACGGAACACATCTCTGTCAAGCGGATAGCGGTCATTCGGGAGTAATACCATACCATCATCCATTCTCAATGTTCCCTCGCCATCGGGCTGAAAGTAACGAATCGTGTAGCGAGTATCTGAGAAACACCCCTCACGCACAATCTCGCAGCGTATCTCCGCTGTCTCGCCCTGCACCAATCGCTTGGGTACAGGCATTGTCTCAACCGTAAAAGGATAGGTTTGCTGAACATCGAGGTCATCCTCGCAAGATGTGAAGCCCAATACTGCGGTCATCATGGCACCGCAAACCATCATATAGGAAAATAACTTTTTCATAACGTTTTTAATTTTAATTGATAATAAACTTGACACCTAAGCCGAACTGAGTGCTGAACTTGCCGAGTGAGCCTCCCCAGAGGACACGCTCACGCACATTGGCAAGCAGTACAATACGGTCTGTTATATAACTCTCCAATTCAAGGGTGATGGCACCGCCATAGATAAAGGCATCCTTGGCAAGCAGCGTAGAGCCGTCGTGTAGTAGTCTGTCGCCCCAATTCACCGTTTCGTAGCCTGCCAAAGCAGAGCCACCGATAGAGAGGAAGAAGGTCTTTGTAGGATCGGACAGGAACTTCAGGTAGTAACCGCCCTCGGCTGTGAACTGGGCGCGAGGAATGGATGTACCCCGATAGTCGTAGTTTTTGAGCAGATATTCTGCACCCACCACCCAGCGGTTAGCCTTCTTGGTATATCCCGACATCGCTATTCCCGTGTAGTAGTTTAGCGGAGATTTTGAGCCGTTTACAAAGCCGCCTCTGAGTTCCACACCCTTCATCTTCGGGAGATAACGCTGGGCGTATGCCTGCCCTGATGACAGGGCAAGCGATACGACTGCAACAAGTAGAAACAGATACTTTTTCATGGTTACTTCACTTTAAGTTCGTTGATTACCTTTGCTCTTACAATGTCCTCACTCTCAACGGTGAAGGTCTGGTGTCTGCCACCGCTCTTCTCGTGCATCTCCACCACAAGCACCTTGTCGGCAGGGATGGTGAACTTGTCGAAGACAAATACGGTACGCTCATCCTTGTTGCCCGCAACGGTTGTGGCATAGTCGTATGCACGCAGAGGAAAGATGACCTGCTCCTGAATGGCTGTACGCTTCATCACCTGCTTATCCACAATTTTGAAGGTCACAAAGTCCACCTCGTAAGGCACATTCGATGTATTCTTCACCTGCGTATGGAAGTAGAGCAAACCATTGTGGGTGTAGAGTCCACGCAACAGATACTGGATGCCGAAAGCCTTGCTGCCGATGTGCTTGATGTGGCGTTTGTTGTCCTTGTGGATAGCCTTGCTGATAAGATGTACCAACTTAGGCGACTCACTGCCAAGCTCTTGCAAATAGATGTCGAGAGCATTGTTGGGACGGTTCACCTCACTGCCATCGTGAATAAAGTCCTTCATCTCGATATTCAGGAGCAGAGGCTCATCCGAGTACTTCACATTGAAGGTGTAGAAACTGCCACTCTCAGTAATCACCGACATATTGGTCTCATCGCGGAAGTTCTTTACCGTAGCCTTCACACGAATCACATTCTCCGAGCCGTCGGCCTTGCCAGCGATAAGGTTAGGCGAGCCAAGATCGACATAGCGTACTGCTGCAGGAAAGATGATGTGAGTAGTCTTGTCGTATGTCACCTCCAAGCCGTAAGGCGGAATCATACGGTCAAAGGTCAGTTTTTTTGTCAAACCGTGATAGATGTCACCATCCTCCTGCTGTGGATAGATGTCCGTAGTGAGGGTAACATCACCGGCTACCGTGTTAGTTACTGCGGTTGAATCAACCGACTGTGCATTGGCACTTACAACGCCCATCGTGAGGGCAAGCATTACAAAAATCTTTTTCATGTCTTTAATGTTTTAATGGGTTATTGATTGTTTTGATAAAGCATCAGGGTATATCCTGATTTGAGGTGTACCTTCTCTTCACGCATCTTCTTGGAGATATACTGCGACACGCCCTGTATGGCACCACGACCTACTTCGGATAGCAGTTGGTCTCCGGCAGACTGGTTGGTGATGGATATGCTTGTTCCGAGGTTCTGTCCCAGATTTGCTGCCATCTCCTTTGCCGCACTTGCCTCCATGGAGCCGGGTATGAAGATTCCCGCCTGTCCGTCATTGTCGTGGACGGTAAGTTCTACGGGAATGATTGTTCCGTTATGCTCCACCTGAAGAATCTCTATGTCGAGCCTTTCGCCTTTGATGCTGCCTTCACCCGTGATGAGGGTGTTTCGTGGCAGTACATACTTCCCGACACGCATTGCCTCCAAGAGTCGCAGTCGCACACTCTGACCGCTTGTGATGGTCTGGTCGCCATGCACGCACGCCTTGATGGTGTTTCGTGAAGTCTCGGCAGGTGCTTCACCCACGGCGGTATGAAAACCTCCGCCTGCGGATTGCGACAGCCTTGCTATCATCGCCGAGTCACTCACAGGCTGAGCGAGTGCCGACACTACGGGAGTCGTTACATGACCTACGGGCTGTGCCTTCGCCTTGCCGCTTCGTGTGGTGCTCTCCACCTCCTCGGCTGCGCCCTCGGAGGTGGCGGCTGTATTGCTTGGCATATACTTCGCTGCAAGCTCGTATGACTTCTCCAAGAGTGCCACCTGATCGGCATATGTCGGCTGGCTGTTCTGCTGTTGTGCCATTGACTGCTTCAACTCTTCAAGCTCCGCTTTCAGAGCCTCCTTTTCGGGATCTTCACGCGGCTCTTCGTAGAAACTGCCGAGTGTGGCGTTAATGTCATTGTAGGCAGATGTGGAAGATGAGAACGAGTTACTGCGACTGCTACTACCACTTCGATAGGACGAGCCACCGCCTGTGTATCTCGGCTCTTCGGGTATCTCGACCACCTCTTCCTCCTCGTCATCGGTGGTCATTGCCGTAAAGTCCTCAAGGGTACGCATCTTCTGCTCCTGCTTGACACGCATATCCTCCAACTCGTATGCAGCAATCTTGTCCGCCTCGATGCCTGCACCTCGCGGGTCGGGAAGTTCGGCGTTGAAGCCTACCTTCTGCTGTTCCGCCTGTACCTGCTCCTTTGATGGTTTGAAGATGAAGTAGAATGACACAAGACATAGCATAACCATTCCGCCATACACAAGAATCTTCTTGATTTGCTCCTTTCTTTTTAGAGCGTTAGCATCGTTACTCATAGCTCTCTGAATTAAATTGGTTAAAGAACTCTTCCATCTCCCGTATCTTCTCATCCGAGAGGCTGTCGGCAGGAGTTACCTCCTCCTCGATAATCAGATTGGTGGCAGGCGGCTCACTTCTGACATACTCCTCATACCCGTAATCGGGAGCAGGCATAAAGATTACATAGAGGGCAAATCCCGAATATGCCAGCAGGAGGCCGTAGATGATAAGGCGTTTGGTCTTCGATGTCTTGTTGTTCCAAGACTTGTTGATTGAATCCTTGATTTTTTGAATGTACTTTTTCATCGCTGTAAATGTTATTGGTGAATAATTGGGTTATCTGTCATAGACTCTCAGGTCCTTGTTCTCCACCACACGGAACGCCTCGAAGATGAATCCGTGAGGGTTGTTGTCACTGCGTGTGGAGTTGAGAAGTCGCCCTTTGGTCACTAGGCTACGCTCGGTGATACTCTTCTCGCGGATGATGGATAGTCTTGCGTATGTCACCACCTCGTAGGGATAGTGGTTGAAGTTGCAGCTTATGCTATCTACCTCGATACGCTGGGTTACATTGCCTGAGATGATACGGTTGTAATACCCCTGCTCCGCAAGGTCGCTGTAGTGCTCATATGCCGAGCGGTCGCTCAGAAACATTGCCCTCTGGATATTACCCTCGATGGCACTCTTGTCGGGTGCAAGCGTGAAGAAGAGTTCGTGGAAACGCTTCACATGCTCCCTTGCCTCCACAGGACGGTTCTGCTCCAAGTCCTGCGAGAGAGCCAGCATCAGCGACTTGCCCTCGTCAAGGACATATATCTTCTGTCGTTGCGCCTCGGCAAAGCTGTATGCCTTCCAAAGCGAGAAGCCCACAAGCGAAGCACAGACAAAGAGGTAGGCAATGCCGAAGAAGCGTATCTGCCTGAAGCCGGTCTCGATGTTTTTAAGTGATTTGAATTCCATTTGAATACTGTTTAATAGGTTATCGTTTAAGTAATCTTCCTGCGATGTTGCCGATTGCGGCACCTGTCGCACCTGCTGCTATCGATCCCGTGCGGCTCGCTGTCTGGGCTACATTTCTGCCGTAGTTACCTGCACCGCCGCCAGCCTGGATTATCCAGTTGGCCACTGTCGGAATGGTGAAATACCCGATGATGCCGATAATGAGGAAGGTGATATAGACCGCATTCGACCCGTCGGGGATGAAGTTGGGATCGGACAACTGCTCGATGTCCTTCTGTAGCATCAGTACCTGTATGCGTGCAAGCACGCTACTGAAAAGGTCGCTCACGGGCAGCCACAGATAGATGCTTATGTATCGGACAAACCACTGCGTGAGCGAGGCGTGGAAGCCGTCCCAACAGGCTATCGCAAAGGATATGGGTCCGAGTATCGAGAGGACGATGAGGAAGAATGTTCTCAGCGTGTCTATGACAAGTGCTGCGGCATTGAACATCAGCTCCAACAGTTCGCGGAAGAAGTTCTGAACAGCCTTTTTCATATTGTACATCGCGCGATCCACATACATTCCGCAAGCCTCAATCGCATCCAACGCTCCCAGCTCATCGAGCTTGTTGTCAAAGGACTCCTTATCCACGAGGTAGGCCGTTTCGGGATTGCGTTTCATCGCCTCAAATTCCAGCTTATCCTTCTGCCTACGATACTCGTTCATATCGAAGGTCTGCGTTTCAAGGATTCTGTGCGTTCCCGTCACGATGGGCGACATTACGCTGTTGAGCGTACCCAACACCAAGGTCGGAAAGAACATGATACACAATCCGAGAGCAAAGGGACGCAGGAGCGGAAAGACATCTATAGGCTCGGCTCTTGCCAACGACTGCCAGACACGATAGGCGACATAGAAGAGAGCACCCAATCCGGCAAGTCCTTTGGCGACACCCGTCATCTGCGAACAGAGGGGCATCATATCCACATACAGATTCTGGAGTATCTGATGCAGATTGTCAAAGTTTACTGCTAATAGTACCATAGTCGTAGGGTTTCAGGTTTACCAATAGCGTTCACTCGGCGAGCCGTAGAGGGACATCACACGGTCAACATCGTTCTGTTTCTTCGCTCTTAGGTAGGATACCCCGATGTTCTTGTTGGTGTAGTACTGCACAAGTCCACGGTATTGGAGCATCTCGCTGTAACACTTGTCGATGATATCCATACGGTCCTTGTCGCTCATCGAGAGCCCGTTCTCATTGACCACCGATTTAAGGTCATTTAAGAGGTGGGCACTCTCTTCGAGCAGTTTCGTATATCCCAAAGCTATGGCACTGAGTTCCTCCACCGTAAAATAGGGGTCGTTCAGCATACGCTCAAAGCTGTTTACATAGATGTCGGTAATGTCGCCCACAAGCAGGATGGTCTGCTGTACCTTGCGTGCATCGCGGACAAGGTTCTTCACCTTCTTCAGAGCATCGTAGTACTCCTTTCCCTGCTTGTAGATCTTTACTGTCTCCTGGAAGTTCTGAATCATCGTACTTGCCGTAGATGATGTATGTACGATGTTCTTCGTGGCATTGATGATGCCTTGTGCGAGGTTACCTGGGTCTGTCACCACCCACTGTGCCCTCGATGTCTGGCTGACAAAGAGAGCCACCAGACAGAGCATAAAAATTTTCAATCTCATACTGTTACGAATTAAAGGGTGAATAAATGGGTTACTTACTTCGCTTGCTCTCGGCAAGCTGCTTGATGGCGAGTTCGATATTGCCGTCCAACTTCTCGGTGAGTCGCTGCAACTCCAGCTTCTCGGTCTCCTCGGTAGTGTAGCAGTAATACTCTTCGGGGGATACCTCCGTGGCATAGACTGCCGACTGTGCTCCGCCAAGACCTATCCACACCTCCTTGTACTTCCTGCCGGGAGCATTGGAGAGGTTGATGGAGAGAATCTGTGCACGCTCCTTGTCGGTGAGACCGAGCAAAGCCTGTATCTCATCGAACTTGTTTACATACTTACGCTGGTCGAGAAGAATCTTGCAGTCGCTGTTGTTGATGATGGTACCCTTGACGATAGAGGAAGAGATAATGTCCTCGACCTCCTGCGTCACCACAACCGCCTCACCGAAGAACTTACGCACGGTCTTGAAGAGGTACTTCAGGTACTCGGCCATGCCCTCCTTGCTGATGGCTTTCCAAGCCTCCTCCAAGAGAATCATCTTGCGGATACCTTTCAGCCTACGCATCTTGTTGATGAAGGTCTCCATAATGATGATGGTCACTATCGGGAAGAGTACCTTGTTGTCCTTGATGTTATCCAACTCGAAGACGATAAACCGCTTGTTGAGCAAGTCCAGCTGCTTATCGGAGTTCAGTAGGAAATCATACTCGCCACCTTTGTAGTAAGGCTCCAAGACATTGAGGAATCCCCATACATCGAAGTCCTTCTCGCGTGTACGCTTCTCTTTAAGTATCTCCTGATACTCGTCACGGATAAACTCATAGAAGGTGTTGAACGAGGGCTTGATGCTCTTGTCGGTGCGTATTCGCTCCAAGAAGAGGTTCACGGCATTGGAGAGTGCCACCTCCTCGGCTCTCGTCGGTGGCTCATCGTCCCTTTTCCACAGCGTAAGGATAAGTGTCTTGATGGACTCCTTTTTCTCAATGTCGAACACACCATCCTCGACATAGAAAGGATTGAAGGCTATCGGATCACTCTCCTCATAAGTGAAGTAAATGCCGTCCTCGCCATGCGTGCGTGCATTGATAAGGTTACACAACCCCTGATAAGAATTACCCGTATCGACAAGCAACACATGCGTACCTTGCTCGTAATACTGCCTTACCATATGGTTGGTGAAGAAGGACTTTCCACTGCCAGAAGGACCGAGAATGAACTTGTTGCGGTTGGTGATGATACCACGCTTCATAGGCAAATCCGAAATATCCAGATGGATAGGCTTGCCCGTCAAGCGGTCCACCATACGCATACCGAACGGAGAGAGTGAATCCTGTCCTGTGGTCTCCTCAATGAAGAGGCATAGTGCCTGCTCGATAAAGGTGTAGAAGGACTCCTCGGCAGGGAAATCGCCTGCATTGCCGGGGATAGCAGCCCAGAATAGTGTCGGTGTATCCACCGTATTGTGTCGGGGCTTGGCCTCCATCAAGGCGAGCTGACTGCCTACATCGTTCTTCACACGCTTCAGTTTTTCCCTGTCATCGCTCCACGCGAAGACATTGCAATGGGCACGGATAGCCGTCAGCCCCTGGCTATGGGCACGGATAGCCGTCAGCCCCTGGCTATGTGCCTCGTTCAGGTACTCCTCAATCCACTCGCGGTTAATCTGGTTGGAGCGACTGTAACGCGATAGCGAGTGCATATTGCGTGCTGTCTGCTCGAACTTACGCAGCATCTCCGCAGAGTCATCTATGAAGAGATACTGGTTCACGATGTGGTTGCAGGTGAGCAACACTCCGATAGGTGCGGCAAACGAGAGGCGGCAATCGCTACGGTCTGTTGAGAGACGCTCGTAACGGCTGTCGGTAGCCACGCTTGTCGGCAGGTCTTCGGGATCGGAGAGCGTATGCAGGCAGAGGTAGTTGTCGCCAATCTTCATCTCGCCAGCTCCGAGGGTGATGTCCTGCAAGCAGGTGGTATCCTCCTGCGAGAGCGAGAAGTATTTCTCGATGATGCCCGCACTTGACTCTGTGCCTGTAATCTCATCGCCCGTAAGACGGGTGAGCGTGATGAATCCGCTGTCGTTGATGATACGCTCGAACTGCTCGCAGCACTCCAGGAATCGACTTACCGCCTCCTTGTCCTGCATCTCCTTCGGGATGATGAAGCCACGGGTAAGGGCATTGAAACTGCTGGTCGTGCGGCTATGCTCCTTGGTGGTCTTGGTGAGGAACAGATAACAAGTGTGCTTCAGGTAAGGACGCTCGTTGAAGTGTCGCTCGAAGGAACGAGATAGGAAACTGATATCTTCCTTCTGCAACTCGGGTGTGTAGCTCTCCTCAATGAAGAAGTCCTGCTTATGCACGATACTGTAGTTCGGCAAGACCTTGACCGCCTTGACCCATGCCGAGTGTATCGCCTCATACTCCGCCTGTGTGACGGTGAAGAGTTCGGGAAGCTCCACACGATAGCAGACCGTGATGTCGGCATCCTTGCTGATGATGCAGTCGTGCTCAACCGAAAGAATCGGAACTTGCTTTCGAGGGTAGCTGCTTTCATTACATTTCTCATGACTTTCTGTTTTTGAGGTTAGGAATAATCAATCGCAAGAATCGTTTGCGGTTGATGATGTAGCGGGGATGGTTCTTTGCAGCCTGTATCTTCATCAAGCCCCACTCGCCATACTTGGCATTCAGGTGGAAGGTCGCCCAGACAAGTACCGAAGCGGAGATGACTCCCAGTACGATACATATCCATTGGTTCACGCCTGCCATATACAGCACCATAAAGGCAATGAGTATGGCGAGCAGACCGCCGGCGAAGATGAAGAGGTATTGGCTGCGTAGCCCCTTGAACTCGGGGCTACGACCAATCCCTTTGTTGATTTGATAGACCGCCATAATCAGAGGAAGAATGAACGGAGAATAGTGGCGGCTACAATGAGGAAGATACAGGCACCGAACCAAGAGGCTGCGGTCTTCGAGGTATCGGGGTCGCCCGAAGAGAACTTCGAATAGACCTTCACGCCGCCGATAAGACCGACTACGGCTCCCACTGCGTAAATCAACTTGGTACCGGGATCGAAATACGATGTTACCATGTTGGTAGCCTCGGTGATACCTGCGATACCGTTACCCTGTGCGTAAGCACCTACTGTTGCAAGCATAAATGCTGCTGCGAATAATACTTTTTTCTTCATACGTCGAAATGTTTTTTAGTTATACAAAAAGTGATTTCGACTGCGAATATATAGCACTTAATCCATTGATTTTCAAATCGGTCTATACACGTCATAACGTGTCATCAGATGTCATAGTTGGGGTGTTTTGAAGGGTGGATTTTGGGGTGAAAAGAGGTCGTGAGGAGTTATAAATGATGTGCCAAATTTGAAATAGATTTTGTACCGAAAGTGAATTGGAAATAGAAAATGATAATTTGCACTATTTGTACCAAATCGAAGAGTGAAGGAAATAGAAAATGATAATTTGCACTATTTATGGAAATAGAAATAAACAAATCGCATTATTTATGGAAATAGATTGCGAAAGATTTGCTGTTTTATGGAAATAGAATTATTTTTGCAGTAAAATAATATGAATTATGAATACTCAGACATTACTATCAATAGTAGCAGACCAGCGTGAGGAGTTGCTAGCGAATGATTACTCGGAGTTGTGCCTACGTCCTGAAGAATCACAACTTGACTTAAAGAGCAATCGAGCTCAGGTTGTGATAGGTGTCAGACGATGTGGAAAATCAACATTATGCGAAATGTTCCTTAAGCAAAAGGGGATTGACTTTGCCTATGTAAACTTTGATGATGACCGAATGGAGGATATGAAGGCAAGTGATTTAGACCATTTGCTTGAAGCATTATATATGACTTATGGAGAGTTCAAATATCTGTTCCTTGATGAGATACAGAATATAGAAGGCTGGCCATTGTTTGTCAATCGATTGCTTCGCCAGAAAATGCATCTATTTATTACAGGTTCTAATTCTAAATTACTCAGTAAGGAATTAAGTACACATCTGACAGGAAGAAATAATAAGGTAGAACTCTATCCTTTCTCATACTCCGAGTATTGTGCAATGAAAAATATAGATACCACTTCGCTATCAACAAAAGCGAAGGGTATTCGCAAAAGTACCCTACATGAATATCTTCTACAAGGTGGATTCCCAGAATTGTTCAATGAAAGTAATCGTAGAGGTTACATTAACGGATTATTGGATGCCATCATCAAGAATGATATAGCAAAACGTTTCAAAGTTCGCAATGTGGAAGCATTACGAAGAATCGCAGCTTATCTTGCCGATAATTATTGTCAGGAATTTGTCGCAAAAACGGTAGGAGAATTATTCGGAGTATCAAATCATACGGCTGAGAACTATTATTCCTACCTTAAAGAGGCTTTTCTATTGGTAGGAGTAAATCGTTTCTCATATAAAAGTAAAGATCGTGTAAGAAACGAAAAGGTTTATGTAGTGGATACTGCATTTGTCACAGAACGCGAGGATAATTTCTCATTGGAAAATCTCGGCTGGAAGTTGGAGAATATAGTATGCATTGAGCTGATGCGTCGCTATAAGCCACTCTTTTGTGATGTTTTCTACTATAAGGAAACATCTTCGCAAGTTGATTTTGTTATAGCAAAAGATGGCAATGTACAAGAGTTGATACAGGTATCATACGATATCTCTACTGAAAAGACACGCAATAGAGAGATTAGAGGTTTGAAGAATGCAGCCAAGAAACTAAAGTGCAATAATCTTACGCTTGTAACCTTTGAAGAACAAGAAACAATTGAGGAGGATGGTTACACCATAAATGTTGTTCCTGCTACAGAGTGGTTACTTAACAAATAAATCTTATTTAATTTACTAATAGTAAGGCAAGAATCATAATGCACGAGGCATTACGATACTTGCCTTACTTGTTAATTGGAGTAGCTGAATACACATATAAACACTGACACCCCGATTCACATCGGAGTGCCAGCCCAGTTAACCAAATATATAAACAATGAAAAAAAGAATGTTTATTACATAAATTTATTCCAATCAACCGCAATACGCTCTGATTGCATACCATTCAGCCTACGACCTGCACCATCAAGATTATCCTTTAGCAATCTATCCACTTGCTTTTCCGTACTGATAGAAGTAGTGTAAAAATGATAGATGTCGGAATCTTGAAGTTTATATAAGGTCTCTGCGGCATCCATAATCTTTTCCTTATCTGTAGTCCTATTCAATAAGACATCTGCTACATTACCCAACTCTTCAAAAGTACAGGCTCCCGAAAATTCCGGATCAGGAATAGACTCGGAAGACATCAATTCCTTCATATCCTCTTGCGACAATCTTTTCTGCGGTACAAAATTATCCTCAACATCTTCCGGATTGACATCTTCATCAACAGGTAGCTCAATCTGCTTGAGGTCTATTGAACGTGTCGGAGTCTTGCGAGCGACTTCAGGGTCTTCATAATAGATAATATTGGACTTACCCATAACCTCATTCGGATCATCAAAAACCATAGGTTTGATTTTAGGCTTGGGCTTTTCTTCTACGGGTGACTTCAATGTTTCATCTTGTGAAGTGTCTTCAAATCTCTTGGCAAGTTCCTCTACTATTGCTTGAGCTTCCAAATCAGAATAAGATGAAGGTTGAAATGCTTGCTCTTCAGGCTGTACCTTATGCAACATAGGTCTTTGCATTCTGGCTTTTCGCCTGTCCTTCCTCGCTTTCTCTTCCATCCGTTTCTTTCGATACTTCCACAATCTGATACGGGCAATACGAGCCCAATTGTGTAACATATTCCAGAAGTCATACATTCGCTGACTGAAAATCATATTCCATACTTTGTATAATATATAGGTTGCTGATACTGCCTTAACTGATATATAAAAAATGGTTGTTGTCATAGTTGTTAAATTTTAGGTGGTGAAAATCGTTCTTTATAAAGTTGAGTTATCTCCTCAATGTTAAGTTCTATATGCTCTGCTATAATGTTACTGAGATAGCTTGCAATGCTGGTC